>NZ_CP091804.1:2372366-2712299 GCF_022024275.1 Sphingopyxis sp. BSN-002
CGCGTTCGAAACGACGCTCGATCAGGGCCTCATCTACGAACGCCGCCTGTTCCAGATTCTCGCCGCGACCGAGGACAAGGCCGAAGGCATGGCCGCCTTCATCGAGAAGCGCGAAGGCGTGTGGAAGGGGCGGTGAGCCCGGTCCCCCTCCCGCTTGCGGGAGGGGTTAGGGGAGGGTCTGTTTCCTCTCCACCAGTTCAATATTCGGGACAGGCCCTCCCCCGGCCCCTCCCGCAAGCGGGAGGGGAGAGAGATAATGAAAATCGCATTTATCGGGCTGGGCAACATGGGCGGCGGCATGGCTGCGAACCTTGCGAAGGCGGGGCATGAGGTGCGCGCCTTCGACCTCAGCGAAGAAGCGCTCGCGCGCGCCGTCGAAGCTGGCTGCACCCGCGTTGCATCGGCTGCCGAAGCGGTGACGGGCGCCGAGGCGGTCGTAACGATGCTTCCTGCGGGCAAGCATGTCGCGGGCGTCTATGAAGGCGACGTTTTCCCGAACGCCGCGCCGGGGACGCTGCTGCTCGACTGCTCGACGATCGACGTCGCGACCGCGCGATCGAATATCGAAGCCGCGACTGCCAAAGGCCTCGTCGCGGTCGACGCCCCCGTCTCGGGCGGTATCGCGGCCGCCAACGCGGGCACGCTGACCTTCATGGTCGGTGGCACCGACGACGCCTTTGCGCGCGCCGAACCGATTCTTGCCGCAATGGGCAAGGCCGTGATCCACGCCGGTGACGCGGGCGCGGGGCAGGGCGCGAAGATCTGCAACAACATGCTGCTCGGCGCCTCGATGATCGCGACGTGCGAGACGCTCGCGCTCGCGCAGAAGCTGGGGCTCGATCCGCAGCGCTTTTTCGACATCGCCAGCGTCTCGTCGGGGCAATGCTGGTCGCTCACCAGCTACGCGCCGCTTCCCGGTGTTGGGCCGACCACGCCCGCCGACAATGATTACAAGGGTGGTTTCGCCGCGGCGCTGATGCTCAAGGATCTGCGTCTGGCAATGGAGGCAGCGGCGAGCGTCGATGCCGACGTCCCGATGGGGACGAAGGCGCGCGAGCTTTATGAGGCTTTCGTCGAGGCCGACAAGGATGGCCGTGACTTCTCGGCGATCATCAAGACGCTTCAGTAAAAGTCGGCGGTTGTTCCGCCGTCGCGGCGTTCGGTCCGATGCACCTGTGTCGGTGCCTTGCGGTCGCCGGTCTTGATCTCCAGCCGGTCGCCGACGCGGCGTACCTCGGCCGGCGCCAATATGCGCGCGCGCGCCACGCCGACTGCGGTAGCCTGCGGCGGCGCCGCGGCCGGCGGCGTCGAGGAGCTTCCGGCGAGGAGCAGGGCTGCAATCAGCGACATGGCGGTCATGCTTTGCCGTAACGGCAGCCATGACCATGGTTTTAACCCTGAATCGCCCCCGGTTCGCCCCGCCCATACCGGCTTCGCAACAAAGCAAAGGCCGCCCGCCCCGGCGTGGGACAGGCGGCCCTGCTTTGCTTGCCGATTAAAGGATCAGAAGCCCGTCTTCGCGTCGGCCTTTTCCTTCAGCAGCGGTGCGATGTCGAAGCCATGCTTCTCCAGCGCCGCCACGATCTTGTCGGTGCCTTCGAGGCCCGCCCAGAACATCGGGCCGCCGCGATACACCGGCCATCCATAGCCATAGATCCACACCACATCGATGTCGCTCGCGCGTTGCGCCTTGCCCTCGGCAAGGATCAGTGCGCCCTCGTTGACCATCGGATAGAGCGTGCGCTCGATGATCTCCTGATCGGTGATCTCGCGCTTCTCGACCTCCGCCTTCTTGCGGAACTCGTCGATGATTTCCTCGACGCGTGCGCTGGGCGACGGATTGCGCTTTTCGTCATAGTCGTAAAAACCCGCCTGCTTCTTCTGGCCCCAGCGGCCTTCGGCGCAGAGCGCGTCGCGGATGCTCTCGATGCGGTTCGGATCGCGGTGCCAGCCGATGTCGACGCCGGCAAGGTCGCTCATCTGGAATGGGCCCATCGGCATGCCGAATTCGACATGAACCTTGTCGACCTGCGCCGGGGTGGCGCCTTCCATCAGCAGCTTCATCGCCTCGAGCTGGCGGGGCTTCAGCATGCGATTGCCGATGAAGCCGTCGCACACGCCGGCGACCACGGCGACCTTGCCGATCTTCTTGCCGATCGCCATCGCCGTCGCCAGCGCATCGTCGGCCGTCTTGTCGCCGCGCACGACCTCAAGCAGCTTCATGACGTTTGCGGGCGAGAAGAAGTGCATGCCGAGCACGTCGCCGGGACGGCTCGTCGCGGTCGCGATTTCGTTGACGTCGAGGTAGCTGGTGTTCGAGGCGAGGATCGCGCCGGGCTTGGCGATCGTGTCGAGCTTGCCGAAGATATCCTTCTTGACGCCCATGTCCTCATAGACCGCCTCGATGATCAGGTCGCAATCGGCGAGATCGTCGAGGTTCAGCGTCGGGGTCAGGATGCCCATCATCTGGTCGACCTGCTCGGGCTTGAAGCGACCCTTGGCGGCGGACGCGTCGTAATTCTTGCGGATCACGCCGACGCCGCGGTCGAGCGCTTCCTGCTGCATCTCGACGATCGTGACCGGGATGCCCTTCTGCAGGAAGTTCATGCTGATCCCGCCGCCCATCGTGCCGGCGCCGATGACGCCAACCTTCTTGATGTCGCGCAGCTGCGTATCCTTGGGCAGGCCGTCGATCTTCGCGGCCTGACGCTCGGCGAAGAAGATGTGACGCTGAGCGGCCGACTGGCTGCCGAACATCAGCTTCATGAACTGCTCGCGCTCGAAGGCGAGGCCTTCGTCGAAGGGCAGTCTCGTCGCGGCCTCGACGCAGGCGAGGTTCGCATAAGGCGCCTCGAACCCGCGCCAGCGCCTGGCATTGGCGGTCTTGAGCTGCTCGATCACCGCGACGTCGCCGAACACGGCACGTTCGCGTGTCGGGCGCGGGCCGTCGGCGATCTTCGCGCGGGCAAAGGCGATTGCGTCGGCGGCCAGGCTGTTCTCGCCCGCGAGCTGGTCGACGAGGCCGAGGTCCTTCGCCTTCGATGCGGGGAGCGGATCGCCGAGCGAGGTCATCGTCGCGGCGGCTTCGACGCCGACGATGCGCGGCAGGCGCTGCGTGCCGCCTGCGCCGGGCAGCAGGCCGAGCTTCACTTCGGGTACACCGAGCTTCGCCGACGGGACCGCGACGCGATAGTGGCAGACGAGCGCGGTCTCGAGCCCGCCGCCGAGCGCGGTTCCGTGGATTGCGGCGACAACGGGCTTCGATGCGGCTTCGATCATGTTGAGCACCGCGTTGAAGTCGGGACCGCGCGGCGGCTTGCCGAACTCGCTGATGTCGGCGCCGGCGATGAAGGTCGCGCCGTCGCAGCGCAGCACGATCGCCTTCACGCCATCGTCGGCAAGCGCGGCTTCGAAATTGGTCTTGAGGCCCTCGCGGACGTGCCACGACAGCGCGTTCACCGGCGGATTGTTGACGATGACGACGGCAACGTCGCCGTCCTTCTGCATCGTCACGCTGACGGGGGTTTCATCGGACATGGGAGACTCCTTCGATCAATGGACCGCCCGCGCATGGCGAACGGAAAGGTGGTGTTGCATTTCAGTCGTCGATGGCGGCGTGGACGAGCGTCTTGACCTCGCGCCGGACGGGATAGGTGGAAGAGGGCATCAGCTGGGTCATGAAGACCATGCAGATCTCCTCGACCGGATCGACGAAGAAACCGGTCGAGAACATGCCGCCCCAGTAAAAGTCGCCCGCCGATCCCGGGATGCCCGCGCGTGCGGGATCGAGTGTGACCGCAAAGCCGAGGCCGAAGCCGACCCCGGCATTCTCGTCCTCGGAAAAGATACCGACGCTGTGCTGCGTCAGGTCGCCGCCGCCGACGAGATGGTTCGACGTCATCAGATCGAGCGTCTTGCGGCTGACGATGCGCGTATCGCCGAGCTTGCCGCCGCCGAGCAGCATCAGGCAGAAACGGTGATAGTCGTCGAGTGTTGAGGCGAGCCCGCCGCCGCCCGAATGGAAGCTGCGGTCCTTCGCCCAACGGCTGCGGTCGCCGGCGTCGAAGCCCTTCATTTTCTCCTTCGGGTCGAAGGCATAGGCGTCGGTCAGGCGATGCTGCTGGTCGGCGGGCACCTTGAACCCGGTATCGACCATGCCGAGCGGCCTGAAGATGCGCTCCTGCAGAACATCGGCAAACGGCTTGCCCTCGATGCGCTCGATCACCGCGCCGAGCACGTCGGTCGCCATCGAATAATTCCAGTGCGCGCCGGGATCGAACTGCAGCGGGATTTTCGCGAGCGCGGCAATGAAGCCGTCCATGTCGAGGTCGGCATCGAAATCGTCGATCTTCGTCTTGCGATAGGCGGCGTCGACCGGGGTGCGCTCCTGAAAGCTGTAGGTCAGGCCTGCCGTGTGGCGGAGCAGGTCGACCATCCGGATCGGCTGCGCCGGCGGGCGGGTGAGGAAGGGAACATTGCCGCCGCCCGCGACGAAGACGCCGGTATCCCTGAACTCGGGGCAAAACTTCACCAGCGGATCGCTGAGCGCGACCTTGCCCTCTTCGAGCAGCATCATGAACGCGATGCTCGTGATCGGCTTGGTCATGCTGGCGATGCGGAAGATCGCATCGTCCTTCAGCGCCTCGCCCGGCCGCGCCTCGCCGATCACCGAGCGATGCGCGATCTCGCCGCGCCGCGACACGAGCGTGGCGGCGTGCGGCAGGCGGCCTGTGCTGACATATTTGGCGTCGAGAAAGGCCGGAATGCGGTCGAGGCGTTTGATATCGAATCCGTGGCTCACGTCACGCGGACTCCTTCGAGAATGGCGGCGGCTTCGGCAAGCAGCGCGGGGTCAATGGCAAGGTCGGCCGCGGCCGCGGTTTCCCTGAGCTGTTCGGGCCGGCTCGCGCCGATGATCGCGCTCGTGATTCCCGGCTGTGCGACCACCCATGCGATGGCGAGCTGCGCCATCGAACATCCTGCCTTTTCGGCGACCGGCTTCAGCCGCTGCACCGCCTCGAGGACGGGGTCGGCGAGATAGCGCTGCATATATTGCTCGTCCTCGCTCGCGGCGCGGCTGCCCGCGGGCGGTTCGGCGCCGGGCGCATATTTGCCGCTGAGCACGCCCATCGCGAGCGGCGACCAGACGATCTGGCCGATCCCGTTCGCCATGCTGATCGGGATCACCTTCGCCTCGGGGCGGCGGTAGAGCAGATTATATTGCGGCTGGCTCGATACGAATTTGACCGACGGCGGCGCCAGCGCGAGCGCGGCCTCGATCTCGTCGGGGGCCCATTCGGAAAAGCCGATCGCGCGCGCCTTGCCGCTGCGTACGACCTCGGAAAGCGCGTCCATCGTCTCTTCGAGCGGCGTTTCGGGGTCGTAGCGGTGGCACTGATAGAGGTCGACATAGTCGGTCCTGAGGCGCGTCAGGCTCGCATCGATCTGCTTCGCGACCTGCGTCGCCGACAGGCCGCGGTCCTCGGCGGTCATCGGGAAGAAGAGCTTGGTCGCGAGCACATAGCTGTCGCGCGGGCGGCCCTTCAGCGTGTCGCCGAGAAAGCTTTCGGCTGCCCCGCGACCATAGATGTTCGCGGTGTCGATGAAATTGATCCCGGCGTCGAACGATGCATCGACGCAGGCGCGCGCCGCATTGTCATCGACCCCGACGCCATAGGTCAGCCAGCTGCCGAGGCAGATTGCCGAAACCTCGATTCCGCTGTCGCCAAGCTGCCGATATTGCATCGTCTTCCTCCTCAGTGCGAGGTCTGGCCCAGAAGCTGGCGCGTGACCGGGTGCGAGCTTGTCAGCCCGCCGTCGACCGCGATCGCCTGTCCGTTGACATAGCTTGCCTGATCGCTCGCGAGGAAAAGCGCGACATTCGCCAGTTCCTCGGGCTGCGCGGCACGGCGGAGCGGATTGAGCTGGCCGAGCTTGTGCGTGACTTCCTTCGCCTTCGCATAGTCGAAAGTCGGCTTGGTCATGCCCGTCTCGGTCAGGCCGGGGCACACCGCGTTGACGCGCACGCCGCTGGTCGAAAGCTGCTGCGCCGCGACCTTGGCGAGGTTGATCACGCCCGCCTTCGATGCCGAGTAGGCGCCCGGGCCGGCGCCCGAATTGATTCCCGCGACGCTGGCGGTCAGCACGATCGCGCCGCCACGGCCCTGGTCGACCATCGCCTTGCCGGCATGCTTCACCATCAGCGCGGGGCCGATCAGGTTGACGCGCAGCGTCTCGGCCCACGCGGCGGGGTCGAAATCGAAGATGCCGCCCATGTCGCCGATGATCCCGGCGTTGGCGAAAGCGACGTCGAGCCCGCCAAAGCTGTCCTTGGCGGTCGCGACCAGTTTCGCGACATCGGCCTCGACGCCCGCGTCGATTTCGAGCGCGACGGCCTCGCCGCCCGCATCCTTCACCAACTGCGCGGTTTCGTGCACCGCCGCGGTCTTGTCGCCGATGACGAGTTTTGCGCCCTCGGCGGCGAAGCGCAGCGCGCTCGCGCGGCCGATGCCGCTCCCCGCGCCCGTGATGATTGCAACCTTGCCGTCCAATGCGCCCATCATGCGCCTCCCGAAATCGTGGCCCCGCCATCGCAGACGATGGTCTGGCCGGTGGTAAAAGCTCCCGCCTTGCTGGCAAGGAAGACCGCGGCGCCCGCGATCTCGTGCGGTTCGCCGATGCGCTTCAGCGTCGATGCGGCGGTCGAGCGCCGCAGATTCTCTTCATTTTCCCAGAGCGCGCGCGCCATGTCGGTGCGGATCAGGCCGGGCGCGATGCAGTTGACGCGCACGCCCTTCGGTCCGAACTCGACCGAGAAATTGCGCGCGACCTGCATGTCGGCCGCCTTCGAAATCCCATAGGCGCCGATAATCGGCGATCCCTTGAGGCCGCCGATCGAGCTGATGATGATGATCGATCCCTCGCCGCGTTCGAGCATTTCGGGCGCGACCATCGAGATCAGCCAGTGATTGGACAGGATGTTGTTGTCCATGATCTTGCGGAACTGGTCGTCGCTGATCCCGAGGCCGGGGCCGTAATAGGGGTTCGATGCCGCGTTGCAGACGAGCGTCGTGATCTTGCCGAAGCTGCCGCGCGTCTCGTCGACCAGATGCTGAAGGTCGTCCTTCGACGAGATGTTCGCCGCGACCGCAATCGCGGTTCCCGCGCCGAAGCGGGCGTTGATCTCCGCCGCGGTTGTGTCGCACGCGTCCTGTTTGCGGCTCGAAATCACGACCTTCGCGCCCTGTTCGGCCATCGCCTCGGCGGTCGCCTTGCCGATGCCGCGCGACGATCCGGTGATCAGCGCGACCTGCCCGCTCATGTCGAACAGGCTCATGCGCCGGCCTTTTTCGCAAAGTCCCACGCCTTTTCAGCGAGCGGCAGGACGCGTTCGGACATCGCCTTGGCGTGCGCAGAGGAGGCGGTGCCGTCGATGACGCGCTTCTTGATCCCCTGCATGATCCCTGCGAGGCGAAAGAAATTATACGCGAAATACCAGTTCATGTCGGGGACGCCGTCGCGGCCCGTGGCTTGGCAATAGCGTTCGACCACTTCGTCTAGCTCGGGAATGCCGAGCGCCTTGCGATCAAGATCCATCACGCCCGATCGGCCGCCATTCTCGGTCACCCACGCCATCGCGACATAGGTGAAATCGGCCAGCGGATCGCCGAGGGTCGACAGCTCCCAGTCGAGCACCGCGAGCACCTCGGGCCGGTCCTTGGCGTAGATCATGTTGTCGATGCGATAGTCGCCATGGACGACGCTGGTGCGTGTCTGTTCGGGCAGGGTCGCGGGCAGCCATGCAATCAGCCGCTCCATCTCGTCCATCGTCTCGGTTTCGGAGAGCTTGTACTGCTTCGTCCAGCGGTCGACCTGACGGCCGAAATAATTGCCGGGCTTGCCGAAGTCCGACAGCCCCGCCGCCTCGACATCGACGCTGTGCAGCGCCGCGAGCGTGTCGATCATCGCGTGATAGGTGGCGCGGCGGTTCTCCGGGGTCGATCCGGGCATCGACCCGTCCCAGATCGTCTGGCCGTCGACCATGCCCATGACATAGAACCAGCTGCCGACCACGCTGTCGTCGGTGCAGAGGCCGTACTGGCGCGCGACGGGGAAGCCGACCTTGTGAAGCCCGGCCTGTACCTTGTATTCGCGGTCGACCGCGTGCGCCGAAGGAAGCAGCGGGCCGAAGGGCTTGCGGCGGAGGACGTAGTTCCCGGACGGAGCCGAAATCTTGTAGGTCGGGTTCGACTGGCCGCCCGCGAACTTGCCCTGCGTCAGCGGACCCTCGAAGCCCTCGACATTCGCTTCCATCCAAGCGGTGAGCTTCGCCTCGTCGAGGACGTCGGCGCCTTCGGGGGCGACGGTGCCGCTGAAGGCCTTTTGCGCGTCGATGCCCGTGGTCATTGGTCGAACACGATCACCGACCGCGCGGCATCGCCCTTTCGCATCTTGTCGAAACCTTCGTTGACCTTGGCGAGCGGGATCGTCTCGGCGACGATGCTGTCGAGGTCGAGCAGGCCGCGGAGGTAGAAGTCGACGAGGCGCGGGATGTCGACCGGGAAGCGGTTGCCGCCCATGATCGCGCCCTGCAGCTTCTTGCCCGAGAGCAGGTCCATCGCGCTGAGGCCGACCTTTTCGGCAAGCGGCATCATGCCAAGGATCGTCGCGGTGCCGCCGCGGCGGAGCGAGGCGACTGCGAGGCTCGCTGAAGCGGGGCGGCCGACCGCCTCGATCGCATGGTCGACACCGCCTTTGGTCAGCTCGACGATCTGCTTTGCGGCATCGTCGGCAAGCGCGTCGACGACGTCGGTCGCGCCGAGCTTCTTCGCGAGTTCGCGCTTCTCGGGAACCGGGTCGGCCGCAATGATGCGCCCCGCGCCGGCGATCTTCGCGGCGTTGATCGTCGCGAGCCCGACGCCGCCGCAGCCGACGACCGCGACGGTCTCGCCCGGGGTCACCTTGCACGCGTTGAAGATCGTGCCGGCACCGGTGGTCACGGCGCAGCCGATCACCGCGGCGCGGTCGAGCGGCATGTCTGGGTCGATGCGCACGCAGGCATGTTCGTGAACGAGCATCGCTTCGGAGAAGGCGCTGAGGTTCAGCATCTGGTTGACCGGCGACCCGTCGGGGCGCGTGATGCGCGGCGCCGATCCCGCCGGACGGCGCGTGTCGCCGCCGAGGCAGAGCGACATGCGGCCCGAAACGCAGAATTCGCAGTGGCCGCAGAAGGCCGACAGGCAGGTGACGACCGCGTCGCCGGGCTTCACCGTGCGCACTTCGCTGCCGACGGCCTCGACGATTCCGGCCGCCTCATGCCCCGGGATCGCGGGCAACGGATGCGGATAGGCGCCATCGATGAAATGCAGGTCCGAATGGCAGAGCCCGCACGCGGCGGTGCGGATCAGCACCTCGTGCGGACCCGGCTTGTCGATGATCACATCCTCGATGACGAGCGGCTTGCCCGGCTCGATCAGAACGGCGGCTTTGGTCAAGGTGTCTCTCCGAAATCTGCTGCTGTTTAGCGCGAAACGCCGATGTCGCCCGACGAGAAGCCGGGTTCGCCCGCGTCGCTGTGCTTGGCGAATTCGATGCGGGCGATCGCGCGTTCGTGAACCTCGTCGGGACCGTCGGCGAGGCGCAGCGTGCGCTGGTGCGCATAGGCCTTCGCCAGCCCGAAATCTTCGGACACGCCGCCGCCGCCATGCGCCTGGATTGCATCGTCGATGATCTGCAGCGCCATGTTCGGCGCCTGCACCTTGATCATCGCGATCTCGGCCGCGGCGGCCTTGTTGCCGACCTTGTCCATCATGTCCGCGGCCTTCAGGCAGAGCAGGCGCGTCATGTCGATATCGATGCGCGCGCGCGCCAGACGATGTTCCCAGATGCTGTACTCGGCGACCGTCCTGCCAAAGGCGACGCGCGACTGCAGCCGCTTCGCCATCTTGGCGATCGCTTCCTCGGCGACACCGATCGTGCGCATGCAGTGATGGATGCGGCCCGGCCCGAGGCGGCCCTGCGCGATCTCGAAGCCGCGGCCTTCGCCCAGCAGCATCGCTTCCTCGGCGTTGACGCGGACGTCCTTCAGCTCGATTTCCATATGGCCGTGCGGCGCATCGTCATAGCCGAAGACGGGCAGGTGGCGCAGGATGTTCACGCCGGGCGCGTTCAGCGGCATCAGCACCATCGACTGCTGTGCGTGGCGCTTGGCGGCGAAATCGGTCTTGCCCATCACGATCGCGACCTCGCAGCGCGGATCGCCCGCACCCGACGACCACCATTTGCGGCCGTTGATCACATAATCGTCGCCGTCGCGCTCGATGCGCGTTTCGATGTTTGTCGCGTCGGACGAGGCAACCTGCGGTTCGGTCATCAGAAAGGCCGAGCGGATCTCGCCGTTCATCAGTCGGCCCAGATATTTCTCTTTCTGCGCGCGCGTGCCGTAGCGGTGGAAGACTTCCATGTTGCCGGTGTCGGGCGCCGAGCAGTTGAAGACCTCGCTCGCGAAGCCGACGCGGCCCATTTCCTCGGCGCAGAGCGCATATTCGAGGTTGGTGAGACCGGGGCCTTCGAACTCGAACGTCTCGTCGACATGATGATGCGCCGCCGACTTGGGCGGCATGAACAGGTTCCAGATGCCCGCGGCTTTCGCCTCGGCCTTCAGATCCTCGACGATCTGGATGACCTTCCAGCGGTCGCCCGCCTTGTCCTGTTCATAATAGGTCGGTACCGCCGGGCGGACCTTGCGCTCGATGAACTCGCGAACCCGGCCCTGCCAGTGCTTCTGCCGGTCGGTAAGGTCGAAATCCATCTGAGCATCCTCCTTTACGTTTACGTAAACCCTTGGACCGATTCGCCGGCCTTGCCAAGTCCTGCGGGCGGAAAATTACGTCCTTCCGCCGCTTCGTGACATTTTGCGTTACGGGTGCGGCCGCGCGGCCTCTGCGGCGGCGGCCATCGCGGCGACACGCGCTTCATGATCGGCCCGCGAAATCGGGAAGCGCGATATGAACCAGATGCTGGCGAGCGCGAAGGCGACCAGCACCCACAGGAAATAGACCGCCAGATTGTCGAGAACCGTCTGGTCGACATGTCCGGGTTTCGCCTGCGCCGGGAAATTCGCGGCGCCGATGATCTGCCCGGTCAGGAACAGGCCGATGCCGGTCGCGCATTTCTGGACGAAGAAATAGGCCGAAAAGAAAATGCCTTCGGAGCGCTCGCCGGTCTGCTCCTGCGACGCCTCGACAATGTCCGATGCCATCGACTGCGCCAGCATCATCGACGCCACCGAGAAAGCGTTCGAGATCGTGATCAGCGTGAAAAGCGTCGGGATCAGCGCCGCGTCGCCGTTGGCGGGAAACGATCCCGCGAAGCGGAGCAGATAGGGCGAAAGCCCGAAGCACAGTGCGAGCACGCCCGCCGCTACCGCGCCGGTGCGCTTTTCCATCCGCTTCTGCAACAGTCCCACGACCAGAAAGGCGCCGACGACACCGACGAACAGCGTCGCCGAATAGGCGATGAAACCGGTCTGCGGCATCTCCCAGTAATAGCTCAGCAGATAGGTGGTGATCGAAAAGGTCAGCCCCTGGTTGACGAAAGCGAAGATCGAGCTGCCGAGCAGGATCAGAAACGCCTTGTTCGACAGGATGGTGCCGATCTTGCGGAGCGTCTGACCCAGCGGCAGATGCGTCGGCGGTGTGCTGTCGGGGTGTGCAAGGCGCCGGTGCGTGGTCCATGCCGACACGCTGGTCGCAAGGATCATCAGCACCGCGCCGGTCCAGCCGTAGAGCTGATAGCCGTCGAGGTTGAGCTGGCCGACGGGGTATTTCTCGCTGGGCACCAGATAGAAGCCGAATGCCAGCGTGAGCATGACCAGCCCGCCGGCCCAGCCGAACACGAACCGCCAGCGCGTCAGCGAGGTGCGTTCGTCATAGTCGCTGGTCAGCGCAGGTACGACCGAAAGCGCGGGGATTTCATAGCAGGAAACCGCCGCACGCATCAGAAAGGCAAAGAGCAGAAGATAGCCATAGAGCCATTGCTGATCGAGCTGCGGCGGGTGCCAGAGCATGATCCACGCGAAAGCCATGGGCAGAATCGAACCGTACATCCACGGGTGCCGTTTGCCCCAGCGACTATGCGTCTTGTCGCTCCAGTAACCGACCATCGGATCGATGATCGCGTCCATGAACAATGCGATCAGCAGGATGAAGCCGACGATTCGCGCGTCGAGCCCCAGCACCTGATTGTAGAGCAGCATCAGCAGCGTGGCGAAGCCGTTGTCCTTGACGCCATAGGCGATCGACCCGAAGCCGTTGCCGAGCTTGACCCGGAACGGCAGCCGCTCCGATGGCGGCAACGCTGCTGCTGCAGTCACGCTGCGGCTCCGGCTTTCGCCGCTTCCTCCATGGCCAGCAGGGCGTCGAACATGCCCGGCGTTTCCTTGTCCCACGCGTGGCGCTGGCCGATCGTCAGCCCGCCGTCGACGAGCAGATGCGTGCCCGTCATGAAGGAGGATTCCTCGCTCGCCAGATATGCCACCGCGTTCGCGATATCCTCGGGCTGACCGCCGCGCGCGACGGGCTGCGCCTGCGCGCTCATCTGCGCGATCACGGCGTTCGCCTGCGTCTTGAGCTCGCCCGGCACCTCGAGCGAGGCGGTGAAGATGTTGGTGTTGATGAAGCCGGGGCAGATCGCGTTCACGCGAATGCCATACTGCGCCAGATCGGTCGCCGCGACCTTGCTGAGGTGCAGCACGCCCGCTTTCGCGACGGCATAGGCGATCGGCGAATAGCCCGCGCCGAGCGCCGCGACGCTCGCCGTGTTGACGATGCTCGCGCCCTTGCGGTGCTTCATGTGCGGCGCGGCGTAGCGGATGCCCATCGCGACCGATTTGAGGACGAGGTCCATCGTTCGGTCCCAGCCTTCCGGGCTGATCTCGTCGATCGGCGCGCGGTCGCCGCCCGCCGCGGCATTGTTGAAGACGATGTCGATCCCGCCGGCCTTCGCCGCGGCTTCGTTCATCAGCGCCTCGATATCGGCGGGAACGGTGACGTCGCAGCGGACGAAGCTGATCTTGCCGTTCGACTGCTCTGCAAGCGCCTTGCCGCCCGCTTCGTCGATGTCGGCGGCAAAGACATGCGCGCCTTCGCCCGCGAGTTTCAGCACCGCGGCCTTGCCGATGCCCGATGCCGCGCCGGTGACCACGGCGACCTTGCCTGCGAATCGCATATCCTCTGCTCCCGTTTTATTTTGCCACGCAACTTAGGCGCGCGGCGGGGCGCGTCAACGGCTCTCGACCTTCCGTTACGGCGCCGTAGCGTCGGTTCGGGCGCTCAAGTTGACGCTTGCGTAAAGTAGCGATCAGGCCTTAGTTTCGAGGCCAGAAGAGGAGCCTGAAGATGAGCGATCTGGACGCCTTCCGCGCCGAAGTGCGCGCGTGGCTGGAAGCCAATTGTCCCCCCGAAATGCGCGAGCCGATCCGTGAGGAAGGCGACGTCTGCTGGGGTGGCCGCAACTGGGTGTTCAAGAACGATGCCCAGAAGCAATGGCTCGATGCGTGCGTGTCGAAGGGCTATACCGTCCCCGACTGGCCCACGCCCTATGGCGGCGCCGGGCTGACCCCCGAGCAGACCAAGGTTCTGAAGCAGGAAATGAAGCGCATCAACGCGCGCTCGCCGCTCGACAGCTTCGGTATCTGGATGCTCGGCCCCGCGCTGCTGCAGTTCGGGACCGAGGAGCAGAAGGTCCATTATCTGAACCCGATCGCGCGCGGCGAGATCCGCTGGTGCCAGGGCTATTCGGAACCCGGCTCGGGCAGCGACCTCGTGTCGCTCCAGACCTTCGGCGAGGACAAGGGCGATCACTGGGTCGTCAACGGATCGAAGATCTGGACCAGCTATGCCGACAAGGCCGACTGGATCTTCTGTCTCGTCCGCACCGACAAGACGAACAAATATCAGGGCATCACCTTCATGCTCTTCGACATGGCGAGCAAGGGCGTCACGACCAAGCCGATCTTGCTGATCAGCGGCAACTCGCCCTTCTGCGAAACCTTCTTTGATGATGTCGAAGTGCCGAAGACGCAATATGTCGGCGAGATCAACCGCGGTTGGGACGTCGCCAAATATCTGCTCGGCCACGAACGCGAGATGATCTCGGGGGGCGGCGCCGGCGGCGACATGGTCAGCATCGGCGGTGCGTTCGCGAAGGCGTTCGGCAAGAATGCGGCGGGCGAACTCGACGACCCGATCCTGCGTGCCGAAATGGCGGCGTTCGACACCGACGTCTTTGCGTACCGTGCGATGGGCGAGCGTTTCATGGACATGTGGAAGACCGGCCGCGCGCATCCGGCGTCGTCGAACATGATGAAATATGTCGGCACCGAACTCAACAAGCGCCGCCACGAACTGGTCATGTCGGGCGGCGGCAGCGAGGCGCTAGAATGGGACAGCGAAGAGACCAAGGGCGGCGCCCGCGCGCGCGGCTGGCTGCGCACCAAGGCCAATTCGATCGAAGGCGGGACGAGCGAAGTCATGCTCAACGTCATCGCCAAGCGTATCCTCGACCTGCCCGGAGCCTGACCCATGCCTTTGTATCACAATGACGACCAGGCGATGCTCAAGGACAGCGTCGCTCCCTTCGTGGCCGAACAGGCGCCCGTCTCGCACCTGCGCAAGCTGCGCGACGAGGCCGACGCCACCGGCTTCTCGCGCGACCTCTGGACGCAGTTCACCGAAATGGGCCTGCCCGGCATGCTGGTGCCGGAGGCGCACGGCGGGCTCGGCATGGGACATATGGAAGCAGGCATCGTGCTCGAGGAAATCGGCCGCAACCTGACCCCGTCGCCTTTCCTGTCGACCGGCGTCGGCGCGGTCGCCGCGCTCGCCAAGGCGGGCGGCACGCAGGCGGGGCGTTGGCTCCCCGCGATTGCATCGGGCGAAGCGATCGTCGCGCTGGCGATCGACGAAGGCGCGAAGCACCGCCCCGATCGCATCGCGACGACCGCGACGCGCGCGGGCAACGGCTTCCGTCTCGACGGCAAGAAGAGCTTCGTCCTCCACGGCCATGTCGCCGACATGAGCATCGTCGCGGCGAAGACCGACGGCGGCATCACCTTGTTCGCGGTGCCGAAGGACGCGAAAGGCCTGACTGCCGATCCGCGCCGGCTTGTGGATTCCAGCCTCGCGAGCCATGTGACGCTCGACGGCGTCGAGGTCGACGCTGACGCTGTGATCGGTGAGGTCGATGCCGGCGGCGAGATCCTCGACGCTTTGCTCGCCGCTACCCGCACCGGCGCGGCCGCCGAAATGGTCGGCGTCGGGCAGGGCGCGATGGACATGACCGTCACCTACCTCAAGGAACGCAAGCAGTTCGGCAAGCTGATCGGCGAGTTCCAGGGCCTCCAGCACCGCGCCGCGCATCTCTATGGCGAGATGGAAGTCGCGCGCGCCACGGTGATGAAGGCGCAGCAGCTTCTCGACGAAGGCAGCGAGGGCGCGAAGCTGATGGTCTCGGTCGCCAAGGCGAAGGCCGGCCGCGCCGCCAATCTTGCCGTCCGCGAAGGCGTGCAGATGCACGGCGGCATCGGCATGACCGACGAATATGACATCGGCCTCTATATGAAGCGCGACCGCGCGCTCGCCGAATTTATGGGCGATGTGCACTACCACATCGACCAGGTCGCCCGCATGAACGGCTATTGAGCCGGGGAGAATGACAATGAACCTTCAGGACATGTTCGGCCTCGACGGCCGCATCGCGCTCGTCACCGGCGGCTCGCGCGGCATCGGCAAGATGATCGTCGAGGGCTATCTCGCCGCGGGTGCCGCGCGCGTCTATATCTCGGCGCGCAAGACCGCACAGGTCGAGGAAGCCGTCGCCGATTTCGAGACGCGCTACCCCGGCAAGGTCATCGGCCTGCCGGTCGACCTCGCGACGGTCGAGGGCTGCCGTGCGCTCGCCAAGGAACTCGAGGCGCGTGAGGAAAAACTCGACATCCTCGTCAACAATGCCGGCGCGGCGTGGGGCGAGCCGTTCGAGGGCTTCCCCGAGGCGGGCTGGGACAAGGTGATGGACATCAACGTCAAATCGCCCTTCTTCCTGACGCAGGCGCTCCACGGGCTGATGAAGGCGGCGGGTACGCCCGAACGCCCCGCGAAGATCATCAACATCGGCTCGATCGACGGCCTTCGTCTCAATCCGTGGGAAACCTACAGCTATCATGCGTCGAAGGCGGCAATCCTCTATTTGACGAAGCGCCTCGCGGCGCGGCTGGTGCACGACAATATCATCGTCACCGCGATCGCCCCCGGCGCCTTTCAGTCGGACATGAACAAGGCCGCGCGCGATCATGGCGATGCGGTTGCGAAGAGCATTCCGGTGAAGCGCATCGGTGTGCCCGAAGACATGGCCGGCGCGGCGATCTTCCTCGCGTCGAAGGCGGGCGACTATGTCGTCGGCGACACGATCGCGGTCGACGGCGGTTTGGTCCACGGCGACCTCAAGACCAGCATCGACGCCTGATAATTGACTCGACATCTCCTTGGTGTATTATGCAACTAATGCACCAAGGAGATGTGCCATGCGTTTCGCCTTTCTGATCCCCCCGATGATGCTTCTCGCCGCCTGCGGGCAGGGCGAGGAGAAAAAGGACAAGGCCACCGAGGTTTCGATCAACGCCAGCGATGAGCATGGCGGGGTTCAGATCACCACGGGCAAGGACGGCAACGGCCGGCTCAAGATCGGCGGCGACGGCGTCGATATCGACATGAAGATTCCCGATTTCGTCGATCTCGACGTCGAGGGCGATTTCGACATCGACGGGGTGAAGCTCTATCCGGGCAGCAACGTCACGACGGTCAATGTCGACGCGAGCGACAAGAACGGTCAGGACAAGGCGACCGTCGAGCTCGGCTTCACCTCGCCCGCCGCGCCCGAGAAGGCGGCCGACTGGATGGCGGGCGAATTCGCGAAGAAGAATATCCAGGTTCAGCGCGCCGGCGATACGCTGCGCGGCACGACCAAAGATGGCGACGACTTCAGGATCGACTTCGGCCCTGATGGTGCGAATGCCAAGGGCAAGGTGACGATCACCAAGAGCTGAGTTGATGTGGACCCCGGCTTTCGCCGGGGTTCACAAACTACCCGCTGTTCCGAAGCGCCGTGGCGATCGCGTTGATCGTAAGCTGGATTCCCTCGGCGATGCGCGGATCGGCTTCGCCGGCGCGGTGGCGCTTCATCAGCTCGATCTGGAGCAGGTTGAGCGGCTCGATATAGGGCAGGCGCAGCCGGATCGACGCTTCGAGTGCCGGATTCTTTTCGAGCAACCGCGACTGACCGGTGATCGAGAGCAGCCCGTCATGCGCACGGTTCCACCCGTCGCGTATCGCCGTGAAGATTTCGGCGTGGCCGTCCACGCCGCTCGCCAGTTCGGCATAGCGTGCCGCGATCCCCATGTCGGATTTCGCGAGCACCATCTCCATATTGCCGAGCAGCGCGCCGAAGAAGGGCCAGCTTTCCGCCATTTCGGCGAGCAGCGCCTTGTCGCCGAAGTCCGAAAAGGCCTCGCCGGTGCCGTACCAGCCCGGCAGCATCGTGCGCGCCTGCGCCCAGCTGAACACCCAGGGAATCGCGCGCAGATCCTCGATCGCGGTCGACTTGGTGCGGCTCGACGGCCGCGACCCGATCTTGAGGCCCGCGATCTCGGCGATCGGGGTCATTGCGCGGAAGAAATCCTTGAACGCCGGGGTTTCGTAGACGAGCCCGCGATAGGCCTTGAACGCGCTGTTCGACAGCGCATCCATCGCCGCGGTGAAGCGTCCGCAATTGGCGTCGCTCATCGCCTCGGGTTCAAGGCTCGCGAGCAGGCTCGCCGATACCATTGCCTCGAGGTTCGTCGCCGCGCTGTCCGCGGTGCCATATTTCGCCGCGATCACTTCGCCCTGTTCGGTGATGCGGATGCGCCCCTGCACCGTGCCCGCGGGCTGCGCGCGGATCGCGGCAAAGGCGCTGCCGCCGCCGCGCCCGACCGCGCCGCCGCGGCCGTGGAAGAGCTGCATCGAAGTGTCGGCGGCGTCGAACACCGGGGTCAGCGCGTCCGAGGCCTGATGCAGCCCCCAGGTCGAGGTCAGGTAACCGCCGTCCTTGTTCGAATCCGAATAGCCGATCATCACTTCCTGATGCCCGCGCGCCGCGATGTGCGGTGCGATCTCGGGCAGCGCGAAATAGCGCGCCATGATCGCGGGCGCGTCGTCGAGGTCGGCGATGGTCTCGAACAGCGGCACGACCATCAGCGTGTCCTTGCCCTCGGCCGACCACAGCCCGGCTTCGCGCGCGAGGACATGAACCTCGAGCAGATCGGACAGGCTCTCGGCCTTGCTGATGATCCACTGGACGATCGCCTGATGGCCAAGCTTTGCGCGGATGCCCGCGGCAGTGTGGATGATCGCGAGTTCGCCCGCGGTCTCCTCGCTCCATTCGTGCCATGTTGCGGCGAGCGGGCGGTTCACGCCCAGCTCCCTGCGGAGCAGTGCGACGCGCGCCTCTTCGTCCAGCGCCAGATAGTCGCCCTCTACCCCCGATACCTTGAGCAGGTCGGCGAGCACGCGTTCGTGCACCGCGCTGTTCTGCCGCATGTCGAGCGTCGCGAGGTGAAAGCCGAACACTTCGACCGCGCGGATCAGCCGCCCGAGCGCGCCGATCCCGCCAAGCTGGCCCTCGCCGCTCGCCGACAGCCCGTTCGCGATGATCAGCAGGTCGTGCCGGAAATCGGCCGGGGTCGCATAGGCCTCGCCCTTCAGCGCCGACGGGCGCGGCGGCGCCTTGCCGACGATGCCGGCGTAAGTGGCACAGACGCGCGCATAGATCCCCGACAGCGCGCGGCGATAGGGTTCGTCGCGGCGGCTCGGCGCATCGTCGCCGCTCGCCTCGGCCAGCGCCTCGACGGCCTCGGGCACGGGGGCGAGCCCCGACGACACCGACAGTTCGGCGCCGAGCGCGTGCACTGCATCGGCATAATGGCCGAGCACCGCGGCGGCGTTGCGGCTCGTCGCCATGGTCAGCGTCTCGGCGGTGACGAAGGGGTTGCCGTCGCGATCGCCGCCGATCCAGCTCCCGACGCGCAGGAAGCTCGCCGGGCGCTGGCCAAGCTCGGCCTCCCAGCGCGCATAAAGCTTAGGTAGTACGGGCAGGAAGACGTCGCGAAGATAGGTCAGCGCATTGTCGATCTCGTCGGCGACGAACAGCTTCTCCATGCGCAGCGGCCGCGTCTGCCACAGCAGCACAATTTGCCGCCGGATCGCCTCCTCGACGATGTCGCCCTCGGGGGTCTCGTCGAGCCCCGCGTCGCGCAGCCGCATCAGCTCGGCGATGCGGTTCTTGTGATCGAGAACCGATTTCCGCCGCACCTCGGTGGGGTGCGCGGTCAGCACCGGCGCGACGAGCGCGGCGTTCAGCAGCGCCGCAACCGCGTCGCCGTCGATCCCGTCGGCGCGCAGCTTTTCTAGCGCCGCGGCGACGGTCGCCTCGGGTTCGGCGGCAACCCCTTGTCTGTCCTCGGCGAGGTTCGCGAGCATCGAGAAGAGCATGAAGCCACGCACGAAGGCGACGGTATCGTCGAGGCTCAGCGCATCGAGCCCCGGGTCGATCGCCTCGGCCCCCGCGATGCCGCGATGCCGGTCGACGCTCGACGAGCGGATATATTCGGTCTGCCGGAACAGCTTCTCGCCGCCATAGGCGCGGATGACGTCGCCGAGGATCCGCCCGAGATAGCGGATGTCGGGATTTTGCGAGATCTGGATCGGTGGGCCCATGAGCCGGCTTGCTGCACCGCAGCAGACGCTACGTCAAGCAACGCATAGCTATGCCGCGAAAGATCAGTGCGTCTTGACGAGCATCAACGTTCCCAGATCGATCACCGAACGGCCATCGAACGTAACGGAATTGCGCGTGTCGGTGATGAACATCAGTTTGCCGCCGGCGTCGGTGATGCGCGCCGAGACGGCATAGCTGTGCCGCGGATCGATGTCGGCGCGGTCGACCGTCAAGGTGAACGCGAAGGGCACCTGCTTGCCTTCGCTCGCAAAGCTCTGCGTCGCCATATTGTTCGCGGGCGCATCGGCGAGGCTGACGTCGTCGAGCCGCACCTCGATCTGCGCGGTCGGAGGCAGTGCGATGCGCTCGCGATAGGCGATGCTGCCGGTGACGGCGATCGTGCGCTCGGCGGGAACCCCGGTCGAGGCGCAGCCGGCGAGCGAAAGGCTCATGACGAGCGCGGTGGCGAAACGAAGCATGATCTGTCCTCCCTGTCCGGGGCCGAACGATCAGCCCTCCAGTTCAACGTCCCAATAGAGCCAGTCGATCCAGCTCGTGTGCAGATAGTTCGGCGGAAACGCCCGGCCATTGTCCTGCAGCTGCCAGCTCGTCGGGCGCCACGGCTGGCGATAGAGCGGCATATGTGCCTGTTTCGGCGTGCGTCCGCCCTTCTTGAGGTTGCACGGCGCGCAGGCGGTCGTGACATTCTCCCACGTCGTGCGTCCGCCGAGGCGGCGCGGGACGACATGGTCGAAGGTCAGGTCCTTGCCCGACCCGCAATATTGGCACGCGAAGCGGTCGCGCAGGAACAGGTTGAAGCGCGTGAACGCCGGATGCTCCGACGGCTTCACATATTGGCGGAGCGCGATCACGCTCGGGATCGGCATCGTCCGCGTCGGCGAATGGATCTCGCGTTCGTAATTTTCGACGATCGTCACCCGGTCGAGGAAAACCGCCTTGACCGCGGTCTGCCACGGCCACAGGCTCAGCGGATAGTAACTCAGCGGCGTATAGTCGGCATTGAGGACGAGGGCCGGACAGGAATCGGGATGCCGGGCAAGATCGGGATGGAACATGGCTTGGTAACGCTGCCCCCATTTCTTCGCGGGATGGCGCGCCACTGCCTTCCCCGAGTGACAGCCTCATTACATGCCGCATCAGAATCTGACGTCAAGGGGGCATCTGCCGCAAGATATGGAATGATTCGAAAAGCCGCGCCACAGCATCTGGATTCATGCCCAGGATCATGTTGACCCGTTTCGCGCCCAGCCCGACGGGCGAACTCCATCTCGGCCATGCCTATAGCGCGGTGCTCGCGCACGAAACGGCGCGCGCCGCCAACGGGGGGTTCCGGATCCGGATCGACGATATCGACGGCAGCCGCTCGCGCGAGGAGTTTGTCGCTGCGTCGCTCGCCGATCTCGACTGGCTCGGGATCGACCGGGACGGCGATCCGGTGCGCCAGTCGACCCATCTGGGTGCCTATGGCGCCGCGCTCGACACGCTCCGCGCACGCGGTCTGGTCTATCCCTGCTTCTGCACGCGCGCCGATATCGCGGCGAGCCTCGCCGCACCGCATGGCCCTTCCGGCGCGATCTACCCCGGCACCTGCCGTTCGCTGTCCGGAGCCGAACGCGAGCGCCGCCTTGCCGGTGAACCGCATTGCTGGCGCCTCGACATGGCGCGCGCCGTTGCGCTTGCCGGCGATCTGACTTGGGAAGAGGCGGGGCAGGGGCTACGCATCGCCGATCCGCTCGCGCACGGCGACGTCGTTCTCGCGCGCAAGGACGCTCCTGCGAGCTATCATCTTGCGAGCACGCTCGACGACGCCGCCATGGGGGTGACGCACGTCATCCGCGGCGCCGACCTCGTCGCATCGACCGACGTCCACCGGCTGCTCCAGGCGCTGCTCGGCCTGCCGACTCCGCTCTATCGCCACCATGCGCTCGTCTGCGGCCCCGATGGCAAGCGCCTCGCCAAGCGCGATGCCGCGGCTTCGCTCGCGTCGCTGCGGGCGAGCGGGGTCGACGGGCGCGCGCTTGCTGCCGATCTCGCTGCGGGACGGCTTCCCGCTGGATATTCGCTGCAGATGCCCTAAATAGGACCCATGCAACTCCTGCTCGTTCTCGGTGTCGTTGCGGCGGCCGGCCTCGTCCTCTTCTCGCTTGCACGCGGGCTGATCTATTTCGCCAAGGGCCATCAGGCCGCAATCGACGGCACCGTCCGCGAAAACCAGGTCATGCAGAACAAGATGATGATGGCCCGCGTAAAGTGGCAGGCGATCACCATCATCCTGCTCATCATCATCGGCGTGACGGCCGGCACGCGCTGATCCGCGCGGGACCATGGTCAAGCTCAACAAGATCTACACGCGCACGGGCGACGACGGCACCACCGGCCTCGTCGACGGCACGCGCATCGCCAAGTCCGCGCCCTTGATGGCAGCGATCGGCGACGTCGACGAAGCGAACAGCGCGATCGGCCTCGCCGCGGCGGCGCTCGATGCGGGCAGCGAGCATGCCGCGATGCTTGTCCGCATCCAGAACGAGATGTTCGACCTTGGCGCCGACCTTGCGACCCCGCCCGACATCCAGTTCGGCTTCGGCCCGCACGAAATGGCGCTGCGCATCGTGCCGAGCCAGATCGCGCGGCTCGAGGACGAGATCGACCGCATGAACGACGATCTCGCCGCGCTCAAAAGCTTCATCCTGCCCGGCGGGACCGAGGCCGCGGCGCGGCTCCATCTTGCGCGCGCCGTGACGCGCCGCGCCGAACGCGCGGCGGTGGCCGCGAATGCCGACCGCGATCTCAACCCGCTCGCGCTCAACTATCTGAACCGCCTCTCGGATCATCTGTTCGTGATGACGCGGCATATCAACGCGGCGGCGGGCGGCGACATATTGTGGAAACCCGGCGCGACGCGATAATGTTCCCCTAATGTTCTAGACATTCCGCCGCGCTGTAACCATAACCGGTTCCACAGCGAAACCGAATCGCACCTCGGGGGATTGTCTGAGTCATGGCCAGCCGCACCGACGCTTCGAACCGCACCGATCCGCTGGAGGAGCTGGCGCGCCGCTTTTCCTCCACGCGGCGCCTGTCGCTCGACCTTGTCGCGACGCTTTCCGATGCCGATGCGAGTGCGCAGTCGATGCCCGACGCGTCGCCGGCCAAATGGCACCTCGCACATACGACATGGTTCTTCGAAACCTTTGTCCTCCGCGATCACCTGCCCGGCTATCGCGCGTTCGACGATCGCTACGCCTATCTTTTCAACAGCTATTACGAGGCCGAGGGGCCGCGCCACGCGCGCCCGCACCGCGGACTGCTGACGCGCCCGTCGCTCGATGAAATCTGCGTCTGGCGTGCGCATGTCGACGCGGCGGTGCAGACCGCGCTCCCCGATCTGTCGCCCGCTGCGCAGGCGCTCGTCACCCTCGGCATCCATCACGAACAGCAGCATCAGGAATTGCTGCTCACCGACCTCAAGCATCTCTTCGCGCAGAACCCGCTCGGCCCGGCCGTTTGGGACACTGCAATCGCGAGTGAAGTTGCCCAGTTTTCCGCAATGAAATGGGTAAGGGGCGCCGAGGGCGTTGCGGCGGTCGGCCATACGGGTGAGGGCTTCGCCTTCGACTGCGAAGGCCCGCGTCACGACACGCTGCTCGCTCCGCATGCACTCGCCAGCCGTCCGGTCACCAACGGCGAATGGCGGCAGTTCATCGACGATGGCGGCTATCATACGCCCTCGCTGTGGCTCAGCGATGGCTGGGCGTGGGTGCAGGCCGACGATGTGCAGGCGCCGGCCTATTGGCGCGAGGATGCGCATTTCACCCTGTCGGGCTGGCAGGACATCGATCCCGCTGCGCCGGTCACGCACATCAGCTTCTTCGAGGCCGATGCCTTCGCAAGCTGGGCGGGCGCGCGTCTGCCGACCGAGCAGGAATGGGAAGCAGCGGCGGCCGCGCTCGATCCCGCCGGCGGACAGCAGCTTGACGGTGCCGGACCTGTGCGCCCCGCCCCCGCGACCGGCGACACCGATCTGCAACAGATGTTCGGCAGCGTGTGGGAATGGACCGGCAGCGCCTATCGCCCCTATCCGGGTTTCCGCGCCGCACCCGGCGCGGTCGGCGAATATAATGGCAAGTTCATGAGCGGACAGTTCGTCCTCCGCGGCGGCAGCTGCGCGACCCCGCGCGGCCATATGCGCGCCTCCTACCGCAATTTCTTTTACCCCCACCAGCGCTGGCAGTTCACCGGCGTCCGCCTCGCGAAGGATCTTTGACATGGGCGTTGTGCGTCAACTTCGGCAGATTTCCGCCGATGATGCGGGCGTCGACATTGCGTTTCGTGCCGACGTCCACGCCGGGCTTTCGCAAAAGCCGAAGGCGGTACCCGCCCGCTGGTTCTACGACGCGACCGGATCGGCGCTGTTCGAGGATATCACGGCGCTGCCCGAATATTATCCGACGCGCAGCGAAACCGATCTGCTGACGCGCCATGCGCACGAAATGGCGGCGGCGATCGGGCCGGGCCGCGCGGTCGTCGAGCTCGGCTCGGGCAGTTCGACCAAGACGCCGTTGCTGCTCGAGGCGATCGACCCGGTCGCCTATGTCCCCGTCGACATTTCGGGCGACTTCCTCCGCGACAGCGCAGAGGCGCTCGCGGAGCGCTTTCCGGCGCTCGCCATCTATCCGGTCGAGGCCGATTTCACCCAGCGCGTCGACCTGCCGCGCGAAATCTGCCCCCTGCCCAAACTCGGCTTCTTTCCGGGCTCGACGATCGGCAACATGGTTGCGCGGACCGCGATCGACCTGCTGCGCAACTGGCGTGCGGCGCTCGGCGACGGCTCGCTGATGCTGATCGGGGTCGACCGGATCAAGGATATCGCCATCCTCGAACGCGCCTACGACGATCCGGCGGGGGTCACCGCGGCGTTCAATCTCAACCTGCTCGAACGCATCAACCGCGAGCTTTCGGGCACGATCCCGGTCGAGAATTTCAGCCATCGCGCGATCTGGGACGATGTCCACGCCCGCATAGAAATGCATCTCGTCGCGGCGTGCGACATGGAGTTTACCGTCGACGGCCGCAGCTATGCGATGGTGAAGGGCGAGACGATCCACAGCGAGAACAGCCACAAATATGGCCCGCGCGACGCGAACCTGCTGCTCCGTGCGGGTGGCTGGACCCCGGTTGCGACGTGGGACGACGCCGATCCCGCCTTCGCGCTGATCCTCGCCGAAGCGACCGAGTTTCGTTCCGCCCCCTGACGCTCGACCCTTGACGCCTATGGCCGAGGCCGTAGGGGCACAGGCACGGCTTCAGCGAAAGGGCATATCATGATTGTCGGCGTTATCGGTGCGGGACAGATGGGCGCGGGCATCGCGCAGGTTTCGGCAGGCGCCGGCCATGATGTGCTCCTCTCGGACATCGACCTCGCGCGCGCCGAAGCCGGCAAGGCCGGCATCGCCAAGGCGCTCGGCCGCCTCGTCTCGAAGGAAAAGATGACGCAGGCCGACGCCGACGCGCTGCTCGGCCGCATCACGCCCGTCGCCGACCATGCCGCCTTCGCTCCCGCCGACCTCGTCGTCGAGGCCGCGACGGAGCGCGAGGAGATCAAGCGCGCGATCTTCGCCAGCGTCGGCCAGCATCTCTCGGCCACCGCGATCCTCGCGTCGAACACCAGCTCGATCCCGATCACCCGCCTCGCGCAGGCGGCGCCCGATCCGGCGCGCTTCATCGGCGTGCATTTCTTCAACCCCGTGCCGGTGATGGGATTGATCGAGCTGATCCGCGGTCTCGCGACGAGCGACGATACGCTCGCCAAGGTCGAGGCCTATGGCCGCGGGCTCGGCAAGGAGATCGTCCACGCCAACGACGCGCCGGGCTTCATCGTCAATCGCGTGCTGATGCCGCTGATCAACGAGGCGGTCTTTGCTCTGGGCGAAGGCGTCGCAACGATGCAGGACATCGACACCGGCTGCCGCCTCGGCCTCAATCATCCGATGGGCCCTATCACGCTCGCCGACTTCATCGGCCTCGACACCTGCCTCGAGATCATCCGCGTGCTGCAGAGCGGCACCGGCGACCCGAAATTCCGCCCTGCGCCGCTGCTCGTCCAGTATGTCGAGGCGGGCTGGGTCGGCAAGAAGGCGGGGCGCGGCTTCTACGACTGGACCGGGCCCGAGCCGGTTCCGACGCGGTAACGCGCGCGGTCCCCACAATTTTGGGACTGGACGACCGGCGCAAGCTTGCACAGGATCGTGGCGCAGCGCAGCCCCGCCAAGGCGGCGCGACAGAAGAAGTGACGAAAAGCCGGGAGCCGATCGGCCCGCACGGCGTTGGATCTCGAAAGCCCCTGGGGCGCAAAGGGAGACTGGCATGCTTCGCACAACCGCTTTGGGTCTGTCGCTTCTGGTCCTTTTGTCCGGTGCGCCGACGCTGGCCCAGGAGGGCGCACCCAAGGATTCGACGATCAAGGACACCGCAAACACGGTGGCCGAGCCCTTCGACGGCAAGGAAGTGCCGGCCAAGCTGATCGCGATACAGGGTGATCCCTATTCGCTCGCGGGGCTTGGCAAATGTTCGGCCATCATCCGCGAAGTCACCGAACTCGATGCCGTCCTCGGCCCCGACGTCAACCAGACGGTCGAGAAGAGCCGGGACAAGAAGCGCGAGGAAACAGCCGGCCGCGTCGCGGGCAGCGTTGCCGGGTCGGTCATTCCGTTTCGCGGGCTGATCGGCGAGGTGACCGGCGCGAATGCCGAACGCCGCCGCTACGCCGAAGCCGTCTACGCCGGCACGGTGCGGCGCGGGTTCCTGAAGGGCGTCGGTCTCGAGCGCGGGTGCAAGGCGCCGGCGCGTCCGTGAGCGGCGAAAGGGGGAGGGCTTGATGAAGGTCGATAATATCCGGCCCTTTGCGGTCGATGTTCCGCAAACGGCGCTCGACGATCTCGGGGCGCGGCTTGCGAACACGCGCTGGCCCGAAAAGGAGACGGTCGATGATTGGGACCAGGGCGTCCCGCTTGCCTATGCGCAGGAACTCGCCGCCTATTGGCAGGGCCGGTATGACTGGCGGAAGGTCGAGGCGCAGCTCAACAGCTATCCGAACTTCCTCGCCACGATCGACGGCCTCGACATCCATTTTCTCCATATCCGTTCGGAAAATCCCGCCGCGCGCCCTCTCGTGCTGACGCACGGCTGGCCGGGTTCGGTGCTGGAGTTCCTCGACGTCGTCGAGCCGTTGTCTTCCGATTATCATCTCGTGATCCCGTCGCTCCCCGGCTACGGCTTCTCCGGGAAGCCCGACGAAGCAAAATGGAGCGTCGAGCATATCGCCGCGGGATGGGACGCGCTGATGGTCGCGCTCGGCTACGACCGCTATTTCGCGCAGGGCGGCGACTGGGGCAGCGCGGTGACCTGCGCGATCGGTGGCAATCATGCGGACCATTGCGCGGGTATCCACGTCAACATGATTGTCGGCCAGCCCGACCCGGCGACGATGTCCGACCTCACCGACGACGAGAAGGCCTATCTCGCGCGCTTCGGCTGGTACCGCGCGAAGGATAACGGCTATTCGACCCAGCATGCGACGCGGCCGCAGACGGTGGGGTACGGCCTCGCCGATTCGCCGGTCGGACAGATGTGCTGGATCGTCGAGAAATTCCATGGCTGGACCGACTGCGGGCACCAGCCGGGCGGCCAGTCGATCGGCGGCCACCCCGAAAATGCGCTGTCGAAGGATGCGATGCTCGACACCGTCAGCCTCTACTGGCTGACCAACAGCGCGGCGTCGTCGGCGCGGCTCTATTGGCACAGCTTTGCGCAATTCGGGTTCGGCGAAATCCATGTGCCGACGGGGTGCAGCCTGTTCCCGAACGAGATCATGCGCCTCTCGCGCCGCTGGGCCGAAGGGCGGTACAAGAATATCGTCTACTGGAACGAACTGCCCCGCGGCGGCCATTTCGCCGCGTGGGAGCAGCCCGATCTGTTCGTCGGCGAGGTTCGTGCGGCGCTCGCCGAAATGACGCTATAGCGGCGTATAGACGACGCGGCAGCTTTCCGGCGCGGTTCGCGCGGCGGTATTCCATACGACCTCGTTGCCATTGCGCTGCAGCCGGGCGCCGGTCTTGTTTTCATAGACCGGTCCGCCGGTCGACGGGGTCTGCTTCAGCACCATCGACCGCATGCCGTTGACGCGCACGATTGCCGTGTTGCCGACATAGTCGACCTTCAGCTTCGTCCCGCCGCTGCAGTCGTAACTGGTGCCGGTGTTGCGCGGCACGCCCGAACAGCCGGCGAGCGCGACGGCTGCGCCGAGGATCAGGATCGTCGTTTTCATACCCGTTCTCCTCTCAATAGCCCGAACGGACGCACAGCACGTCGGCCAGATATTCCCGCCCGTTCACCGTTTCCATATGTTCGCGCGCCGACCCGTTCCAGCCGATCGAGCGGCACCAGGTGTCGGCCGAGCGCGCGGCGCACGCCGCGGTCGACGATCCGCTGGTACAGGCGAGGACGCGATAGCCGTTGGTGCCCGGCTGGGTGTGGAATTCGGCGAAATTGCCGCGCGTGCTCTGGCCGTTCGCGGGCGGAGCGGGGTTCCAGCCCCCGCCTCCGCTACCCAGCGGACGGATCGACTGGATGGTGATCCCGCGCAGGATATTGTTGAGCATCGGCGTGTCGCGATCGACGGTACGGCAATTGCCGCGAAAGCGCGTCTTCTCGCAAAGTTCCCAGCGGCCGTTTGCGACGCGGATCGAGTTGACGGGCCAGGCAAGCCCGAGATTTTCCTTCGCCTCGCCGATGAAGACCGCGGGTCCCTTATAGGCGGCGTCGCGATAGATCGTCGCCTCGGGCGGCCGGTACATCTTGTCCTGAGGGGGCTGGGCGCTCGAGGTGGCGAGAAAACCCGCCCCTATCGACGCCGCGGCCGCGGCAAGGATCGACAAACGATAAGCGGTTTTCATCACAGCCTCCCATTTTCAGCGAAACGCGACCCGGGATTCGTTATGTTCCCGAAGCTTACGCCAAGCCGGGGCGGCTTGCAAATTATCACAGATCAAGGGGGCGCCGGTCGTGCCGGCGCCCGGCGAGCATCAGTGTGCTTTGGCCGGCTCCGTCGCAGCGGCGGGCGCAGTTTCGGTCGCGGGCGCCTTCACCGTTTCGACAGGCGCGGGCGGCGGCGGAGCCGCAGGCGGCGCGATACCGAGCATCAGCCCGGCAAGCGCCGCCGACATCAGGTTCGACAGGCTGCCCGCGAGCAGTGCCTTCAGCCCTAGCTTGGCGATCATCGGCCGCTGGTTGGGCGCGAGGCCGCCGGTCACCGCCATCTGGATCGCGATCGAACTGAAATTGGCGAAACCGCACAGCGCAAAGGTCGCGACCGCGATCGAGGCGGGCGACATTGCGCCCTGCACCTTGCCGAGGTCGATGAAGGCGACGAATTCGTTGAGGACGATCTTGGTGCCGAACAGCCCGCCGACCGCGGCGCTTTCGTCCCACGGCACGCCCATCAGCCACATCACCGGGCGAAAGATCGTGCCTATAATCGCCTGAAACGACAGATCGGGATAGCCGAACCAGCCGCCGATGCCCCCGAGCAGGCCGTTGGCGAGCGCGACAAGCGCGACGAAGGCCAGCACCATCGCACCGACCGCAACCGCAAGCCGCACGCCCGTCTGTGCACCCTGGGCAGCGGCCATAATGATATTGGCGGGCTTTTCCTCGTCGTGGCTCGCCTCGGGCATGATCACCGGCTCGATACCCAGATCCTTGGGATCGTCGGGCATCATGATCTTGGCCATCAGGATGCCGCCGGGCGCCGACATGAAGCTCGCTGCGAGCAGATAGGGCAGCAATTGTTCGCCGATCATGCTGGCATAGGCGCCGAGGATCGTCCCCGCGACGCCGGCCATGCCGACGGTCATCACCGTGAAGAGCTGCGACGGCGTCAGCGCCGCGAGATAGGGGCGGATGACGAGCGGGCTTTCGCTCTGCCCGACGAAAATGTTGGCGGCGGCGCCGAGGCTTTCGACCTTGGTGATGCCGGTAATCTTCTGGATTGCGCCGCCGACCCATTTGATCACCAGTTGCATGATGCCGAGGTAATAAAGGATCGAGATCATCGAGGCGAAGAAGATGATCACCGGAAGCGCGGCGATCGCAAAGCTGTGCCCGCCCATGTCCGGCCCGGCGAGCGGGCCGAAGATGAAGTCGGTGCCCGCCTTGGCGTAGCCGAGCAGGTTCGACACCGCACTCGACATCGCCTGGATGATCGCACGACCCCAAGGGGTTCCAAGGACGAGAAGCGCGAAACCAGCCTGGAGCAGGAAGGCCGGGATGACGACGCGCGGGCGGATCCAGCGCCGGTTCGATGAAAAGAGTACGGCAATCGCAAGCAATGCGACGATGCCGAGTAACCCGATAAGCCGTTCCATGATTTCCGTGCGTCCCCCGCAAGTTTATTGCGCCTGTCTAACGGGGTTTGGCGAGGGGGCAAGGGGCTGGCCGCCAGATCGGTCGCAAAGCTGCTTGGCGGGTGGCGTGTCGCTCGATAATCCTCCATCGTTGCAGGGGGATATGGAATGCGGTTTCTGATCGGTGCGGTGCTGTCGTTCGTCCTCGTTTCGCCGGTGGCGGCGCAAACGGATGCCGCGGCGCCACCATCCGTAGCGTCGGCAGGTTTCGAGCCTCTGCCGACGGCGGCCTTTGCCCGCCTTCCCTTCGCGGAAATGACCGAACTCTCGCCCGACGGGAGCCATCTCGCAGGCCTGTTCGCCGTCAACGGCGCGCAGCATATCGGAATCCTCCCCGCGGTCGGCGACCGGAGCAAGACTGTCGGGATCGCCGTTCCCGACCAGACGCAGATCGGATGGATCCAGTGGGTCAATGACGACAATATCATCGTCGGCCTGCGCGCCCTCGTGCCGGTGGAGGCCGACAACTGGTATGTCTCGCGACTGATCGCCGTGAACCGCACGACGGGCAAGGTCACCCGGCTGTTGTGGGACGCGGGCGGGCAGAATGCATCGGATGTTCTGTGGATTCCGACCGACGGCAGCAGCGAGATTCTCGTCGCCGCGCAGAATTCGATCTATGAGGGCGAGCATTTCTGGCCGTCGGTCTATCGCGTCGATGTGACGACCGGGCGCAAGAAGCTGGAGGTCAAGGGACGGGCGAGCGTCCTCGACTGGGGCGCCGATCACCTCGGTCGCGTCCGCTATGGCATCGGCTACAGCGATACTACGACGAAGGCGACCTTGCTCTATCGTCCCGACGGTCGCAGCACCTTTCGCACCATCGACAGCGCACGGCTTCGCGACGACGAGCGGCTGGCGATCCCTTTCGTCTTTGTTCCCGGGACCGACAACGGCCTTGTGTACAAGGACCTCGCCAACGGCAAGACGGCCATCGTCGAGCTGAATCTCGCGACCGGGCAGGAAGTCCGGACGGTGTTCTCGCCCGAAAAATTCGACGTCGAGGGGGCGATCCGTTCGCCTGACGCGACGGGAATCCTCGGCGTCTATACATCCAACGACGAGCAGCCGGTGCAATGGATCAACCCGGTGATGGCAAAGCTGCAGGAGGGGCTGGCATCGACATCGCCGAGGTCGCGGGTCACGATCGACAGCTACAGCCGCGACCTTACGAAATTGCTGGTGCGCATCGCGACGCCCGACAGTCCGGGGCTGCTTTACTATTATGATGCGACCAAGGGCGAACTGTCGAAGCTTGCGACAATGAACGAGACGATCGGCGGCCGGCGACTGTCGCGGGCCAAATATGTCCAGTACAAGGCGCGCGACGGATTGCAGATCGAGGGCGTGCTGACGCTGCCGCGCGGGCGCGATCCCAAGGCGCTGCCCTTCATCGTCATGCCCCACGGCGGCCCCTGGGGGCACGACGAGCTGTCCTATGACTATTGGGCGCAGTTCCTGGCCGAACGCGGCTATGCGGTGCTTCAGCCCAATTTCCGTGGCTCGACGGGATATGGTTCCGAATTCGAGCGCGCGGGTCAGGGCCAGATGGGCTTTGCGATGCAGGACGACATCAGCGACGGCGTCCGATGGGCGGTGAAGGAAGGGATTGCCGATCCGGGGCGCGTCTGCATCGTCGGCGCGTCCTATGGCGGCTATGCTGCGATGTGGGGCATCGCGAAGGATCCCGAGCAATATCGCTGCGCAATCTCGATCGCAGGGGTTGCGAACCTGCGCCGCGAGGTCAACGACTTCGGCGGGTCGGTACGCGCCAACCTGCATCGCGGGCAATGGCAACGCATGACCCCGGATTTCGCCGCGGTTTCACCGATCAACGCAATCGACCGGATCAAGGCGCCGCTGCTCCTGATCCACGGAAAGAAGGACATCACGGTCGATCACGGCCAGTCGACCCTGATGTATTCGGCGATGAACAAGGCGGGCAAGCCGGTCGAGTTCGTGTCGCTTCCGCTGGCAGACCATTATTTCACCCGCGAGGCCGACCGGTTGACGCTGCTGAACTCGATCGAGGCGTTCCTCAAGAAACATAATCCGCCGGATTGAGCGGTATCTTTCCAGCGCGGTCAAAAGCGATTAAGCGGCCCCGATGGAAAATAGCTCTTCGCGCCTGATCGCGCCCTCGCTGCTGCTGTTCGCGATCCTCTACGGCGGCATGGTTCCGCTCGGTGGCTTCCTCGGCGCGAAACAGGTCGCGCTCGGCCCGCTCGCGGTCGAAGCAGGGATTTTCCCCTTTCTGACCCTGATCGCGATCTCGAGCGGCATCGCCGAACTGCATGGACGCGCCGTCGCCGACAAGCTGGTTCGGTTCGGTTTCATTCCGCTGATCCTCGCGATCATCCTGACCGTTTTCGTTCTGCAACTGCCAACCGACGAAGGGATGTACCCACCCGCGAAGGAGGCGTTCCCGATCATCGTCGGTCAGGGCTGGCGCATGATGGCCGCGGGTATCCTTGCCTATGGCGTATCGGTCAGCCTCAACGTCTGGATTTTCGCGCGCATGACCGCGAACAACGGCCGGCTGCTTCCGCTGCGCGGTTTTATCGCCGCGGCGCTCAGCCAGATTATCGATACGCTGATCTTCATTACCGTCAGCTTCTACGGTGTGCGTCCGATCGCCGACCTGATGCTCGGCCAGATGCTCGCGAAGGTCGTGCTGTCGGCGGTGATGGTGCCGCTGCTGGTGATGGCGGTGGTCGCGATCGGTCGCAAGCTCGACGGAACGCAGGCATCAGAGGTCGCCGGATGATGTCCACGACCGATCCCTCGAAAATGCCCGATCTGCTCGCCAAGGCCGAGACGCTCGTGGAGGCGCTGCCCTATCTGCAGCGCTACGCCGGCGAGACCTTCGTGATCAAATATGGCGGCCACGCGATGGGTGACCCCGAGGCGCAGCGCGACTTTGCCGAGGATGTCGTCCTGTTGAAGGCGGTCGGGATCAATCCGGTGGTCGTCCACGGCGGCGGGCCGCAGATCGGACGGATGCTGAAGCAGCTCGGGATCGAATCGACCTTCGTCGGCGGCCTCCGCGTCACCGACGCCGCGACCGCCGAAGTCGCCGAGATGGTGCTCGCGGGCAAGATCAACAAGGAAATCGTGAGCTGGATCGCCGGGCTCGGCGGGCGTGCGGTCGGCATTTCGGGGAAGGACGCCAATCTGGTACTCGCCGAAAAGGTCAGCCGCACCGAACCCGACCCCAATTCGGGGATCGAGCGGCACGTCGACCTCGGTTTCGTCGGCGAGCCCGTCGCGGTCGACGCGACGATCCTGCGCAACCTGTCGGGCGACAATTTCATCCCGGTGGTGGCCCCCGTCGCGCTGGGCGCCGACGGCGCGACCTACAACATCAACGCCGACACGATGGCGGGAGCGATCGCGGGTGCGCTCGGCGCGAAGCGCTTCTTCCTGCTTACCGACGTTGCGGGCGTGCTCGACAAGTCGGGTTCGCTGCTCACCGACCTCGACCGCACGGCGATCGACGCTCTGAAGGCCGACGAGACGATCACCGGCGGAATGATTCCTAAGGTCGAAACCTGCGTCGCCGCGGTCGATGCGGGGGTCGAGGCGGCCGTCATTCTCGATGGTCGTATCCCTCACGCGATGTTGCTCGAAATTTTCACCGCAAGGGGTGCGGGCACGCTCATTCACCGCTAAGACCAGCCCTCGACCTTTCGGCCGGAGACCTTCCTTGTATTTCATGCTTCTCGATATCGTGGCGATCCTGCTCAACATCCTGTGGTGGATCATCATCGTGCAGGCGGTGATGTCGTGGCTCATCGCGTTCAACGTGATCAACACACACAATGATTTCGTCGGCCAGCTCTGGTACGTCCTCGACCGCATCACCGAGCCGCTGTACCGCCCGTTCCGGCGGATCATGCCCGATTTCGGTGGCCTCGACCTGACCCCGATGGCCGTCCTGATCCTGCTGATCATCGCCCAGCAGGCCGTGCTGCCCTATCTTTACCGGCTCGGCATGCAGGCCGGGATGGCCTGACGCGATGACCGTATCCGCCGCCGCGCAAGTCATCGACGGCAAGGCGTTCGCGGCCGGCCTGCGTGCGCGGATCGCCGCCGCCGTCCCCGCTTTCGAAACCGCGACGGGACGCGCGCCCGGTCTTGCGGTCGTTCTCGTCGGCGACGATCCGGCGAGCGCCGTCTATGTCGGATCGAAGGGCAAGGCGACGGTTGCCGCCGGCATGGCGAGCTTCGAGCATCGTCTGCCCGCTACGGCGACGCAGGATGAGGTCGAGGCGTTGCTCGCCCGGCTCAATGCCGACGAAACGGTGGACGGCATCCTGCTCCAGCTTCCCTTGCCCGGACATCTCGACGAACAGGCCGCGGTCGCGACGATCGACCCCGACAAGGATGTCGACGGGCTGACTCCGGTCAGCGCCGGTCGCCTCGCGCTGGGTATAGCCGGCATGGTGCCTTGCACCCCCTATGGCTGTCTGCTGCTGCTACAGGACCGGCTCGGCGATCTGTCGGGCAAGGATGCGGTCGTGATCGGCCGCTCGATCCTGGTGGGCAAGCCGATGGCGGCATTGTTGCTCGGCGCGAATGCGACGGTGACGATGGCGCATAGCCGTACGAAGGATTTGCCGGATCTCGTGCGCCGCGCCGACATCGTCGTCGCGGCGGTCGGCCGTCCCGAGATGGTCCGGGGCGACTGGATCAAGCCCGGCGCGGTCGTGATCGACGTCGGGATCAACCGCCTGCCGCCGGCGGACGGCGAAACGAAAGGCCGGCTGGTCGGCGACGTAGACTATGCCGAAGCCGCGGGGGTCGCCGATGCCATCACCCCCGTTCCCGGCGGCGTCGGCCCGATGACGATCGCGTGCCTGCTTCGCAACACGCTCGTCGCCGCGCACCGCCGCGCCGGCCTTGCCGATCCGGAGGGTTTCTGATGCGCCGGCTGCTTGTTGCCATGACTGCATTTGCTGTCGTTGCGGGCGGCGCGGTGGCGGCGCGCGAACGCAATCGCCCGCTTGCCGCTAATCCCAGCGGGTTCATCGCCGCCGAAATCGCCTTTGCGCGGCTGGCGCAGGAAAAGGGGCAGTGGACGGCGTTCCGCGAGACCGCGGCGCCCGACGCGGTCATGTTCGTGCCGCAGCGCGTGAAGGCGCAGGACTGGCTGAAGTCGCAGAAGAATCCCGCCGAGGCGGTGAAGTGGCAGCCGCACGCAGTCTATGTCAGCTGCGACGGCAATGTCGGGGTGACGACCGGCGCATGGCAGAAAGGGCCGGCGAACGGCTATTTCACCACCGTCTGGCTCCGCGACCCCAAGAAGGGCAAGATGACGTGGGTGCTCGACCATGGCGACGCGCTGGCGACCCCGCGCGCCGCGCCCGACTTCATCGAATCGAAGCAGGCCAAGTGCGGCACGCGTCCGGCGGTGCCGATCACGGCTGGCGCCGAGGGCGACGATATGGTGGTCGGCCTGTCGCCCGACCAGACGCTCAGCTGGACGTCGACGGTCCGTCCGGACAAGTCGCGGCGCGTCACGATCCGGCTTTGGGACGGCAAGGAGATGGCGACCGTCATCGACAATGAGGTCGCGGCACCGAAATGATCGACCTTTTCATCTCGGCCTTCGTGACGCTGTTCGTCGTCATCGACCCGCCGGGCTGCGCGCCGATCTATGCCAGCCTGACGGCCGGGGCGAGCGCCGATCAGCGCCGCTCGATGGCGATCCGCGCGACGTTGATCGCGGGCTTCATCCTCGTCTTCTTCGCGATGTTCGGCGAGGCGCTGCTCAGCTTCCTGCACATCGACCTCGACAGCTTCCGCATCGCCGGCGGGCTGATGCTGTTCATCATCGCGATCGACATGGTGTTCGAAAAGCGCACCGAACGGCGCGAACAGCGCGCCGAAAAGGTCAAGGCGACCCCCGAGGTCGAGGATGTCTCGGTCTTTCCGATGGCGATGCCGATGCTTGCGGGACCGGGCTCGATCGCCTCGGTGATGCTGCTCGTGTCGCAGAACAACGGGCTCGACCGCGCCTTCGTGATCTTCGGCGCGCTGCTGCTCGTGCTGTTGCTGACGCTCGCCGCGCTGCTCGCGGCGGGGCCGCTGATGCGGCTGATCGGTAACAAGGGCGAGGCGGTGATCACGCGGCTGCTCGGCGTCCTGCTCGCCGCGCTCGCGGCGCAATTCGTGATCGACGGGATCAAGGCCAGCTTCAACCTCGCATAAGAAAGGGGCGCCGCCTTTCGGCGACGCCCCATGTTCCACGGGAATGGAACAGGTTCAGCCGGCGTTGTTGACGTCGTTCTGCGTCACCGGCGCGATGCGGATTTCGACGCGGCGGTTGCACTGATAGTCGGCCTCGCTGCGCTCGGGCGCGCATTTGAGCTGCGATTCGCCATAGCCCATCGTCGCCATGCGCGCGCGGTTGATGCCGCGGCCGGCGAGATAGTCGGCGACCGATGCCGCGCGCCGCTCGGACAGCCCCTGGTTATAGCTGTCGCTGCCGGTCGAATCGGTATGGCCATAGACGTCGATATAGGTGCTCGGATATTCCGACAGCGTCGAGGCGACGCTGTCGAGTGCGCTGCGGAACTGCGATTTCACGAGCGCGCTGTTATAGTCGAAGGTGACGTCGCCGGGCATGTTGAGCACCAGCTGGTCGCCCTGGCGCTCGACGTCGATCCCGGTGCCTGCGGTGCGTTCGCGCAGCTTCTTTTCCTGCTGGTCCATATAATAGCCGACGCCCGCGCCCGCGACCGCGCCGATGCCCGCGCCCAGAATCTTCTCGGTGCGGTCGCGGCGGCCGCCGACGAGATCGCCGAGCAGATAGCCGCCGAGCGCGCCGCCGATGCCGCCGATTGCGGCCTTCGAGATGGTCTGTTTGCCCGTCTCGGGATCGGTGACGCAGCCGGTGAGCACCAGCGCGCCGATGCTGGCGACGGCGGTGAGCCTGATGGTCTTGCTGTTCATTGTATCGCTCCCTTTTCTCCGGCGGCGGGACTGGTCCTCCGCGCTGCGTTCAAGCCGATAACATATTGGCCGCCGATGTGGTTCCATTCCTCGGCTGAACGCTGGCTGAGCGTGCCATTTGTAATCGGACGGCTTTCGCTTATAGGGAGGCGCATGACCGAAGATGACAGGGGCCGGGCGCCGCAGCGCCACATGACCGCCCAATGAGCCCTTTTCCCTGGGGTGACGTCGCGATCATCGCGATCCTGGTATTCCTCAACGGCGCTTTCGCCATGTCCGAACTCGCGATCGTCTCGTCGCGCGATCCCCGCCTGCAGGCGGCCGAAAAGCGCGGCAGTCGCGGCGCGAAACTCGCACGCCAGCTCGCGTCCGATCCGGGACGCTTTTTGTCGACTGTGCAGGTCGGCATCACGCTGATCGGCGTGCTGACCGGCGCCTATTCGGGCGCGAGCCTGGGCGGGCCGGTCGCGCAGCGGCTCGAGGCGTGGGTCGGGCTCGATCCCGAAAATGCCGAGAATATCGGTTTTGCGATCGTGATCGCGGCAACGACCTATTTCTCGCTGATCGCGGGCGAACTGGTTCCCAAGCAATTTGCGCTCCGGACGCCCGAGCGAATCGCGATCCTGATGGCCGTGCCGATGTACTGGCTGTCGCGGGTCGCGGCGCCGCTCGTCTGGCTGCTCGACAACAGTTCGGCACTGATTTTCCGTCTGCTCGGGCTCAATCGCGAGTCCGAGGAGCGCGTCACCGCCGAGGAACTGCACCTGATCGTCGCCGAAGCGTCCAAATCGGGGGTGATCGAGGAAAGCGAACGCGCGATCATCTCGGGCGTCGTGCGCCTCGCCGACCGGCCGGTGCGTGAGGTGATGACGCCGCGCATCGACGTCGACTGGATCGATATCGCGTCGGATGCCGATGCGGTGCGCGCAAAGCTGCTGGAGACGCCGCACACGCGCATCCCCGTGGCGCGAGGGTCGGTCGACGATATCGTCGGCATCGTCCAGGCGCGCGACATCGCGGGGGCACTGTTCCGCGGCGAAGCGCTCGACCTCGAAAAGCTGACGCGCTCGGCAAAGGTCATCCACGACCAGATCGACGCGATGGACGCGCTCGAGGCACTGCGCGCCGCCGAAGTGCCGATGCTGCTCGTCCACGACGAATATGGCCATTTCGAGGGACTGGTGACGCCCGCCGACCTGCTCTCGGCGATCGCGGGCGAATTCGCGTCGGATCAGGATATCGGCAGCGAGCCCTTCGTCACCGAACGCGACGACGGCAGCCTGCTGATCGCGGGTTCGATGCCCGCCGACCAGATGGCTGAACGGCTGGGGATCGAGCTTGGCGACGACCGCGACTATGCGACCGCGGCGGGCCACGCGCTCGCGATCCTGAAGCATCTGCCGAAGGAAGGCGAGAGCTTCACCGACAAGGGCTGGAAGTTCGAGATCGTCGACATGGACGGCCGCAAGATCGACAAGCTGCTGGTCAGCGAAGTGCGCAAGCCGCGGGACGAAGCTGCCGGCGACTAGAGCTCGCCGCCCAGCGCTCCATATTTCGCCTCGAACCCTTCCTTGTCGCCGCGGGCGAGATAACCTGCCTGATCGACGATCGCGTCGCGCGCGATGCGGCCCTGAAAGGCGCCGAGTTGCGGGTCGATCCGTGCCACGTCGGCGTCGGTCCAGTCGGCGATCTGCCGGAAGCTGGTGACGCCGAGGCCGTTCAGCAGCCCGACCATTTTGGGGCCGACGCCCTTCAGTAGTTGCAGATTGTCGCTCGTGGCGACGGGCGGGGGCGCCGGTTCAGGGGCGGGTTCCGGTGCAGGCTCCGGCTCAGGCGCTGCAACAACTTCCGGAAGCGGTTCGGGCGCCGGCGGCGGAACGGTGGGTTCCTCAGGCACGATCGCTGCGGGTTCGGGCTCCGGCTCGGGGACCGGCTGCGGCTCGGGTTCGGGCGCGGCCGGAGCGGGCGTTTCAGCGACCGGTTCGGCGGGGACGGTCGGCTCTTCGGGAATCCCGGCGACCGGCTCGGGTGCGGGTTCGGGCGCCACGGCAGGCGCCGGTTCGGGTTCGGGCGCTGGCGGCGCTTCGGTTATGGATTCCGGTGCCGGCGGCGGTGGGGGAGGGGCAGCGACGGGCGCGGGCGCCGGCTCCTTCGGTTTGAAGCGCGCGGGTTCGGCGGCTATGATTTCGGGCTTCACCGCCTCCAGCGGTTTGCGAGGCTCGGCGGGCGGCGCGACCGGGGTTTCGATCTCTTCGGGTGCCTTGCGGCCGAAGAGCCACCACAGCAGCACGACCGCGACGACGAGGCCGACAACCGCGATGATCCAATTTTCCTGAAGCCACGCCATGATGATCTCCCTGTCTTGCGGTCAGCCTATGCGCACGCGTTCGCGCCGTCCAGCGCCGCCTATTGCGCCTCGCGCGCGACCTCGCGCCAGCCGATGTCGCGGCGGCAGAAGCCGGTCGGGAAATCGAGCTTGTCGACCGAGGCATAGGCGCGCGCCTGTGCTTCGGTGACGCTCTTGCCCGTTGCGGTGACGTTGAGAACGCGGCCGCCTGCGGCCACCAGAGTCCGGTCCTCGCGTGCGGTGCCGGCGTGGAAAACGCGGACGCCGCCTGCCTCGGCATCGGCGATGCGGCGGATCGCACCGCCCTTTTCGGGGGTGCCGGGATAGCCGTTCGCCGCCATGACGACGGTGAGGGCATAGTCATGCGAGAAATTGGGGGCGTCGGCCGAGGTGACCGCGCCGGTCGCGGCCGCGTGAAGCAGCGCGGCGAAATCCCCTTTGAAACGCATCATCAGCACCTGGCATTCGGGGTCGCCGAAGCGGCAATTATATTCGATCAGCTTCGGACCTTCGTCGGTCAGCATCAGCCCTGCGAACAGCACGCCGACGTAAGGCGTGCCCTCGGCGGCGAGCGTCGCCACGGTCGGACGGATGATGCGGTCCATCACCTGCGCTTCGAGATCGGGGGTGAGGACGGGGGCGGGGCTGTAGGCGCCCATGCCGCCGGTGTTCGGGCCGACATCGCCGTCGCCGACGCGCTTGTGGTCCTGTGCGCTGCCGAAGGCGATCACGTCGGTGCCGTCGGATAGCGCGAAGAAGCTCGCTTCCTCGCCGGTCATGAATTCCTCGATCACGACCTCGGCGCCCGCGCCGCCGAAGGCGCCGTCGAACATGTCGGCAATCGCGGCTTCGGCTTCGACCTGCGTTTCGGCGATGATCACACCCTTGCCCGCGGCGAGGCCGTCGGCCTTGATGACGACGGGAATCGAAAAGCCTTCGAGGACGGCGAGCGCTTCCTCGGCGCTGGTGCAGCGGACATAGCCCGCAGTCGGGATGCCGGCGCGCGCGCAGAGATCCTTGGTGAAACCCTTCGATCCTTCGAGTCGCGCGGCGGCGGCGCCGGGGCCGAAAGCGGGAATGCCGATCTCGCGCAGGCGGTCGGCAAGGCCGGCGACGAGCGGGGCTTCGGGACCGACGACGACGAAGTCGATCGCATGCGCCTTCACGAAGGCGAGCAGCCCGTCGATATCGTCGGCGGCGATCGGCACGCATTCGGCGTGAAGCTCGATTCCCGGGTTGCCCGGCGCGGCATAGAGCTTGGCGCAACTCGGCGATTGTGCCAGTTGCCAGGCTAACGCATGTTCGCGGCCACCAGAGCCCACCAGCAGGATATTCATGTCAGTCCCTTTTCCCGATCCGGCGTCCGACGATGGCACCGAAGCGCGGCTGTTAGCCGAGGCGGCGCCCGGCGACAATGCGCCCGCGCTGTCGGTCAGCCAATTGTCGGCGGCGATCAAGCGGACGGTCGAGGACGGCTTTGCACGCGTGCGCGTGCGCGGCGAGCTTTCGGGTACGAAACGCGCCGCGTCGGGGCATTTCTATGCCGCGCTGAAGGACGATAATGCGCTCATCGACATGGTGATGTGGAAGGGGCAGGCGGCGCGGCTCGCCTTCCGGCCCGAAGACGGGATCGAGGTGATCGCGACGGGCAAGCTCACCACCTATCCGGGGCGCTCCAAATATCAGCTCGTCGTCGACACGCTAGAGGTCGCCGGCGAGGGCGCGCTGATGCTGCTCTTCGAGAAGCTGAAGGCGCGGCTCGGCGGCGAGGGACTGTTCGACCGCGAACGCAAGCAGGCGCTGCCCTATCTGCCGCAAGTGATCGGTGTCGTGACCTCGCCGACCGGCGCGGTGATCCGCGATATCCTGCACCGCCTTGCCGACCGATGCCCGACGCGCGTGATCGTGTGGCCGGTGCTGGTGCAGGGCGAAGGTGCGGCGGCGCAGGTTGCGGGTGCGGTACGCGGGTTCGATGCGCTTGCGCCCGGCGGTCCGGTGCCGCGGCCCGACCTCGTCATCGTCGCGCGCGGCGGCGGGTCGATCGAGGATCTATGGGCGTTCAACGAGGAAGTCGTGGTGCGCGCGATCGCCGATTGCCGCATCCCGACGATCAGCGCGGTGGGGCACGAGACCGATGTGACGCTTGCAGACTATGTCGCCGACGTGCGCGCGCCTACGCCGACCGCCGCGGCCGAGATGGCAGTGCCGGTGCGCGCCGAGCTGCAGGCGCAGCTCGCGACATGGCAGGGGCGGATGATCGGCGCCGCGAACCGTCAGCAGTCCTTGCGCGGCGAGCGGTTGACCGCGCTGGCGCGGCATTTGCCGAAGCGCGAGGCGCTCTATGCGCCGCAGCGCCAGCGGCTCGACGATAATGGCGAACGGCTCGACCGCGCGCAGCGGCACCGGCTGGCGGTCGTGGCCGAGCGGCTCGCGACGCGCTCGGTCGCGCTGCGGCCGGCATTGCTCGAACGGCGCTGGGACCGCGACCGCGCGAAGCTCGAGGGGCTCGGGCGGCTGCTCGGCTCGCTCGACCCGCGCGCGCTGCTGTCGCGCGGCTATGCCATGGTGCGCGACGGCGAAGGCGCGATCGTGACGACTGCAGGAAAGGCGCAGGCGGCCGGGCATCTGCGGCTGCAATTTGCCGACGGCGACGTGGCGGTTGCCGTGGCGGAGGGTGAGCAGCCCTTGCCTCCCGTCGCCCCTCCCGCTGCGCCGAAACCCGTGCGCAAGCCGCCGCCCGGCGCGACCGGCCGGGGGCAGGGCGAGCTTTTCTGATCGCGTCGGGGTGGCCCGGATACACGAAGCTGCTATATTGCCTGCAATGACTTACGCTTCGATGGACCTGAAATCATGCTGATCGCCAGCCGCAACCGCCTCGCCCGCCTGCACTACGGGCCCAACGGATTCCGCGTGCTCTCGCCCGGCGACCATGTGCTGTGCGCGGTCAGCGGCGTGCCGATCGGGCTCGACGAACTGCGATACTGGTCGGTCGCGCGGCAGGAGCCCTATGCGACCGCCGCCCTCTCGGTGCAGGCTGAGCTCGACCACAAGGCATGAGCTTTACTCGATATCCGCGGCGGCTCGCCGCGGCGCTGCCTTTGCTTGTCGCCGCTGCGAGCTGCGTTCCCACGGCGGAACCGGTGGCCGCGAAGCCTGCTCCTGCGGCCCCGCTGCCCGCTCCCGCTCCCGCTCCCGTTCCTGCTCCGGCGCCGTTGCCGCCGCTGCGCACCGACTTCGGCCTTCGCGGGGTTCCCGAGCAGGGAGCGGTCATGACCGGGCAGGCGCCCCCCGGAACGCGCGTACTGACGCTCGACGGCAAGGCGGTGCCGGTCGCCTCTGACGGCGGCTTTCTGATCGCCTTCGATCGCGATGCCGGACCGTCGGCGCTGCTTGCGGTGACGTTGGCCGACGGCCGCACCGCGGAGCGGACGCTGACTGTCGCATCGGGCAGCTGGCGGATCGAATATATCAATGCGCCCTATCGCGGCAGCGCGTCGAGCGACGCCGATTTCGAACGCCGGCGTCCGGCCGAACTGGCGCAGATCGCGGCGGCGCGGACCGTTCCCGTCCAGTCCGATGGCTGGAAGCAGAAATTCCGTTGGCCGGTGACCGGGCGGTTGTCGGGCTTCTTCGGATCGCAGCGCGTCTACCAGGGCAAGCCGGGCACCTATCACGGCGGAACCGACATCGCGGTCCCCGCCGGCACCCCGTTCGTGGCACCCGCCGACGGCGTCGTGACGCTCGCGGCAGCGGCGCCCTTCACGCTCGAGGGGAACCTGCTGATCGTCGATCATGGCATGGGGCTGTCGAGCGCCTTTCTCCATTGCCAGCGGCTCGACGTGAAGGTCGGCGATCATGTGGTGCAGGGGCAACAGCTTGGCACCGTGGGCCGGACCGGACGCGCCACGGGGCCGCATATGCACTGGGGCCTGAAATGGCGCGACGCGCGGCTCGACCCCGGAAAGCTTGCGGGGCCGAACGGCGGCTGATCGCCACGAAAGGCGCGGAATTTCGTTTCCCGTGAAACAAAATTTCACGGATGTCGCGCTGCAGCAAAATAGTATTTCGCAGTTTCTCGCGGTTGTTGCAAATACGTCACAATGGCTGCCGAAACCGCAGAAGCGGCGGCAAATTCCCTTTACTCGACATGAATGAAGCCTCATCCCGCACGCTATCGGGGCATCTGTGTGTCGGCGTCATGCCGTCGTGCCGGGGGCTCGGGTACCATCACCATCAGTAGCAAGGGACTGCACTGTGAAAACCACCCAATATTCCAAGCTGAAGCTCAGCGCGGCACCGCTCGTCATGGGCGTTGCGCTGGTTTCGGCTCCTGCCTTCGCGCAGGACGCGCCGGCGGAAGAGGCGACGACGAACTCGGAAATCGTCGTCACCGGTACGCTGATCCGCAATCCGAACCTCGAACAGTCGACCCCGGTCAACGTCACCACCTCGGACGCCATCGAGCTGAAGCAGTCGAACGTCGCGGAAGAAGTCCTGCGCGAACTGCCCGGCGTCGTCCCGAACATGGGTTCGGCGGTGAACAACGGTAACACCGGCGGTTCGTACGTCGACCTTCGCGGCCTCGGCTCGACCCGCAACATCGTCCTGCTGAACGGTAACCGCGTCGCTCCGTCGGACGTGAACGGCCGCGTCGACCTCAACAATATTCCGCTGGCCCTGATCGAGCGCGTCGACGCGCTGACCGGCGCGGCGGTGACCACCTATGGTGCGGACGCCATCACCGGCGTCGTCAACTTCGTCACCAAGCGGGACTTCGCCGGCCTGGAAGTCCAGGCTTCGGAGCAGATTACCGAGCAGGGCGACGGCAACGTCTTCCGCGTCGACGCGACGATCGGTGCGAACTTCGACGACGGCCGCGGTAACGCAGTTCTCAGCATCGGCTACCAGCAGGCCGACGCCGTCTATCAGGGCGACCGCGATTTCTCGGTCTTCCAGGTCGACAGCTACACCGGCGGCGCCGGCGGTTCGGGCACGGCGGTTCCGTCGCGCTTCTCGGGCACCCGTCCGATCGATCCGCTCACGGGCCTGCCCAGCGTCGACCCCACGGTCGGCAACGGCGGCGTGCGCCAGATCAACGCGCAGGGTCAGGCAGTCGCCCCCTTCGCGTCGTTCAACTTCAACCCGTACAACATCTTCCAGACGCCGTTCCAGCGCTATAACATCTATGGCCAGGCGAACTACGAAGTGTCGGACGCGGTCGAGGTCTACGCTCGCGGCATGTTCTCGAAGAACAAGGTTTCGACCATCATCGCTCCGTCGGGTTCGTTCGGCGGTTCGGTCACGATCAACCTGAACAACCCGTTCCTGCCCGCCGCGCTGCGCAACCAGTTCTGCGCTTTCAACACGGCGACCCCGGAATCGGGTCTCTACACCCCGCGCTTCACCGCAGCGGAGTGCGCGGCGGCTGCCACGGCGACCGGCCCGAGCGATCCGAACTATCGCACGGTCACGACCGCCCTGTCGCGTCGTACGCCTGAAGTCGGTCCGCGCGTCAGCGACTATCAGACGACCTTCTTCGACTATCGCGTCGGCGCCCGCGGCGGCATCACCGACACGATCGACTGGAACATCGAAGGCGCCTATGGCGAATCGGAAAATATCCAGAACATCCAGGGCTATACGCTCCAGTCGCGCTGGCGGCAGGGTTCGCTCGTCAACGGCACGCTGGCCAACCCGGTCTGCCAGGACTCGTCGAACGGCTGCGTCCCGCTCAACCTGTTCGGCCCCGAAGGCTCGATCACCCCGCAGATGGCTGACTTCCTGACGGAAAACAGCACCTCGACCAACCGTACCTCGCTTGCGCAGGCACGGGCGATCATCTCGGGTGACCTCGGCTTCTCGTCGCCGGGCGCTGTTCAGCCGATCGGCTTCGCGATCGGTGGCGAATATCGCAAGTACAAGGCACAGCAGCAGTCGGATCTTCTCGCGAAGACCGCGGGTGAACTGGGTGGCGCCGGCGGCGCGGCCCCAGACATCGACGGTGGCTATGACGTTTACGAGGCTTATGCCGAAATCGTCGCGCCGCTGATCGAGGACAAGCCCTTCTTCGAAAGCCTGACGCTCGAAGCCGGTATCCGTTATTCGGATTACAGCATCGAGGGTGCCGGTGGTTACAACACCACCACGTGGAAAGCCGGCGGCAGCTGGGAACCGGGCGCCGGCGTCAAGTTCCGCGGCAACTACAGCCACGCTGTTCGCGCTCCGAACATCGGCGAGCTGTTCACCCCGACCTCGGTTGGTCTGACCAACCTGGCGCTCGACCCCTGCGCGGGCTCGGCTCCGGTCGGCAACGCCAACCTGCGTGCGGTTTGTATCGCGCAGGGCGCGACGGCTGGCCAGATCGGTTCGATCACCAACCCGACCGCGGCTCAGGCCAACATCACCACCGGTGGTAACCTGAACCTGAAGCCGGAAAAGGCGAACACCTGGACCTTGGGCGTCGTCTTCCAGCCGGAATTCCTGCCGCGCTTCAACCTGTCGCTCGACTATTACAACATCCGAGTCACCGACGTGCTTGGCGTTCCGCTTCCGGGCGACATTATCGCAGCCTGCTTCGATAACGTCACGGCCGGCAGCGCGACCGACCCGGCTTGTACGGCGATCCGTCGTAACCCGCTCACCGGCGGCCTCGACGGCGATCCGGCGACCACCGGTGGTCTGTTCGGTACCACGAACAACCTCGGCCGCCTGTTCACCGACGGCGTCGACCTGCTCATGAACTACAACATGGATCTGGGCTTCGCGAGCCTCGACTGGTCGTTTGTCGGTAACTGGACGCACAGCTCGAAGTTCAAGGCGAACGCAGCCGATCCGGCTTCGCTCAACCGCGAATGCGTCGGCTACTACAGCGTGAACTGCTCGTTCACGGGCTCGATGCAGCCGGAATTCCAGTTCTCGAACCGCTTCACGCTGGGCTTCGACAAGGTCGACGTCTCGCTGCTGTGGCGCTGGCAGGACGGAATGTCGTTCGAACCGCAGCAGTTCCAGGACGATCTGGACTTCGCGCTGGCCAACCCGGCCGACTGTCCGAACCCGACCGGTGCCGATCCGGGCGGTTGTGTCGTCGATCCTGCCTACCGCAAGATCAAGGCGCACAACTATTTCGACCTGACCACGCGCTTCAACGTCAGCGAGAATCTGACCTTCACTGCGACGGTCCAGAACCTGCTGAACCAGAAGCCGCCGATCGTCGGCAACTCGATCGGTTCGACCACCTACAACAGCGGCAACACCTTCCCGTCGTCCTACGACGCGCTGGGCCGTCGCTTTGCGGTGTCGGCGAAGCTGAAGTTCTAATCGACTTCAAGCTACGGCAAGAATCGGGGGCGGACAGCAATGTCCGCCCCTTTTTCTATGTCATGATGAAAAGGCAGATCGGGCTTCACTAGCCCGGAGTCGCGAGGTTTCAGCGCAGGGGAAGCGCCTGCGGAAGCGTGAGCGGGATGCCGGCCTGCTGCGCAACGGCCTCCGCCCAGACGACCACCTGTGCGATCTCTTCGCCATGGGCTGCTTCGGCGCGGGCGAGATCCTGCTGGCGCTCGCCTGCCGCGAAGGGCGCGCCGGACTTGCTGTTGCGGCCGAGCGCGGGATGCCCGGCGATCGCCGTACGCTCGCCAGCCAGTCCGTAATGATCCATCGCGGCCGTCACGGCCGCCACCGGATCGCCGGTCAGCGTTTCGCTGTCGAGCGACGCGATCCGGTCGGGCGCCCACTCGATAAGCGCGGCGAACGCCTGTTGCTGGGCGAGCCAGCCGACTGCCGCGACCTGCAGGTCCGACTGGCGGAAATAGTCGCGGGGGTCGAAGCCGAGCCCGACATAGCCGTCGGCCAGATAGGATTCGAGCAGTTCGCGGCACCAGAGGCGGCACCACATGCCCTTGCGCGCGACGGACAGCAGAAAGGAACGCAGCGGCGCATGAAGCAGGATCGCCCGCGCCTCGGGTCGCAGCATCAGCGCGCCCCGGGCGAGCGGGTTGAAGATGTTCGAGGGCTTTACCACGACCGCCTCGCCGGCAACGAAACCGCGCGCCAGCATCGTCAGCGCATCGTTCATCGCGCGGCCGTGCTCGCGCGGATCGGCGCCGCGGCGGCGCCAGCCGACCATGTCGTTGAGCAGAACCGGTTCCGACAGGCCCGTCGCGGAGCCGGGGCGGTCGAGTGCCTGGACGAGCATCGTCGAGGCACAAAAGGCAGAATGAAAGAGAAAATGGATCGGCGTGATCGAGGGTTTCGCTGCGGCGCTGCAATCCTCCCGCCGCAGCACCAGCGGCGCTGTCTCCTCGCCCAGATGCAGGTCGGTGAGGAACGGGACCCCGTTCCGCGCCTCGCGCGGGACGCGGCGGAAATGGAAGGCGTCGTGTCCGGCGTCATAGCGATGGGCAAGCCATTCGGCGTCGCCCAATATGGCAGCGATTGAGAGCTCCGCGGTCATCAATCGACCTTGCCGACTGCCCTTGCCGATGGCAAGCATGGCCATGGCCAATCCGACCCCGCCAGCCGCTGCCATCGAAGCCAACCGCCTCGGGATCGCGGCGTTGCAGGCCGGCGATGCGGAAGCCGCCGCCGCCCATTTCGCCGCCGCCGTTGCCGCCGATCCCCGTTCGGGCGCGCTGCAGCGGAATCTTGCGTCGGCATGGCGGGCGCTGGGCGACGAAACCCGTGAACTGGCGGCGCTCGATGCCGCGCTCGCCGTCGATCGCCGCGATCTGATGGCGTGGGTCCGCAAGGCCGAACGGCACGAGATACGGGGCGAGGGCGGTCAGGCGCTGGCGGCATGGAGCGCCGCGGTATCGCTCGGCGCCCAGCTCGATGCCGTGCCCGCGCCGCTCGAACCCCTGCTCGCGCAGGGCCGGACCTTCATCGATCGCGCAACGGGCGCGATGTTCGCGGCTGCCTCTGGCGCATTCGGCGAACTTCGCGGCGGCTTGTCGGAGGGGGAAGCGCGTCGCGGCGAGGCCTTCATCGCCAGCGCTCTCGGTCGCCGGCGCATCTACCGGAATGAATGTGCCGGGACCTATTACCCCTTCCTGCCCGCCGACGAGTTTTTCGACCGTGGTCATTTTCCGTGGATGGCGGAAATCGAAGCGCAAACCGGCGCCATCCGCGCCGAGCTGGTCGCTTTGCTCGACGATCCGGGGGAAGCGCTTCGCCCCTATGTCCGCATGGACGCGGGAACTCCCGATTCGATCTGGACCGGGCTCGACAACCGGCTCGACTGGGGGGCCTGTTTCCTGTGGGAATATGGCGAACCGAACCAGCTGGTTCTGGACCGCTGCCCTGCCACCGCCGCGGCGCTGGCCGCCATTCCGGGCGCGCGCATTCCTGGGCGGGCGCCGAGCGCTTTCTTCTCGATGCTGAAACCGCACACGCGCATTCCCGCGCATACCGGCGTCACCAATACGCGTGCGATCGTCCACCTGCCGCTGATCGTTCCGCCGGGCTGCGGCTTTCGTGTCGGCGGCGAGACGCGCATGTGGGAGGAGGGCCGGGCCTTCGCCTTCGACGACACGATCGAACATGAGGCGTGGAACGACAGCGACGATCTGCGCGCGGTGCTCATTTTCGACGTGTGGAACCCGCATCTGACCAGCGGTGAGCGCGAGCTGCTGCTGCGCTATTTCGCGTCGGCGGACGGGTCGGGCTACGCCGTACCGCGCTGACAGGGCGCCGGTCGGCAGGTGGCTGTCATTGGCCGAAATTCAGCTTTGCGAAAGCCCGTCTCGCAAATATGATGCGCCATCGAGGCTGCGGGGCGGGACCCGCGGTAGGAGGATTTGCATGACCAGGATTTTGCCCGCTTTCGTTGCGGTCGCTCTTTTGGCCGCACCGGCCGCTTTCGCTGCGGAAACCACGGTGCCGGCCGATCGCGCGCCGCCGCCCAAGACCCCGTCGCTGATGACGCCGACCGAGATCAAGGCGTATAACGAGGGTCTGCCGCAGACCCATCCCTATTACATCAAGTGCCGCAAATCGGTGGAAATCGGTTCGCTGGTGAAGAAGAACCGCGTGTGCCACACCAATGCGGACTGGAAGATCGCCTTGGAAAAGGGCGCCACCAGCGCACGCGAAACCGCCGAGGCGATGCAGAGCAAGGCGGGCAACAGCTCCAACTGATAGCTGCCCCTGCAGTTCGATTACGGGAGGACCGGATGCTTAGAATCGCAAGCCTGGGAATCGTCATGGCGCTGTCGTCGGCAGCGCCGGCACTTGCGAGCGACGCCGATGCGCCGCTTGCGCGCGCACCCTCTGACATGACGGGCGACGAGATCGACGCCTATAATGTCGGGCGCGCCGCGACCTCGCCCGACTATATCCGCTGCCGCCGGATCGAGCAGATCGGATCGCTGGTGAAGAAGCAGCGCGTCTGCAACACCAATGCCGAATGGCGGCGGATCACCGACAAGGGCAATCAGGACGCGCGCGATACGCTGGAGGCGGTGTCGCGCAGCTTCAACAACGGGCAGGAACCGCGCGACCAGTCGGAACCGATGATCGGACGCCCGCGCTAGGGAGATGGCAATGCAGATGATGGCGCTGTTTCTTCTCGCGGCGGCTGCCGCGCCTGCTCCTGCCACGGTCGAGCGTGTACCGCTCGATCGCCCGGCCTCGACGATGACCAATGCCGAGATCAAGGCCTATAACGAAGGGCTGGCGCCGACCGACGCCGCCTATATCAAGTGCCGCAAGATCGAGGAGATCGGTTCGCTGGTGAAAAAGGCGCGCGTCTGCCACACCAACGACGAGTGGAAGGCGCTCTGGGTGCAGGGCAATCAGGATTCGCGCGACACGATGGACGCCTATGCCAGCAAGGCGGGCGATTGCCGGGCGACCGATACCTGCTGAGGCGGCCGGACGAGACGAAAAAAGGGCGGCATTTCTGCCGCCCTTTTTCATTATACGGCGGAGAGTTTCAGCGCCCCGTCACCCTCATCGACCTTGATCGTCGAGCCGTCCCTGACCTCGCCCTTCAGGATCAGGTCGGCGAGCGGGTCCTGCAGATATTTCTGCACCGCACGCTTCAGCGGCCGTGCGCCATAGACCGGATCATAACCGACGCGCCCGAGCCACGCCCGCGCGGCGTCGGTGAGGTCGAGCGTCACCTTGCGGTCGGTGAGCAGCTTCTGGACGCGGGCGACCTGGATGTCGACGATGCCGCCCATATGCTGCTGCGCGAGACGGTGGAACAGCACGATCTCGTCGAGCCGGTTCAGGAACTCGGGCCGGAAATGCGCGCGCACCACCTCCATCACCGCGGGTTCGGCCTGCTCGACCGGGGCGTCGTCGGGAAGCGCGGCGATCGCCTGGCTGCCGAGGTTCGACGTCAGGATGATCAACGTGTTGGTGAAGTCGACCGTGCGCCCCTGCCCGTCGGTCAGCCGCCCGTCGTCGAGCACCTGCAACAGGATGTTGAACACGTCGGGATGCGCTTTCTCGACCTCGTCGAACAGCACGACCTGATAGGGCCGGCGGCGCACCGCTTCGGTGAGCGTGCCGCCCTCCTCATAGCCGACATAGCCCGGGGGAGCGCCGACGAGCCGCGCGACGCTGTGCTTCTCCATGAATTCGGACATGTCGATGCGGACCATCGCATTGTCATCGTCGAACAGGAAGCGTGCGAGCGCCTTGGTCAGCTCGGTCTTGCCCACGCCCGTGGGGCCGAGGAACAGGAAGCTGCCGAGCGGACGATTGGGGTCCTGCAGGCCGGCGCGCGCGCGGCGAACGGCGGTCGAGACGGCACGAACCGCTTCGTCCTGCCCGATCACGCGCTTGCCCAGCGTCTCTTCCATGCCGAGCAATTTCTCGCGCTCGCCTTCCATCATCCGGTCGACGGGGATGCCGGTCCATTTGCTGACTACCGCGGCGATATCGTCGGCGGTGACTTCCTCGCGCAGCATGGCGTTGCCCGCCGCAGCCTGCGCCGCTTCGAGCTGCTTTTCGAGGCCGGGGATCGTGCCGTAGCTGAGCTCGCCCGCCCTTGCGAGGTCGCCCGCGCGCTGCGCCTGATCGAGCGCCGAACGCGCCGCGTCGAGCTCTTCCTTGATCTTCGCCTCGGCGTGGATCTTGTCCTTTTCGGCGTGCCATTTCTGGGTGAGCTCGGCCGACTGCTGCTCGAGGTTTGCCAGTTCGCCCTGCAGGGCCCTGAGCCGGTCCTTCGACGCGGCGTCGCTTTCCTTGCCGAGTGCGGCCTCCTCGATCTTCATCTGGATGATGCGGCGGTCGAGACCCTCGATCTCCTCGGGCTTCGATTCGACCTCCATGCGGATGCGGCTGGCGGCCTCGTCCATCAGGTCGATTGCCTTGTCGGGCAGGAAACGGTCGGAGATATAGCGGTTCGACAGCGTCGCGGCGGCGACGATCGCGCCGTCGGTGATCCGCACGCCGTGGTGCAGCTCATACTTCTCCTTGATGCCGCGCAGGATCGAGATCGAATCCTCGACCGTCGGCTCGCCGACGAACACCGGCTGGAAGCGCCGCTGGAGCGCGGGGTCCTTTTCGACATGCTTGCGATATTCGTCGAGCGTCGTCGCGCCGATGCAATGGAGTTCGCCGCGTGCGAGCGCGGGCTTCAACAGGTTTGAGGCGTCCATCGCACCCTCGCCCTTGCCCGCGCCGACCAGCGTGTGCATCTCGTCGATGAAGAGGATGATCTCGCCCTCGGCGGCCTTCACATCGTCGAGCACGCCCTTCAGCCGCTCCTCGAACTCGCCGCGATATTTGGCACCCGCGATCAGCGCGCCCATGTCGAGCGACAGCAGCCGGCGATCCTTCAGACTGTCGGGTACGTCGCCGTTGACGATGCGCAGCGCGAGGCCTTCGGCGATCGCGGTCTTGCCGACGCCGGGCTCGCCGATGAGGACGGGATTGTTCTTGGTACGGCGCGCGAGAATCTGGATCGTGCGGCGAATTTCCTCGTCGCGCCCGATCACGGGGTCGAGCTTGCCCTCGCGCGCGACTTCGGTGAGATCGCGCGCGAATTTCTTGAGCGCATCATAGCGGTCTTCGGCTGACGCCGTGTCGGCGGTGCGGCCACCGGTCAGCTTGGTGATCGCGGCGTTGAGCGCCTCGGGCTTCACGCCCGCGTCGGCGAACGCCTTGCCCACCGGCGTGTTCGGCGCGAGCACCATCGCCAGCAGGATATTCTGGACCGCGACGAATTCGCTGCCGGCCTTGGCGGCGATCTGCTCGGACTGGTCGAGCAGGCGCACGGCGTCATTGTCGAGCCCGGGCGTCTGCTGCGCGCCCGAGCCCGATACGGCGGGCACCTTGGCGAGCAGTGCGTCGATGCCCTGCGTCGCGCGCGCGACATCGCCGCCGCTCTCGCGGATCAGGCCCGCGGCCATCCCCTGATTGTCTTCGAGCAGCGCTTTTGCGACATGCTCGGGCGAAATCCGCTGATGGTTCATGCGGATCGCGATCGTCTGCGCCGCCTGCAGAAAGCCCTTGGCGCGGTCGGTAAATTTTTCGAGGTTCATGCTGGATAAGCCCCTTTCCTGCCCGCCAAGATAGTGTTGCCATTCTGCAACACAAGGGCCGGTACGCGTCGACAGGGGCTTTTCTTCAAAGCGTCTTTTCGGGCGCGTCAATCTGTCATCGAACCGACCGTTTGCCTGTCACATGCACCTTCTAGGAGCGCGTCCGGTCGGGGGAAAACCAGATGATCCAACCCCGCCGGTCCATAACCAAAAGGGGTTCCCATGACGCGCTCTCTCTCCTCGCTGCTGCTCGCCGGCAGCGCCCTAGTCGCCGTTCCCGCCTTTGCACAGGAGGCTCCGCTGCCTGCCGACGAGGCGAATGCCGACGCGGAAATCGTCGTCTTCGGTCGCGGAGAAACGCGGCAGGTGCAGGATCTGTCGGGGAGTGAAATCGTCACGCTGGCACCCGGAACCAGCCCGCTGAAGGCGATCGAGAAACTGCCCGGGGTGAATTTCCAGTCGGCCGACGCCTTCGGCAATTACGAATGGTCGCAGCGCGTCTCGATCCGCAGCTTCAACCAGAACCAGATCGGCTTCACCTTCGACGGCGTCCCGCTCGGCGACGGCAGCTATGGCAACAACAACGGCCTGCATGTCTCGCGCGCAGTGATCTCCGAAAATGTCGGCAGCGTCCGCGTCTCGCAGGGCTCGGGCTCGATCGGCACGCAGGCGACGAACAATCTCGGCGGGACGGTCGAAACCTTCTCGGCCGACCCGGTCGGCAGTTTCGCAGTCCAGGCGAACGGCACCTACGGCAGCGACGACACGATCCGCGGCTATGTCCGCGCCGACTTCGGCAACGAGCAGGGCCTCGCCGGCTATGTTTCCTACCTCTATGGCACCACCGACAAGTGGAAGGGCGACGGCGTGCAGGAACAGCGCCAGCTCAATGCCAAGCTGGTCGTGCCGGTCGGGACCGCCAAGCTTGACTTCTGGTACAGCTTCTCGCGCCGCAACGAGCAGGATTATCAGGACATGTCGCTCGACATGATCCGTCGGCTCGGCACCGACTGGGACAATTTCGGCCCCGGCCAGTATGCACTGGCGATCCGTGTTGCCGACATCGCAAACAACCGCGGCGATACCGGCGCGCCGGTGAGCAATCCGGCTGCAGGCACTGCCTATCCGGCGCCGATCGGAACCGTCGACGACGCCTATTTCGACGCTGCGGGCATCCGCCGCGACCATCTGGCCTATCTGGGCATCCGCGGCGACATCGGCAGCGAAGGCAAATATCTGCTCCGCGGCTATTATCACAACAACAAGGGGCAGGGGCTGTGGGGGACCCCCTATGTGCCGAGCCCGAACGGCGTGCCGATCTCGATCCGCACCACCGAATATGACATCGACCGCTACGGCCTGTTCGGTTCGGTCACGCTGCCGGTCGCGACCACCGACCTGACCGTCGGCGGCTGGTACGAACAGACCGACTTCTCGCAGGCACGGCGCTTTTACGCGCTGACCAGCCGCGACGATCCGGGTCGCAGCTTCACGGGTTTTCAGAAGAATCCCTTTTTCACCCAGTGGGAGTTCGATTTCTCGACCGAGACACTGCAATATTATGTGCAGGACAAGATCGACCTCGGTGCGTTGACGATCAATCTCGGCTGGAAGGGCTTTCGCGTGACGAACGAAGCGACACCGGTCGTCGCGGCGACGCTCGCGTCGGGCAGGATCAAGACCGAGGACTGGTTCCAGCCGCACGCCGGCTTCGCAGTCGAGCTTGGCGACCATGCCGAAGTCTTCGGCGGTTTCACGCAGGTGACGCGCGCGTTCGTCTCTGCGAGCACCGCCGGCCCCTTCGCGACCACGCAGGTCGGTTTCGACAATATCAGGGACACGCTGAAGCCCGAGACGTCGGACACCTACGAACTCGGCCTCCGCTATAACAGCTCGTGGTTCAATGGCGTGCTGGCCGGCTATTATGTCGATTTCAGCAATCGCCTGCTCGCTTTCTCGCCCGGCGCGGGGATCCAGGGCAATCCGGCGGTGCTGCAGAACGTCGGCTCGGTGCGCTCGCTCGGCGTCGAGGTCGCTGGCGAAGTCCGCTTCGGCGGCGGGTTCAGCGCTTATGTGTCTTACGCCTATAATGATGCGACCTATCGCGACAATGTGCTCGACGCGCTGGGTGCGATCGTCGCCGCGACGAAGGGCAAGCAGGTGGTGGACGCGCCGAAGCATGTCGCGCGCGGCGAGCTCGCCTACGACAACGGTCCGATCTTCGGGCGGATCGGCGCCAATTATATGTCGGAACGCTTTTTCACGTACGAGAATGACCGGAAGGTCGACAGCCGCATCGTCGTCGATGCGACGATCGGCTATCGCGTCACCGACAATATCGAGGTGCAGCTCAACGCGACCAACCTGTTCGACGAGGATTATGTCGGGACGATCGGCTCGAACGGCTTCGGCAATCGGGGCGATAGCCAGACCCTGCTGATCGGCGCGCCGCAGCAGTTCTTCGGCACGATCAAGGTCAATTTCTGAATCGAAGCAGGGGCGGCGCGCGCCGCCCCTGCTTCACCCGGATAGAGCCGGCCATCGACGGCGGCTTGCCATCGGCGCCAAGCCTCGCCACACAGGCGCTCGACGAGCGGTTGCGAGAGGGCCCCGAATGCTACGACGGATTTTCCTGGGGTTTCTGTTGCTGGTGGTGCTGACCGCGGCCTCGCTCGCGCTCTGGGAACCGCTGACCGCCGAGGCGCCGAAGGCGCCGGCCTTCAAGCCGACCGATGTTCAGATCGCGCGCGACAAGTTCGGCGTGCCGCATATCTTCGGAAAGACCGACGCCGACGTCGCTTATGGCGTGGCCTATGCGCACGCCGAGGATGATTTCTCGACCCTGCAGGAAGTGCTGGCGATGACGCGCGGGCGTGCCGGTGCGATGCTCGGCGAGGATGGCGCGAAGGTCGACTATGCCGCCGAACTGCTCGACATCCGCAAGACGACGACGCGCGACTGGCCGCGGCTGCCCAAGGATGTCCAGGCGCTGTTCACCGCCTATGCGGCGGGACTCAACCATTATGCCGACAAGCATCCGGACGAAGTGCGATTGTCAGGGCTGTTCCCGGTGACCGGCGAGGATGTCGTTGCGGGCTTCGTCCTGCGCTCGCCTTTCTTCTTCGGGCTCGATTCGGTGCTCGGCGGACTGACCGAGGACAAGCCGATGGGCCGTGAAGGTGGGCCGTCGCTCGACGCCAAGGGCAAGCTGGTTCCGCGCGAGCTGACTCCGGTCGGCCGCGATCCCGAAGCCAATGGCTCGAACGGCATGGCGGTCGCGCCGGCGCGCTCGACCGACGGCGCGACGCGGCTCGTCTCCAACTCGCACCAGCCGTGGACCGGCGGGGTCGCATGGTACGAGCTGGTCGTGCATTCGGGCGAGGGCTGGGATTTCGCGGGTGCGAACTTCCCCGGATCGCCGTACCCCTTCCTCGGCCACAACAAATATCTCGGCTGGACCAATACGGTGAACCGTCCCGACCTGATCGACATCTACAAGCTGGTGCTCGACGAAAGCGGCAAGAAATATCGTTTCGACGGCAAATGGCTGCCGCTCGAGGAAAAGCGCATCTGGCTGCGCGTCAAATACGGTCCGTTCGTGATCCCGGTGCCGCGGACGATCTACCGCTCGGTGCAGGGGCCGGTGATCAGGAACGACAAGGGCGCCTTCGCGATCCGCTATGCCGGGATGGACCAGTCGAACATGGTCACCCAATATTATCGGCTCAACAAGGCGAAGAGCTTCGCCGAGTGGCGCGCGGCGATGGCGGGGCAGGGTGTGCCGGCGACGAACTTCATCTACGCCGATGCCAAGGGCAATATCGGCCTCTTCTACAACGCGATGTTCCCCGACCGGCCGGCGGGCTTCAACTGGCGGGGCATATTGCCCGGCGATACCTCGGCCGATGTCTGGACGAAGACGCTGCCGTTCGACCGCGTGCCCGCGCTGGTCAATCCGCGCTCGGGCTATGTGATGAACGCGAACAACACGCCGTGGGTCGCGGCGGGGCCGGGTGATGAGCTTGATGCTGCCGCCTTCTCGCCCCTGCTCGGGGTCGAGGACGACATGACCAACCGCGCGGTGCGGCTGATCGAGCTGTTCGAGGCATCGGGCCAGATCGACGAGGCGCGGCTGAAGACGATCAAATATGACACCGCCTATGCGAAGACCGGCTATGCGAAGGCGTGGATGGCAAAGCTGCTCGCGCTCGACACCAAGGGCGATCCGGCGCTCGCCGAGGCGCAGGGTCTGCTCCGCCAATGGGACTGGAACCTCGACGGCAAGGGCAAGGGCGACGCGCTGGCGCTGATGGTGCTGCGCCCGGCGAACGGCAGTCATTACCAGCGCAAGCCCGAACCCGACCCGCGGCAGGTGCTCAGCGACACGGTCAATCATCTGCAGGAGCATTTCGCGGGGCTCGACCCGAAGCTTGGCGATGTGCTGCGCCTGCGTCACGGCGAGGGCGCCCACCGCGTCGACTTGCCGCTCGACGGCGGCAACGACACCGTGCGCGCCTCGACCTTGTGGGACGTCGAGCCCGACGGGCGGCTGAAGGTGCGCCACGGCGACAGCTTCATCATGTTCGTGACATGGGACAAGGCGGGGCAGGTGCATTCGGAATCGATCCAGCCCTTCGGCGCGGCGACGACGCGGCCCGACAGTCCGCATTACAACGACCAGGCGAAGCTGTTCGTACAGCACAGGCTGAAACCCGTGCTCTTCGATCCGGCGGCGCTCCGGGCCAGTGGAGCGCGTTTCTATCGGCCTTGAAAGCCCGTGACGCCCGCCCTAGACCGGTGATGGAGTGCCGTCCGGCACAGGTCGCGCGTGGGCCCATGTGCCTGCCATCCAAGAGGAATTTCATGCCCGCTTTCCGTCATTTCGCTCTCGCCCTCGCGGTGTCGACCTCGCTCGTCGCGGCCGGTCCCGCGCTCGCCAAGGCCAAGGAGGCCAAACCGGCCCCCGTCGCCGACCTGGTGAAGGCGGTCGACATTCCGTATCAGAGCTTCACGCTCGACAACGGACTGCGCGTCATCGTCCATGAGGATCGCAAGGCGCCTGTCGTCGCAGTGTCGGTCTGGTATCGCGTCGGGTCGAAGAACGAGCCCGCGGGAAAGACGGGCTTTGCCCACCTGTTCGAGCATCTGATGTTCAACGGTTCGGAAAATGCGCCGGGCGATTTCTTCGAGCCGCTGCAACAGGTCGGCGCGACCGACAGCAACGGCACGACCAGCTTTGACCGTACCAATTATTTCGAGACGGTGCCGACCGGCGCGCTCGACCGCGCGCTGTTCCTCGAGAGCGACCGCATGGGGCATCTGCTCGGCGCGGTGACGCAGGAGAAGCTCGATAACCAGCGCGGCGTCGTGCAGAACGAGAAGCGCCAGGGCGACAACAATCCCTTCGGCCTGCTGCGTTACGAGATTTTCGAGAATCTCTTCCCCAAGGGGCATCCCTATCATCACAGCACGATCGGCTCGATGGGCGACCTCGACGCGGCAAGCCTCGCCGATGTGAAAAAGTGGTTCACCGACAATTACGGTCCGAACAACGCCGTGCTCGTCCTTGCGGGCGATGTCGATCTGGCGACCGCGAAGGCCAAGGTCACCGAGTGGTTCGGCGATATTCCGCGCGGCCCCGAGGTGAAGGCCCCGGCCGCTTCGGTGCCGACCTTGCCGGCGCCGCTGGCCAAGGAGGTCAAGGACCTGATCCCCACGACGCGCATCTATCGCATGTGGGCCATCCCGGGTCTCAACGACGCCGAAGCGGTGCCGCTGCAGATGGCGGCGACGGTGCTCGGCGGCCTGTCGTCGTCGCGGCTCGACAATGCGATGGTGCGCAAGGATCCGGTGGCGGTCAGCGTCAGCGCCGGCGCGCAGACGTTCGAGGACGCCGGTATCCTGATCGTCCAGGCCGATGTGAAGCCCGGCGTCGATGTGAAGGTCGTCAGCGACAAGCTCGACGCCGAAATCGCAAAATTCCTTGCCGAAGGTCCGACCGCCGACGAGTTGCAGCGCGCAGCCGCGAGCTACCTCGGCGGGACCATCTCGGGCCTCGAATCGGTCGGCGGTTTTGGCGGCAAGGCGGTGACGCTTGCCGAGGGCGCGCTCTATTCGAACGATCCCTCCTACTACAAGACCGAGCTCGACCGGCTCGCCAAGGCGACCCCCGAACAGACGGCGGCGATCGCGCGCAAATGGATGTCGCGGCCGGCCTTTTCGCTGACCTATACGCCGGGTGAGCGTACCGAGGGCGGCGAGAATCGTGGCGGCGCGGTGACCGGGGGCAAGATGGGGGACGCCGTCGCACCCGACCGGTACTGGAACCCCGCGCTTGGCGATATCGGTCCCGACACGGGCGTCGGCACCTCGATTGCCGATCGTTCGCAGCTGCCGACGGTTGCCGACCTGAAGGCGCTCGACTTCCCCGCCATCGAGCGCGCGAAGCTCAAGAACGGGATCGAGGTCCTGTTCGCGCGCCGCACGACAGTGCCGACGGTCAATGTCGCGGTCAGCTTCGACGCGGGCTATGCCGCCGATCCGCATAATGCGCTGGGCACCCAGTCGCTGATGCTGAGCCTGATGGACGAAGGCACGACGAGCCGCGATTCGATCGCCTTCGCCGAAGCGAAGGAACGCCTTGGCGCGCAGATCGACGGATCGGCCACTGCCGACGAGACGGTGTTCAGCCTGTTCGCGCTGAAACCGAACCTCGCAGCTTCGCTGGGCCTGCTTGCCGACTATATCCGCAATCCGGCGTTCGATGCGGGCGAACTCGACCGCGTGCGCGCGCAGCAGCTCAACCGCCTCAAGGCCGAGCTCAACAATCCCAATGCGATCGCCAGCCGCGTGCTGATGCCGGTGCTTTACGGCGCCGACCATCCCTATGGCATTCCGCCCTCGGGCCTCGGCACCACCGCGGCGGTGACCGCAGCGACGCGCGAGCAGCTGGCGGCGTTCCATTCGGCGTGGATCCGTCCCGACAATGCCCGCATCTTCGTCGTCGGCGATACGACGCTGAAAGAGGTGACGAAGCAGCTCGATGCCGCGTTCGGCGACTGGAAGGCTCCCGCCGCAGCAAAGGGCACCAAGCATTTCGAGACTCCGGTCCCGGCGCCCAAGCCGCGCATCCTGCTCTTCGACCGGCCGAAGTCGCCGCAGTCGGTGATCATGGCGGGCAAGGTGCTCGCCGCGAAAGGCACCGAGGATCTGGAAGTGCTGCGCTCGGCAAACGACATTTTCGGCGGCAATTTCCTGTCGCGCTTCAACACCAACCTGCGCGAGACGAAGGGCTGGTCCTATGGCGTGCGCTCGCGCATCTCGAACGACAGTGACCGGCTGACCTGGGTCGCGATCGCGCCGGTACAGGCCGACCGGACGGGCGATTCGATCAGGGAATTCCAGAGCGACCTCAAGGCCTATCTCGGCGACAAGGGAACGACGAAGGAAGAGCTGGAGCGTACGATCAATGGCAGCGTCCGCGAGCTGCCGGGCAGCTTCGAAACCTCGACCGACGTGCTCGGCGGGATGCGCCAGATCGTCAAGTTCGGCCGGCCCGACGATTATTACGAAAAGCTGCCCGCCACCTATGAGGCGATGACGGCGGCGGAGGTCGACGCGGCGGCGCGCAAGGCGCTCAGTACCGGCGATCTCGTTTACGTGGTCGTCGGCGACGCGTCGGTCGTGAAACCGCAGCTTGACGGACTGGGGCTGCCGGTGGAAATAGCGACACCCGCTAACTAACATCAGTTTCAGTAGGAGAGATTTTATGTCCGGTGTCGATGGCAGCTATGATTGCGTCACCAAGTCGCCGATGGGCGACCAGAAGTCGGTTTTCACCGTCAACAGCAGCGGCGACGGCTTCACCGGCCAGAATGCCGGTGCGATGGGATCGCTCGATGTCGAGAATGGCAAGGTCGATGGCAACAAGCTGACCTGGACCATGAACATGAAGGTGCCGATGCCGATGACGCTCGAATGCGAAGCGACGATCGACGGCGACACGCTGACCGGCACGATCAAGGCCGGCGCCTTCGGATCGATGGCGATGACCGGAACGCGCCAGGCCTGATTTTCAGGGCAAACAAAACGGAAAGGGCCGCCCCTCGCGGGCGGCCCTTTTGCTTTTGCATAGCTTTTCGTGGCCCGGGGGCTATCCAAAGCGGAGCCGGAGGCGCATAGGCCTCCCGCAATGCACAAAATGACCGAAGCCTCCCAGCGGTCCCGCATGCCCGGCGACCGCGAAATGGTGTTCATGATGGCGATGGTCATGGCGTTGAACGCGCTCGCCATCGATTCGATGCTGCCCGCTTTGCCGGCGATCGGCGAGGGGCTGGGCGTCGCGGTGGCGAACGACCGCCAATATGTCATTTCGACCTATCTCTTCGGCATTGGCGCGGGATCGCTCGTCTATGGGCCGCTCTCCGACCGTTTCGGGCGCAAGGGCGTGCTCGTTCCCGCGCTCTTCGCCTATGTCGCCTTTTCGATCGGCTGCGGGCTCGCAACCAGTTTTCCGATGCTGCTCGCGCTGCGTTTCGGGCACGGGCTGATCAGCGCCGCGCTCGGCGTGATCGTCGTTGCGGTCATCCGGGATCTCTTCTCGGGCGACGCGATGGCAAAGCGGCTGTCGATGATCTTCCTCGTCTTCATGATCGTTCCCGCGATCGCGCCGACGATGGGCGCGGGGATTACGCTGTTTGCGAGCTGGCGGGCGATCTTCATCGTGCTGGCGGTGATGGGCGTCGTCATGATCCTGTGGCTGCGCCGCCTGCCCGAGACATTGCATCCGGAAGATGTCCGCCCGCTCGATCTCCGGACGATGATGGCGGGCTGGGCGACGGTAACGCGGCACCGCCGCGCCGCGGGCTATATGATCGCCTCGGGCATGATGCAGGGCGCGCTCTACGGTTATCTCAACAGCAGCGAACAGATCATCGCCGACATCTTTCATGCGCGCAGCTGGTTCCCGCTCGTCTTCGCCTGCGTCGCGCTCGGCATTGCGACCGCCAATTTCTCGAACGCCGCGATCGTCGAGCGTTTCGGCGCACGGCGTGTGTCGCAGAGTGCGACCTTCGCGTTCATGATCACGTCGATCATCCAGATCGCGGTGGCGCTGAGCGGCGCCGAGACGCTGTGGATGTTCACCGTGCTGATGATGGTCAATGTCGGGCTGATCGGCTTCATCGGCAGCAACTTCGGATCGATCGCGATGGAAGACTTCGGCCATATGGCCGGGGTCGCGTCCTCCTATCAGAGCTTTGCCAAGACGCTGCTTGCGGCGACCGTCGGGGCGCTGATCGGCCAGCAGTACAACGGCACGACGCTGCCGCTTGCCTATGCCTTCCTGATCTCGGGCGGGGTCGGTCTTACGCTGGTTTTCTGGGCCGAGCGCGGCAAGCTGTTCACCCGGCCGGGAACTGCGCCGAAGACGCCCTATTGAGGCGCAGGCAAGGGCCGCTAGCGACGGATTGCGGACGTTTAAGCTGTTTCGTCTTCGATCCCGATCCCGTCAAAGAACCTGTCGAAGTCGGCAGCAATTACCTCGGCGCTATCGCGGCCCGCAACCATATCTATGGCGACAATCGGCCAATGGGCATCATGCCGCGTGTCGAAAGCCAAATATTCTCCACCACCATTGCCGCCGAAAATCAGAAATCCCTGCAAATCGGGTTGGTCTTGGTTCGCGCTCTTTATTGACTTCGCGACCGTCGTCGCTGAGTCCAAACATAGATTATAGGGCTGCATAGCCAATGGGCCTTCACCGCCGTTGCTGAAGGCCAGCAGCTCAAGATAGCGTGCCGGTAGTTTTCCGGGCGCGAGCGCCTGCAATTCAACAAGCTCCTCCGGCGTTGCGCCTTCCATCCGGAACCAATCTCGGCCTTCTAGCATCAGCAGCCCCTCCGCAGGCGCATATCGTCGTCCGCTCTCTATTGCCGCGCGATCAAAACCGGAAGCTCGGCTTCCCACGCCAAACCGGCGTCGCACCCTCGCCGCTGCGTCGACGGGAAACGACCGATCCGGTACGCTCGATCCCTTATACTAGTAGGCAGAACAGCAATGCCGTGACGGCAATCGCGAAGGGGATCAGAATCCAGCCGGGAACCGGTTTGCTGTCAGCAAATTTGCCCGTCACGACAAACCGCGCGATCTCGATCCGCTGGCTTTTGCCATAATCGGCATCTCGTGCCCTGATATCGACATCGGACAGGAAATGCTCCACGACGTGCGGATAATCCAGCTCGGACCGAGGTTCGAGGCTTAAGTAGAGATCGCGGCACATACGCTCAACCGCGCCCCAATCGGCGTCGGCGCGCTCTTCTTCCCGCAGAATGTCGCCCAATCGGAGACGAAGCGTAACTGTGTCCATGAACTGATGTTAGGCAATGCGGCAGAATGCACAATGCCAGCTAACGACCGGTTGTGGACGTTCTTCTCCCCTCCCGCTTGCGGGAGGGGTCGGGGGTGGGCAGCGACGTTGCGATCAACCCACCCCGCTGCGGCTAGCCAGCAAGCTGGCAAGCCTCACTGCCCCTCCCGCAAGCGGGAGGGGACACCAGCTCGCTCCTGCAACGGCCGCTCTCCACCCCAAAACAGCCGCCTGTGCGTCAAAAAGAAAGGGGGCCGAAGCCCCCTTCCCATTTCTTGTGTAGCCTCAGCTCACCGGCGGGACCGGCTGCGGCGGCGCGTCGGGATCCTCTTCATGGACCTCGTCGACATGGCCGAGCCCGACATGGCTGCGCGAGCGGCTGTAGCCGAAATAGACGAGCAGACCGATCGCGGCCCAGATCAGGAAGAGGATGATGCTCTTGTGATCGAGGCTGGCGAACAGATAGATGCAGCCGATGATCGACAACGGTGCCGTCAAATATAGCATCGGCGTGCGGAACGGGCGATGGCGGCCCGGATCGGTGCGACGGATCACCATCACCGCGATCGAAACTGCGGCGAACGCGAAGAGCGTTCCCGAGTTCGAGATATTCGCGAGCTGGCCTACCGGGAAGAAGGCGGCGAACAACGCGACCGCGATGCCCGTCAGGATCGTGATGAAGTGCGGCGTGTTATACTTCGGATGGATTTTCGAGAAGGCGGTCGGAAGCAGACCGTCCCGGCTCATGACGAAAAAGATGCGTGTCTGACCGAACATCATCATCAGGATAACCGAAGGCAGAGCGATGATCGCCGCGAGGCCGACAAGGTTGCCAATCTGCGGCCAACCGATTTCGCGCAGCGTCCAAGCCAGTGCTTCCTTCGAGCAGACGACTGCTTGGTTGCCGATCTCGGCGCAGCGCGCGGTCAGTTCCGCCGTCCCCGGCTCAATCGCACCGCCTGACGCGGTCATCACCGGCTGCGCACCGACGGAGCCGATCACGCCAGCCGAAACGAGCAAATAGAAGATCGTACAGATGCCGAGCGATCCGATGAGACCGATCGGCATATTGCGCTGTGGATTCTTCGTTTCTTCGGCCGCAGTGGAAACGGCATCGAAGCCGACATAGGCAAAGAAGATCGAAGCGGCGGCGGCAGAGATGCCTCCGAAGCCGAGCGGCGAGAAGGGCTCGAACTCCTTCATGTTCATGACGGGAACAGCCAGGATCACGAACACCGTCAGCGCGACGATCTTGATTGCGACCAGCGCAGCATTGACCGTGGCGCTCTCCTTGGTGCCGATGACCAGAAGCCAGGTGACGAGTCCGGCGATGACCATCGCGGGCAGGTTGATGATGCCGCCGTCGAGCGGCCCCAAAGTCCATGCCGCTGGCACATCGATGCTGAACGCGTGTTCGATATAGCCGATCATATAGCCTGACCATCCGACCGAAACAGCGCCCGCGGCGACCGCATATTCGAGGATTAGTGCCCAGCCGACCATCCAGGCGATCAGCTCGCCCATCACGGCGTAGCTATAGGTATAGGCCGATCCCGATACAGGCACCATCGACGCCATTTCGGCGTAGCAGAGTGCCGCCACCGCGCAGACGACGCCGGCGATGATGAAGCTGATCATCATGCCCGGACCCGCCTTTTGCGCGGCTTCGGCGGTCAGCACGAAGATGCCGGTGCCGATGACGGCACCGATGCCGAGCATGGTGAGCTGGAACGCACCGAGCGATCGGTGCAACGACTTTTTCTCGGCGGTGGCCAAGATGGCGTCGAGCGATTTGACGCGACCAAATATCATCCAAAATTCCCCTTTGGGGCCCGGGTGCGGGCCTTCTCCTGGCGGGGCAGACTAAACGCTCCGCGCGTCAGCGCAACTTAATTTCAGGCGTGTGACAGGGGGTTTGTCGCAGTTTAGCGCACCGTGAAGCGGACGCGGTCGATCGGCTTGCCGCCCGGATCGACGAGGGTGAGCATATGGACGCCGGGACGAGGGAGAATCTGCTGCCCCGCATCGGCGTCGCCGAGCGGCTTTTTGTCGAGGATCAGCCGGTATCCGGGCACGTCGCCGCTGACGATCACCGCAAGGCGCTGGCGATCGATCGGGATGTCGGGATCGAGCGCATAGACGCTGCCGCTGACCGGACTGGTAATGCGCGGGCGGCGGGCAGCCTGCGGTGCGGCGGCCATTTCGCTCTGCGCGGTGCCGGCCAGGAAATATTCGCGGCGCGGCGGTTCGCGCGTGCCCGGCAGGCTGATCTGGCGCGCCTCGACGCCCGCGGGCATCTTCGGCGGCTTGCCCGGGCTGCCGGCATGCAGCGCCATCATCACGTCGCGCCAGACGGGGGCGGCGCCGGACGTGCCCGAGACGGCGCGCATCGAATCCCCCTCGAGATTGCCGACCCAGACCGCGACGGTGTAACGGTCGGACCAGCCGACGCACCAATTGTCGCGCATGCCTTTGGAGGTGCCGGTCTTCGCCGCCGCCCAGAAGGGCAGGCGGAGCGCGCTGTCGGCGCCGAAGGCGTCGGCGCGGGCGGAGGCGTCGGCAAGGATGTCGCCGACGATGAAGGCCGCGGCGGGCTTGACGATCTGTCGCGGCTCTCCGCCCTTTTCGCCGCTGCGGAAATGGACCGGCGACCAGCGGCCCTGATTGGCAAGGGCGCGAAAGGCGTTCGCCTGTTCGACGAGGCTGACTTCGGCCGAGCCGAGCGCGAGGCTGAAGCCATAATATTCGCCGTCCTCGACAAGGCTGTGATAGCCGAGCGCCCAGAGGCGGTCGCGGAATTCCTGCACGTCGTCGATGACGAGCGCGCGCACCGCGGGGACGTTGAGCGACGAAGCGAGCGCATGGCGGACGCTGACGGGCCCCTGAAAACTGTGGTCGTAATTTTTCGGCACATACAGACCGGACGCGGTGTCGAGCTGGACCGGGCTGTCGTCGAGGATCGAGGCGGCGGTGAGCCAGCCATGTTCGATCACCTGCGCATAGAGATGGGGTTTGAGCGTCGAGCCCGCCTGCCGCGGCGCGTTGGCGCCGTCGACCTGCGCTGCGGTCGATTTGAGGCCGACGCCGCCGACATAGGCGAGCACCTCGCCGGTCGCATTGTCGAGCACGACGACCGCGCCGTCGCGGACGCGGTCCGACCCGAGGCCTGCGAGCTGGCGGCGGAGCGCGACGATCGCCGCGGTCTGGATGCGGCGGTCGATCGTGGTGACGACGCGCTTCCCCGGCTTGTCGAGCAGCCGCGTGGCGAGGTGCGGGGCGAGCCCGGGGTCGAAGCGCGCGGCGCGTTCGCCCGAGACGAGCGTCGCGGCGGCGGCATCGATCGCGCCGCAATCACCGGCCTTCGCGATGCGGCAGGCGCGCTTGCCCAGAACTTCAGCGCTGGCGGCGGGATTGGGAAGCAGGCCCGCGAAGAGCGCCGCGTCGGTGCGGTTCATCTCGGCGGGGGTCTTGCCAAACAGGCTTTGCGCGCCGGCGCCGATCCCCTGCGCCTCGCCGCGCAGCGGCAGGAGGTTGAAATAGGCCTCGAGCATTTGCTCGTGCGTCCAGTTCGAGGCGAGGTCCTGCGCGGCGCGCATCTGGCGGATCTTGGCGAGCCAGCCGCGCTGGCCGGGCTGCGCAAGTTCGGGCGCAAGGAAGGCGGCGAGCTGCATCGGCAGCGTCGATGCGCCGCGCGAGCGGCCGCCGGTCCAGCGGGTACGCGCCGCGCTCGCCATCGCGAGCCAGTCGACCCCGCCGTGCGACCAGAAACGGTGATCCTCGGCCGCGACGACGGTGTCGCGGACCGCGGGGTTGATATCCTTCAGCGCAACCCAGGCGAGCCGGCGGCGCTCGAAATCGACGCGCTCGCTGTCGAGGAGCTGGCCATCGCGATCGTAGAGCCACGCCTCGCTCGGCTTCCAGTCGGCACGCACCGCCGCATAGTCCGGCATCGCCGGCGGGCGCGTCAGCAGATGCGCGGCGGTGGTGAGGACGAGCGCCGCGAGCGCCGCCCATGCCAGAGCATCGGACCAGCGCCGCCGGCGCCCGGGAACGGGCGTCGAGGCCATCGCTTCACTCCGCCGACGCGGCGATCGTCACCGGCGCGTTCGGCCACTGGCCGCGGATCGCGGGCGAGTACATCGCCTCGACGCGCGTCGGGGGCAGGGTGAACTTGCCCGAGCCGTTGAGGCGCACGACATATTCGACCGCGTGCGTGCCTGCGGGCATCCAGCCGTAATAGCCGCGCCAGCTGTCCTTGCCGCGCTCGACATAGGAGGGCTGCCAGTTCGACCCGCCCGCCTGCGCGCCGAGCATCTCCGACTGGCCGCCGAGGTTGCCAACGATCGTTGCACCCGGCGGGACCGGGTCGTTGATGACGACCCAGGTCCGGCCCGCTGCTGCGATCACCTCGATCCGCACCTTGATCACGTCGCCGCGCGTCAGGCGATCGGGATTCGCCGCCTTCACGACGCTGACCGAGCGCTTGATGCGGTAGCCGGCGTTGAGCGGCTCCTTGAGCGGCACCGCCGCCTTGACGCTGACGGTCGCCCATGGCGCGCCGGTGCCCTGATGCTGGAGGCTCATCGTCGCGGCGTTCAGCGCAACGCGGAGCGGCGAGGGCGTTTCGGCAGGCAGCGGCCAGCTTTGCGAAGCGGTTTCGCCGGCAAGGCCGATGTTGGTGACGCCCGTGATCGCGCTCGCCGGATACAGCTCGGCGAAGCGGCGGACGGTGACCGCGCCCCACGCGTTGGCGGGGGTCGTGTCCCAATGGCCCTTGCGCTGGCGCTGGGCGACGCCGACCATCAGCTTGCCCGCGTCATCCTCCCAGCCCTTGCGGCCGAGCACGGCTTCGAGCGCCTTGATCGCCATTTCGTCGCCGCTCGTCATCATCCACCACGGCGCATTGCCGTCGTCGACGAGGTCGAGGCGCGTGCCTTCATAGACGAGCCGCTTGCGCAGTTCGGCCTCGGCCGCAACGCGGAGCGCGGCGGCGTTGCGCACGCCCGGCGTCCGCTCGATCGCGACGAGCCAGTCGGCGAGTGTGCCCGTCGCCATGTCGATCGGCTGCGTATCGATCGACGCGACGAGCGCGGGGGTCGAGGCATTGTTGCGCGCGAGCGCCGCGAGCGCGGCGATGCGGATCGGGCGAAGGTCGTAGGGACCATAGCCCTTGCGCGTCAGCCGCCCTTCGACGACCGCCTGCAGCGCCTTGACCATCTTCGCCTTCGACGCGTCGGGAACTGCGAAGCCGTTCGCCGCGGTCACCGCCATCACATAGGCGGTGAGCTCGATCGATCCGTCCATCCGTTCGTTCGGCCAGTAACGAAGCAGCCCATCCTTATCGAGATAGGTCGGCATCGCTCCCGCCAGCGCCTGCCAGCGGCCGACATCGCCGAGCGCGATCGCGCGCGAGGTCGACTGTTCGAAGCAGTTGTATGGATAGATCGCCATATAGTCGCGGACGCCCGAGAGCGGCGGCGCGAGCGTGCCGGCGAGTGCGACATCGACATAACCGCCGGGCAGCGCCCCCGCGGGGATCGCGATCGGCAGCGTGGTGTTCGGGCCGACGCGGAACAGGCTGGCGGCCCATGTCTCGACCGGGATCGCCGGCTCGACGATCTGATCGAAGACGAGGCGGTCGCGCGCCTTGCCGTCCTTCGACACCGCGTCGACGGTCCACTGGATCGGGCCGGTCTGCTCGGGCGCCGTCACCTGCCAGCTGATCGGCACCGCGCCGCCCGCCGGGATGGTGACGGTCAGCGGCGGCGCGGTCGCGACGGCGGGCGACAGCGTCGGTGTCGCGGTGACCGTCATCGCCTTGTCGGTGCCGTTGCGCAGCGTGAAGCGCGCGTCGAAGCTGTCGCCGGTGCGGACCAGTTCGGGAAGTCCGGCGAAGACGCCGAGATCCTGCACGGTGCGCACGTTCGTTTCGCCGGTGCCGAAATATTGCGATCCGTCGGTCGCGATCGCGACGAGACGGAAGCCCGAAAGATTGTCGGACAGCGGGACGTCGACGCTCGCGCGGCCCTTGCCGTCGAGCGGGACATGGCCCTGCCACAGCAGCACGGGGCGGAAGTCCTCGCGGGTCAGCCCCGACAGGTCGCCGCCGCCACCGCCGCCCGGTTCGAGCGCCTTGCGGCCGTAATGGCGCTTGCCGACGACCTGCATCTGCGCGGTCGAGGTGAGGACGTCGAGCGTGCGCTCGCCCATCATTGCATCGATCAGCTTCCAGCTTTCGTTCGGCGCGAGCTGGAGCAGCGCCTCGTCGACCGCGACGAAGGCGACATCCGCTCCGCTTGCCGGCTTGCCCGAGGGATTCTTGACCTCGATCCCGACCTTGGCGGTCTCGCGGATCGCATATTTCTCCTTGTCGGCCTTCACCTTGACGCCGAGCTGATGGCCCTCCCAGCCGACCTTGATCTTCGCGATGCCGAGGCGATAGCTCGGCTTGGCAAGGTCGACGAGCGCGGTCGCGGGTGCGCCCTCGCTGTTCTCGATCTTGAAGCCGACCGCGCGCTTCATCTGGCGGAACCAGCTTTCGTTGCCGGTGACGCGCCCGCGCACCGCCATCACCGAGACATAGACGTCGGGCGCATAAGTCGCGGGCAGCTTGACCTGCACGACGGGGTTGGTGCCCTTCAGTGGGACGACGAAGCTCGACAGCACGCCCTCGCGCTCGACGGTGACGAGCGCGGTCGCTTCGCGGAACGGCATGCGGACCTGGAAGCGGGCGGTATCGCCCGCGGCATAGCGCGGCTTTTCGGCGATCACGTCCATGCGATCGCCATTGTCGCCGCCAAACCACCAGTCGTCGTCGCCGGCCAGCCACATCGAGCGCACCGCGCGCGCTTCGTTGCCGTCGGCGTCGACGGTCGTCGCGACGACGGTGACCTCGCCCGAGACGCCGGGCGCCATCGCGCAGCTCGCGCGGCCGAGCTTGTCGGTCGTCGCGCTGCATGTCGCGTCGAGGCGCGTCGTGCGCATCTGGTTGTCATAGGCGTAGAAGCCGCCGATCAGGCGCCGCCGCGCGGTGATGATCTCGCGGTTGTAGAGCGCCACCTGCACGCGCTGGCCCGCGATCGGGCGACCGTCGAGATCGAGCGCGACGAAGTTGAGGCGCAGATCATTGTCGCGCATCAGCCAGCCGTCGGTCTTCACGCCGAGGCGCACCGCCGACGGGAAGAGCATGATCCGGCGGCTGGAGGTCAGCGTCTCGCCATTCGCATCCTCATAATCCATCTCGACCGCCATCTGCGTCGGCTCGATGATCGGCTGGTCGACGGCGATGCTGGTCGTCGCGCCGCCGTTCGCGTCGAGCTTGAGCGGGACCGAGCGTGCGAGCGGCAGGTCGGCCTCGGGTTCCTCGCCGCTGTCGTCGAGCTGGATCACGCCTTCCTTCACAGGCTGGCCGTCGAAATCCCAGTCCTGATAATCCTCGGGCGCGTTCCAGCTGGCGCGGAAATTGGTCCGGACCTCGACCGGCAGGTTCGGCGCGGGGCCGCCCGAGAGATAGCCGACGAACAGCGACAGCGGGACCGCGGTCGGGCGCACGGGGGGCGCTTTCGGGCCGGTCACCGTCGCCTTCATCGTCGGCAGGCGATATTCGTCGACCTTGACCGACTGGTTCGACCAGATCGTCTTGTCCTCGCCGTCCTTGTCCTTGGTGACGAAGACGAGCTCATAGTCGCCCATCGGGGCGGTTGCGGGGACGTTCCATGTGGTCTCGCCGCTGCCGTTTGCGTCGATGCTGAACGGCATTTCGAATTCGGTGTCCGATCCGCGATGGATCAGGCGGAGCTTGCCTGCGAGCGGCTTCGGCGTCGAAAAGCCGGTGCCCACCGGACGACGCAGGATATGCTTCATATGGACGGTCTCGCCCGCCTTGACGAGCGCGCGGTCGAAGAGCGTGTGAAGGATATCGTCGCGCTCCGACCAGCCATAGGGCAGGTCGAAGTCATAGGGTCGGATGCCGTTGCCCCAGTCGGTGAGCGTGAAGCTGAAATCGTCGCCGCTGCGCGCGCTGACCATCAATGCATGGCCGTCGCTGCTGGCGGGGTCGGGGTCTTCCTCGCAGCTCGAATAGGTCTCGGGCTCGGGCAGGCCGTTCGGGAAGGCGAGGCGTCCGGCCTTGTCGGCGGTGCCGCGCGCGAGCAGACGCCCGGTGCAGCTGTCGGTGACGCGGATTTCGGCGCCCGCGACGGGCAGGCCGGTGTCGAGCGCGGTCACCCATGCGAGCGAGCTTTCGCGGCCCCATTTGAAATGCACCGCCATGTTGGTGACGAGCGCGGCGGTCGCGACATAGCGCGTCGCCTTGCGACCGAGCAGCACCGCGCCAAGCTCGGGGCTGGCGATCTCGACAACATGGAAGCCCTTTTCGGCAAGCGGAATGCCGACGACTTCGAACTCCTTGCCACCGGCGGCGGGTGCAAGTTGCATGTCGCGGCGTTCGCCGCCCGCGGGCGCATCCTCGAACACCGATTTGGTGCCGGTGTAGTTGACCGTGACGTCCTCGCCCTTCGCGTTCTTTTCCTCGCGATAATCGGTGTCGTCGGCGTCGGCGACACGCTTCAGCCAGCGCGCGATCGCGGCATCGTCGTCGCCGACCTTCAGCGTCGTCGCGGGCATTTTGAGGTTCGACTGGACCATCGACGCCTCGACCCCGCGCACGGTGACGGGCAGGATGCCGCCCTCCGACGCTTCGAGGATGCCGAATTCGGCCGCGAATTTGACCAGCGGCGGGGCGCGGTCGATGTGGAATTTCAGCGGAAAATTCGACTGGTTCTGCAGCTTGCGGCCGCTCTGGTCGGCGATGTCGGCGGGCAGGACGAGCGTCGCGTCGACATTCTGCGACAGCGGACCCGAAAAATGGATGCGCTCCAGATATTTGTCATTCTTGTCGTCGTCGTCGAACTTTGCGGCGTAGCTCTTGCCGTCGGCGGTCTTGAGCGTCGCCGCGAGCGCGATCTCGCGCAGCACCGGTGCGGCGAAGATGACATTGACGTCCTTCAGCGGGTTGCAGCCCGCCTGCGGATTGACGCGGCTGCACGACATTTTCGCGGTGAAGGCCGGGCGGACGTCATAGTCGAAGCGCTGGTCGCGGCCCGCGGTGCGGGTTGGCACCCCCGCCTGCGAAATGCGCGCGTCCCAGACGAGCGCCATCTCGCGCCCCGGCGGCAGCGGCCGGCGGCATTTGACGGGGACGACGCGCTCGAGGAGCTGGTCGCGGTCGGCGCCGGCGGCGGGCAGGCGAAGCGGAAGGCCGGCGTCATAGGCGAAGGATTGCGACGACCATTCGTTCGACATGCCGTCGAGAATCTCGACCGCGGTATCGCGCTTCAGCACGTCGACCGGAATCTTCTCACCGATCCCGTCGACCGCGCAATAGGCGAAGCGGCCGACCGACGCGCGGTCGGCGGCGACATTGGTCGCGACGAGGAAGATCTGGTCCTCCTCGACCCCGTCGTAGATGCCGCCCGCCATGACGGCGCGCACCGAGGGGCCGCCGGTATCGATCTCGAACCGGTCGTTGCCGACGACGCCGACGCCGCGCGCGGTGGTCAGGCCCGAATTGAGCTGGACGTGGCAGCTGACGCCGCCGGGGAGCGACTTGTCGAATTCGAGGACCCAGGTGCGCGTGTCGACCCAGCGGCTCGTCGCACCGACCTTGCAGTCGTGCGTTGCGGGGGCCTTGGCGCGGGGATCGCCGAGCGGCACCATGTCTTCGGAGAAGCGGAGCGTGAAGCGGCTGATCGTGCCGTCGCCGGTGCCCGACGAGCCCGGGGTCGCGAGCGTGACCTGCGGGACGGTGTCGCCGCCCGCCGCAGCAAGCGCAAGCCCGAGCGGGACGACAAGGGCCAGCTTCACCCTGCCGGCGAGACCTTTCGCCAGCGCCTGCCATCCCTTTGCCATCGTCTCGTCTCCCCGGTGTCGAGCTGGTCCTATCCTGCTGGAAACAGGGAGCCAAGTCCACCCGTCGCCGCGCATCGCGCACGGTTAATCGCAGACAGGGAAAATGCTGTGACAGCGGTCACTGACAAACGCGAAATCAGCGCGCGAGCATCGGTCCGAGTCGCTGCCCCGCAAAGATGTGGACGTGGAGGTGCGGTACCTCCTGATTGCTGTCGAAGCCGACGTTCGCCAGCAGGCGGTAGCCGGGCGCGACGAGCCCCTGATCGCGCGCAACCTTGCCGACGGCGCGTACGAAACCCGCGATTTCTTCGTTGCTGCCGCGCTCCGAAAAATCGTCCCAGCTCACATAGGGACCCTTGGGGATCACGAGGATGTGCAGCGGCGCCTGCGGATTGATATCGTGGAAGGCGAGCGCGAACTCGTCCTCATAGACCGTCTTCGACGGCAGCTCGCCGCGCAGGATGCGCGCGAAGATGTTGTTGTCGTCATAGGAAAGCGTCGCGTCGATCGGCATGGGGGAGCTCCTATTGGGTTCGGCCGGCTTTTTCGGCATGGCCCGAAGTGCCGTGGCGGCGACCCAGTTCGTCGGCGACGTCGGCCCACGACAGGCCGCGGTCGGCGAGCAGGATCGAGAGATGGAAGACAAGGTCGGCGACTTCGCCGGTCAGCGCGGCGTCGCTCTCGGTCAGCGCGGCGATGACGGTTTCGGTGGCTTCCTCGCCAACCTTTTGCGCGATCTTGCCGGTGCCCTTGGCCGCGAGGCTGGCGACGTAGGAAGCTTCCGCGTCGCCCGCGGCGATCCGGTCCCTCACCACCGCTTCGAGCTGCGTCAATGCTTCGCCGATCGCCATAATCGAAACTCACCCAAAAGCCGTTCGCCCTAAGCTTGTCGAAGGGCCGTTCTTTCTTTCGACATTGGAAAGAGGAAGGGCGGTGCTTCGACAAGCTCAGCACGAGCGGATAGGAACAATGGTTCGATGGCCTAGCGACGGGAAAGGCGCTGGACAAGCCGCGATCCCTCTGGTGAAGCGCGGGGCATGGCCGAGGTCAAATTGCATCCCGACTGGCTCGCAGCGATCGGCGGCGAGTTCGAGCAGCCCTATATGGCGCAGCTCAAGGCGTTCCTTGCCGACGAACGCAGCAAAGGGAAGACGATCTATCCGCGACCGCGCGACTGGTTCGCCGCGCTCGACGCGACGCCGCCGCAGGATGTGCGCGTCGTGATCCTGGGGCAGGACCCGTACCACGGGCCGGGGCAGGCACACGGCCTCTGCTTCTCGGTCCAGCCCGGCGTCCGCACGCCGCCCAGCCTCGTCAACATCTACAAGGAAATGAAGGCGGACCTCGGCATCGCGCCCGCTTCGCACGGCTATCTCAAACATTGGGCCGAACAGGGCGTGCTCCTCCTCAACAATTGCCTGACGGTCGAAGCCGGCATGGCGGCTTCGCATCAGGGCAAGGGGTGGGAGAAGTTCGCCGACGCGGCGGTCGCTGCGGTCGCCGCCGATCCGGCGCCGAAGGTCTTCATCCTGTGGGGGAGCCATGCGCAGCGCAAGGCCGCCAACGTGCCGGGGCTGGGCGCGGGGAGCCCGCACCTGATCCTGCGCGCACCGCATCCTTCGCCGCTGTCGGCGCGCAACGGCTTCTTCGGGACGAAGCCCTTCAGTCAGGCGAATGCCTTTCTCGAGGCGCATGGTCGCGGAGCGATCGACTGGCGCCTCCCGGACAACCCGGAAGCATGAGCCTGTTGGCCGACCCGGCGACGCTGGCGGTGCTCGTCGCCGCGGTAATCCTCGTCGGCATGGCGAAGGGCGGGCTGGCCGGGGTCGGCGCGCTCGCGACCCCGCTTGCGGCGCTGGTGCTGCCGCCCGCGACCGCGGCGGCGATCCTGCTCCCGATCCTGATCGTGCAGGACGTGATCAGCGTCTGGGCGTTCCGCAAGACGTGGGACGGCTGGATCATCGGCTGGATGCTGCCGGGCGCGGCGGTCGGTATCGCGGCGGGCTGGTACTATGCCGAGAAGGTCGATGAGGCGCAGCTGATGCTGGCGCTGGGCGCGATCACGCTGGCGTTCGGCCTGTATCGCCTGTGGGTCGAGCGCGGCGGGCGGATCGTCGCGGCCTCGACCTTGCCGGGCTGGGTCGGGACGATCTTCGGCGGCCTGATGGGGCTGACGAGCCAGATTGCGCATGCCGGCGGGCCGCCGTTCCAGATGTGGGTGACGCCGCGCAAGCTGCCGCATCTGACCTTCATCGGCACCAGCGCGATCCTGTTCGCAATCGTCAACTGGATGAAGGTGCCCGCCTATCTCGCGCTCGGCGCTTTTCCGCATGAGGTCGTCATCGCGGCATTGCTGCTGATGCCGCTCGCGATCGTTTCGACGCTGGTCACGGTGCGCTGGATGAAGCGGATGAATCCCGAGCGCTTCTATGTGCTGATCTATGTGCTGATGGTGCTGCTCGGCGCGAAGCTGATCTGGGACGGAGTGCACGGATGAGCGTCATGATCCTCGTCGATGCCGATGCCTGCCCCGTGAAAGACGAGATCTACAAGGTCGCGTGGCGCCACGAAGTGCCGGTGAAGGTCGTGAGCAACAGCCGGTTGCGCGTGCCCGAGCATCCGTTGATCGAGCGTGTGGTGGTGTCGGACGGCTTCGACGCCGCCGACGACTGGATCGCCGACGCGGCGGATGCGAAGAGCATCGTGGTGACCGCCGACATATTGCTCGCCGATCGCTCGCTGAAGGCGGGGGCGACGGTGCTGGCACCGACTGGCAAGCCCTTCACCGCCGCATCGATCGGCCCCGCGATCGCGACGCGCGCGATCATGGCCGACCTGCGCGCGGGAATGGGCGACGGGATGGGCGGCCCGCCGCCCTTCTCGAAGGCCGACCGTTCGCAATTCCTGCAGGCGCTCGACGGCGCGCTTGTCAGGCTGAAGCGCGCGGGCTGAATTTTTTCGGGCGAGTGACGGAAATCACCGCGCCGCGCCCCGGCTCGCGGCAAAACAGGATCAACGAAAGACGATTTCGTCCTGTGCCGGCCCACCACGCCGGTGCGGGATCAGCCCTCCCGCCACTCGCGACCCCGGCGGGAGGGCACGAATATCCGGCGGCGGTTCTCCGATCGGGGGACCGGATCGAACCGCCGGCGCCGCCCGACCGCCACTCCCGTGATGGCCGGGCGGACTAATTTTCGGGGCGTCAGTTTCCGGCGGCGCGGTGACGGAAGAAGGCAAGCACCAGCACGACCGAAATGACGCCGACCATCATCCCCGCAGTCGTCGTGATCATGTTGATCGATTCGGCCGGGTTGTTCGAATTCCACGCGCCGCTCGTCGTGCGATCGATCATCCACCACGCCCCCGCGACAACGATCGCGTCGAGCAGTACGAGCCCCAGCAGGGCACGCATCGATTTCTTCATTTTGGTCTCCCCCGTTTTCGATTTGCGCCGACCCTATCAGATTGGCGGACGCGGTCCATTCCGTTTGACCCGACGGTGTTCGCGGCGCATTCTTGCGCGATGGCGCGCCTCTACACGACCTTCGCCGACTTCTGGCCCTTTTACCTCCGCGAGCACAGCAAGGCGTCGACACGCGCGCTCCATTATGTCGGGACGAGCCTCGTCGTGGGAATCGCGATTGCGGCGGTGCTGACGGGGCGATGGGGCTGGCTGGTCGCGCTGCCGGTCGCGGGCTATTTCTTTGCCTGGGTCGCGCATTTCGGGGTCGAGAAGAACCGGCCGGCGACCTTTACCTATCCGCTGTGGAGCCTCGCCGCCGATTTCAAAATGTGGGCGTTGTGGCTGACCGGGCGGCTGGGCCCCGAACTCGATCGCGCGGGGGTCGAGCGCGTTTCGCACTGACAAATCGATCAGAGTGAGCGAGAGGCTGCACTGGCGATTGTTGCGAATCATTCTTAACTAGAGGTCTCGTACCGGAGACCCGCCATGCCGACCGACCTCATCAAGACGCTCACCTATCTGTCGCTCCATCTGACCATCGGGTTCAGCGTCGCCTATGTGATGACCGGATCGGTCGCGCTGGCGGGCGGGATCGCGATCGTCGAGCCCTGTATCAATGCTGTCGCTTTCTTCTTCCATGAAAAGGCGTGGAAGCGCGTCGGGGCCGGGCGTAAGCTGCTCGCGGCCTGAGCGCCCTTTCCCGAGTCCCGCCGTTCAAAACCGAAGGAGACCCCGCATGACCGTCAATCGCGCATCCGCCCGCTACGAAGGCTTCGGCAAGGAGGGCAAGGGATCGATCACGACCAGATCGGGGGTGCTGAACGCCCAGCCCTATGGCTTCGGCACGCGCTTCGAGGGACAGCCGGGGACAAACCCCGAGGAACTGATCGCCGCGGCGCATGCCGCCTGCTTCACCATGGCGCTGTCGTTCGGGCTCGCGCGAGCGGGCTATTCGGGCGACACGCTCGAAACCAGCGCGGAGGTCACGCTCGATCAGGTCGATGGCGGTTTCGAAATCTCGAAATCGGCGCTGACACTGACCGGCAAGGTGCCGGGGATTTCGGCCGAGGAATTCGCGGCGATCGCGAAAGAGGCCGAGATGAACTGCCCGGTGTCGAAGCTGCTCGATTGCGAAATCACGCTCGAACACACGCTCGAAAGCTAGGCGGCGAAGCGCAGCGGGGGCGGCAGTTCGTCGGCCATGAAATCGAACATGCCTTGAACCGGCGCGTCGAGCGTCCAGCGTTGCAGCACGCGGTGGCGGCCGTGGCCGACATGGCTTTCGATCAGGACAAGGTCGCGTGGAATCCAGTTCCATGCGACCGGCACCGGATCGAAGGGATGCCGGCCATAGCCGAGCGTGACGTGCGGACGGAGGCCCGACTGCCGATACCAGGGCTCGATTCCGTGCGGGGCGAGGCGCGCGACGATCGCTTCGTAAAGCTGGCGAATGCCTGTAACGCCCCCGGCTGTGATCAATTCGGCGCCGGCGTCCTTGCTGACGATCCGGCCGAAGGGGATCGATGCCGCAGCAGGCAAGCCGGCCTCGAATGCCTTGGCTACGCGCTGCCGCAGAAACGGGTGCGGTACCATGGTCTCGTCGATCGAGCAGAGCGTCAGATGATAATTCTGCGGCTTCAGCCCGGCGAACAAATCGCCCGACACCGGCGGCAACTGGCGCGCCAGCCACCCCGCACGATCGGCCGGAACCTGAAAGCCCAGAAAATAGCGGAACATCGGCGTCATCGGTCTTCCTCCGAATCGGATAATGTTCTCTTTATGTTCCCATTCGGCGCGAGAGTCGAATCCGCATGTGCCGGCGGCGCCTACTGGCAGTTGCCTTCGCGCTTTTCTTCCTTGCCGCTGGCGAGGAACCAGCGCGATCGGGCATTGTCGGCCGAATCGTCGAAATAGCAGACGTCGGTCGCGCCGGTGCGCGGATCGATCAGCACCGACCATTGGTGCGACCCGCAATTATGCGCCTCGCAAGCCCATGCCATGACTTTGCCGTCCTTCATCTCGATCGGCGCGGAGGGGCCTTCGGTCGTGGTGATCGCTTTCAGCACCGCCGCGTCCTTCACGCTCGCGACGATCCCCGCCTTGACGAGGACATGGTCGTTCCACGCGACACCGTCGACCTTGTCGAACGGATATTTGCCCACATAGGCGGCGAGCTTCGTGCCCGCGGTCGGCGGCAGCGGCGAAGTTTCGGCCGCGCCCGCCTTGGTGCCGCTCGCGTCGGGCGGGTTGCCGGTCGGGGCGGTTTTCGATGCCTCGGCCTTCGGCGCTTCGGCTGCCGCCTTGTCGGCCTTCGTACCGCAGGCGGCGAGCGCAAGAGCAAGCGCGAGGAGGGGGAGGTGGCGAGGGGGCATGCGGCTTCTCCTGCTATCGCACCATCCTATCACGCAGCCTGCGCGAAGAACATCAGATAGACGAGGCGGCCGTCGTCGGGTCCGGTACCGAAGCCCGCGGCGCTGTTATGGAACATCCACGGGCTGAACAGGATCAGCCGGTTGAAGCGCATCGGCGCGGTGAAGCTCTTCTCCCACGCCGCGGGTTTCAGCGTGTCGCGGTTGACGACGTCGTCGACCAGCCGGTTGATGTCGGGATAGCCCGCGCCGTGGATTCCCTCGGCCGTCGTCGGCACGCGGTCGAGACCGCTGCGGCGATGGCGATAGAAGTCGGTCCCGCCCCGGCAATGTTCGGGCGGGGTGAGGTAAAGAATGCCCGACCAGGCCGCGGGGTCGATATGCACCCCGCTTTTGCCGCGATCGTTCTTCAGCGTCAGGCGGCAATGGCCGTGAAGCGTCCCCGGCGCGCCGACGAGATTCAGCCCGGTGAGGCGCGAGACGTAATCGTCGATCCCCTTGATCGGCAGCGCGCGGGTCGACGTGATGCCCGGATAGTTGGCGCCCGCGGGCTTCGGCTCGTAACCGAGCCCCAGCGCCTGCCGCCTCAACTCGTGCGGGTTGGCGACGAAATCGTCGATCATGACGAAGCTTGGCGTCATATGGTCCCGTCGGGCGTTGCCGGCCCTTACCCCTTCGGCTGTGCAGACGCGGGCTCGTCTCCCTTGTCCGGTTCACCGATCTTTTCGATTTCACGCCGGATATCCGACTTCTGCGACGGGGCGTAAAGATTGTTCGCGCCCGAATAAAGCCCCTTGAGGAAAGCGAAATCCCACTGGGTGAGCGTGACCGGCACCTCCTCGTCCTCGCCGGCGTCGAGCGCGCGCAGGATCGTCGGGGCCGAGGTCTTGTCGAGCCGGGCGACATCGACCTTCGAAAAGCTGCGCATCAGCGCATAGTCGGCGACCTGCGTGATCGTCAGCCCCTCCAGCCCCTTGCTGTCGAACACCACCACTGCGCCGGCGATATAGGTGCGGGCGGGCGCGGTAATGCGCGAACCGGCGTGGGTGGTCCGGTTGACCGGTATGCCTTGCGTCAGCATCACCGGATGCCCGTCGGCGTTGAGCATCCCCTCGACCTGCCAGGCGATGGCCGAGCCCGGCTGCGCGAGGATCCGGCGGACTTCGGCGGGCGACTGGTCGCCGAACATATAGGCGTGCTTGCGGCCGAGCGATTTGACGAAGGCGACCTTGTCGGGAGCGGCGACGATCAGCAGGTTGATCCGGCAGTCGGCCACATCGCCGACCTTCAGCCCGACGCCACCCGCCACGAGGCGGATACGCTCTTCGAGCGCGAGGCGCTGGGGCTCCGTAAAGCCGACCGCACGCGGGCATATCTCGTTCTCGAACCGCGCGATCTGCGCGCGCGGTCCCGTGGGCGTCAGCGCGCCGATAAAGCTCTCGACCTGCTTTTCGATATCCTTTTGCCCCGTGACGATGATCGGGGCGTCGGCTTGCGCCGCTGCGGGGGCGGCGGTGACAATTGCCAGTCCCGCAAGAAGGAAGGCGGCGGCGGTACGCGCAATGCGCATGAAGGGCTCCCTGGTCCGGATGCGGATGACATGACATGGGTTCCGGGCACCCCGATCGCCCAGCGTCCTTCGACGCGAGGCAGGCACGCGTCGACGAGCGGAGGGGGGATCGGAGCGAACCGGCGGCTGGAGGATGGCTCGCAACTTGTCATTTGCTTTCCGCCGGATATCCTGTTCGCGGGAGTCGTGCCATGACCAAAGACAAGCCCGCGAGCGTCGTCCTCTTGTCGGGCGGCAATCCGCAAATCGCGAAGGGCGACGGCGATGCGCCGGTGCAGGCCTATATCGCCGCGATGCCGGGATGGAAGTCGCCCGTCTGGGCGCGGCTCGACGCGCTGATCGCGCATGAGGTGCCGGGGGTGCGCAAGGCGGTGAAATGGAACTCGCCGCTCTATGCCGCGCCCGATGCGCTGCCCGGCCACTGGTTCCTCAGCGTCCATTGCTACGACCGCTATATCAAGGTCGCCTTCTTCGACGGCAAGCGTCTCGACCCCGTGCCGCCGGTCGCGTCGAAGAGCGGGCAGACGGCCTATTTCCACATCCACGAAGATGATGCGGTCGACGAGGCGGCGTTCGCCGACTGGGTGCGGCAGGCGATCGCGCTGCCCGGGGAGAAATTGTGAGAGGAGAGAGCATGGAGGACGAAGACGCTTCGGCGCTGATCGACGCGAAGATCGCGTCGCTGACCGACTGGCGCGGCGCCACGCTCGCGAAGCTGCGCGCGCTGATTCGTGAGGCCGATCCCGAAATTGAAGAAGCGGTGAAGTGGCGCAAGCCGACGAACCCGGCGGGCATGCCGACATGGGAGCGCGCCGGGGTGCTGTGCACGGGCGAGACATACAGGGACAAGGTCAAGCTGACCTTCGCCAAGGGCGCGGCGGTCGACGATCCCAAGAAGCTGTTCAATTCGAGCCTCGACGGCAATGTCCGCCGCGCGATCGACTTTGCCGAGGGCGACACCGTCGATGCGGCGGCGTTCCAGGCGCTGATCCGCGGCGCGGTCGAGGCCAATCTCGCCAAGCCCGCGCGCGCGAAGAAGGGATGAGTCGCGGGTCCGATGCGCTCGCGGCGGCACTGCTCGATGCGGTCGAGACCGAAAATCGCGAGCGCGAGCGATGGCAGCCGGCGATCGCGCGCGAGAATGCCGAAGCGATCTTGAACGCCTTGCTCTGGCTCTATGGCGCTCGCGGCGGTTCGGCCGCGAGCATCTATGCCGCCGACGCGCTGGACAAGGCGGTCGAAGCGGTGTGGCCGCGCGGCGCTTGACTCGCCGCGCGCCGGCGCCGCTAATGGACGAAAGACAAGGAGAGGCCCCATGAATATCGCCGCATCGCAGCGCGCCTTCGAACGGCTGGGCGTCACGCCGCTGACCCCCGCGATCGGCGCAGAAATTTCGGGCGTCGACCTGTCGCAGGAACAGGATGAGGCGGTGATCGCCGAAATCCGCGCCGCGCTGCTCGCGCACAAGGTGGTCTTCTTTCGCGACCAGCACATCACGCCGGCGCAGCATATTGCCTTCGCACGGCGTTTCGGGACGCTCGAAATCCATCCCGCCACCCCGAAGGACCAGCCCGATCCCGAGGTGCTGCACATCGCGCATGGCCCGGAATCGCGGGGCAAGGAAAATGCCTGGCATTCGGATGTCACCTGGCGCGCCGAGCCGTCGCTCGGGTCGATCTTGCGCGCGGTCGAGGTACCCGCAGTCGGCGGCGATACCTTGTTCGCCGACATGGGCGCGGCGTTCCGCGGCCTGTCGCCGGCGATGCAGGACTGGTGCCGCGGCCTGAATGCCGTGCACGATATCGCGCGCGTCTTTGCGGGACGGCTCGGCAAGCCCGTCGAGGAATTGCACAAGCAATATCCGCCGCAGACGCACCCCGTCGTGCGCACGCATCCCGAAACCGGCGAACAGGCGCTCTACGTCAACATCGCCTTCACCAGCCATATCGAGGGGCTGTCGGCGAAGGAGAGCGAGGGACTGCTCGCGCATCTTTATGCGCAGGCGGCGATCCCCGAATATCAGTGCCGCTTCCACTGGGAGCCGGGCTCGATCGCCTTCTGGGACAATCGCGCCGGCCAGCATTATGCCGCGTCGGACTATTTCCCCGCTGTGCGGCGCATGGAGCGCGTGACGATCGCGGGCGACCGGCCCTTCTATCGCGACGAGCGCTGAGCCGGCTTCACCCGATCCTGTCGCTCCGGCGCGCTATTGCGCCGGACGGCAGTCCTTCAGCCACAGCACATGCTTGTACTCGTCGAAATCCTCGACGGTACCGGTCAGCTTGATCCCCTTGTCCGGCTTCAGCTGCAGTGAATAGGCGGCTTGTCCGGGCGCCATATAGCAGACGATATCGGTTTTGAACGGCGCCTGATTGGGCAGGCGGATCGCCTGCTCGTACGGCTGCGGCACCTTGTAACCGACGCGGAAGCTGCTGCCGTCCTTGGTCACATAGTCGACCGATCCGTCGACGGTGAACTGCTTGCCCTTGTAACGGGTGAGGACGCCCGCGGCGTTGCGTTCGGTGTCTTTCGACACCTGCTGCGACAGGCCGAGCGCGCTGATCTTGACCGGCGCGGCGGCAACGGTCGTCGCGGTCGCGCCCTTCTTTGCCGCGGCGGCGCCCGCCTTGCCGCCCTTGATCGCGTTCAGCATTCCGCACATCTCGCCCATCGCGAGCTCGCTCTTGGTCGACTGTCCGGCGCGCAGCTTCGCCTCCATCACGACGGTGCCGATGCCGCCGGTCTGGGTCGCGGTGATCTGGATCGGAAAGGCGCGCGCGCTGCCTGTCATCGGCTGTTCGATCAGCATCGATCCATAGGCGGCCTCGTCGGCCATGATGTCATAGCCCTTGCCCGCGGCGATCCCGCGCATCTGGCCGATCGCGACCGCGGGCGGCAAGTCGGCGACGGTCACCGCGGCGGTAAAGCGCAGCCCGGTGATCGCGTTGCCCTTCTTGACGAAGGCCTCTTCACAGGTTGCCGCATGGGCGGGCGTGGCGAGACAGAAGAGAACGGGCGCGAGCGCGGCGCCGAGGCGGTAAGGGGAAGGGATGAACATGGGGGCTCCTGGACAGATTCACGGTCTGCGACATTATGTTATGTGACGGGTCTGCCGCAGCCCGACCGTTCCCGCAATGGCTAAGTTACGGGGATGGTGCCGCTTTCCGCCGTATCATCTTGCGCTTGATCTCAACCGGGGTTGAGCTTTCATAAGCGGGGCCAGTGATTCGCTAGGAGCCTTTGCCGATGTTGCACCAGACCCCCACACCCCCGTTCGAGGATGGTTCGCCCGAGGCGGCGCCCGAAGGCCGCGGCGACTTCCTTTCCCGCTATCTGGCGCGGATCGGCCTTGCCGTGGCGCCCGCCGCAACGCTCGACGGGCTCGCCGAACTGCAGGCGGCGCACATCGCGGCGATCCCGTTCGAGGCGCTCGACGCACTGACCGGCGAGGGGGTCGACATCGACGCAGAGGCGATCGCGGCGAAGCTGATCGGGCGCCGGCGCGGCGGCTATTGCTTCGAACAGAATGCGCTGTTCCTCCGCGTCCTCCGCCAGCTCGGCTTCCAGGCTGAGGGGCTGATCGGGCGCGTGCGCTGGATGCTGCCCGACGATGCGCCGCCGACGCCGCGCACGCATATGACGGTGCGCGTGTGGCTCGGCGGCCGGCCGTGGCTCGCCGATGTCGGCTTCGGCGCCGCGGTGCCGCCGCAGCCGCTGGCGATGGACCGCGAGGGCGTGGCCCAGCCGACGCGGCACGAGAGTTATCGCCTAACCCGGCATGGCGAGGGGCATCACCGCGTCGAGGCCGATATCGCGGGCGAATGGCGCGTGCTCTATGACCTTGAGGATGCCGCGGCGCCGGCGATCGATTACGAACTCGGCAACTGGTACACCAGCCAGCATCCCGCCTCGCATTTCCGCCACCAGCTGATCGCGGCGCGGACCACCGCCGAAGCGCGGCACGGCCTTCGCGACAACCGTCTGACGATCCGCCGCACCGACGGATCGGTCGAGCAGCGCTATCTGTCGGCCGACGGGATCGAAGCGGCGCTGCGCGACATCTTCCTGCTGAACCCCGAACCCGGCTGGCGCCGCGTCATCGAGGGCGCGGCGACCGCCGAGATCGCGGGCTAGCCGCAGCGGGACTTCACCGCGCCGCCTCGCGCGGCTTCATGTGCCACATCGCGTTGACGATCACCCAGCGCTCGCCGAACTTGCCCATGTGGAAATAGTCGACGAACCACGGCGTCTCGACGCGCACAGCGGCGGCATCGCCCGCGACGTCGAGGATGCGGCACGAGCGGTTCCATTCGGCCTTGGGGGTCTTGAGCGCCCCGCGCTTGGTCAGGTCGACCAGCTCCCCGCGGCTCATCCGCTGCAGTCCCAGCCGCTCGTCGGGGGTGTCGCCGAGCACGCGGCGCTTGGCGAGATCGGGGTGGAGCGCGCGCTTCACGCGCTCGGGATCGCCCTCGAGCTGGCCGTCGACATAGTCGAAGCAGGTCGCCTCGATCGCGGCGAGGTCGGCGGGTGAGGCGGCGGGGGCCGCGGGCGTTGCGGCAGCGGCGAGGGTGAGCAGGGGCGTAAGCATCGGGGCTCCCGGGCGGGCAAGTTGAACCGACCCATGCGCTACATTTGTAGCGCCGCTTTGGCAAGCCGTCAGTCGATGATCGGCGCGCCCTCGGCCTGCAGCCGCGCCAGATTCGCCTTCATCGCGGCGAGCACGTCTGGCGCGTGCGGGGTCCAGCTTTCGACCTCGCCGACGATCCGCAGCGGCGCCCGGCTGCGATAGCTGCGCGTCGGATTGCCGGGGAATTTCTTGTCGGTCAGGTTCGGATCGTCGAACCAGTCGCCCGTCGGCTGAACGATATAGATACGCTCGCGGCCGTCGCCGGCGGCCAGCTCGCAGCCCCAGATCGCCGATTCGAGCGCGGCCGAGAAATAGATCCACGACATCGGCGCCGCCCGATAATTGCTCCCCCGCCCGGCGGTGAGCAGGTCGCCGGTTTTCAGGTCGGCGCGCGTGCCGTGATAGAAGGTGGCCCCCATGTCGGGGCCGACGGGTGCGGGTCCGGTGTCGGTCATCGATCAATCCTCCGCTTGCCGGTGAAGCATGGCGCGCGCCGCGAGGGAAGGGGGTGCCTGCGAGCGGGGGCCGAAAGCCGGCGGGGCGTTTTCATTTGACCCTGCGGTACGCGCATGATGCTGTGCCCGCGGGTCGGTGAGGGGGATATATGGCGGGCACGCGTCCGGGGTTCGCGGCGGGACATCGCGCCGACCGGCTGTTCTTTCTGGCGTTCATCGCCATGTCGTGGATCGGCGTCGCGATGGGCTTTGCGCCGCAGATCGCAAAACGCTTCGGCGGCACGGCCGACTATCCCGCGCCCGCGATGCTCGAAATCCACGTCTGGGCCTTTTTCGCGTGGATGGCGATCCTGACCGTACAGGCGCTGCTGATCGGCGCGCGGCGGCACGATTTGCATCGGCTGCTGGGGCTGAGCCTCGTCATACTGGTTCCGGTGATGACGGTGTCGGCGATCGCCGCCGAGATCCACAGCCAGCGCTTCTATGCGCCGCGCGATCCCGAAAATGCGCGCTTTTTCGCGTTGCCGCTGACGTCGATGATCCTGTTCGCGGGTACGGCGACGCTGGCATTCGTGAAGCGCGGCGACCCGGCGGCGCATAAAAGGCTGATCCTGCTCGCGACCGCGGTGATCCTGTCGGCGGCGTTCGGGCGCTGGTGGGGCGAGCCGATCGGCATGCTGCTGGGCGACGGTTTCTGGGGCACCCTCCTCGGCAACTGGGCGGGGACGATCGCGCTGGTCGCGGCCGCGGCGCTGTACGATGTCGCGACGCGCGGGCGGGTGCACCGGGTGCTGCTGTGGGGCGGCGGTATCTATGCGCTCGCGTTCGCGGGGGCGGCGGTCGCCTATCTCAGCGACTGGTGGCCCGCATGGGTGCGCGGCGCGCTGGGTCTGACGGCGGGGTAAGCGCGGCGCGCGCGATCACTCGATATCGTCCGACGGATCGAGCCGCACCGTCCACACCGGATGCCCCGCTTCGCTCCGCTCGATGGTGTGCGAGGGGACCAAGTCGTCGCCGGTCTCGATCCACCCGCGCCCGTCGCATTTGGGGCAGGCGTGGCGGATCGAGCGGTGGCTGACCAGGTCGATCTGCGTATTCCACTGACCATAGCCCGCGCAGACCGGGCACAGCTTGTCGAGATCGCCGCTGCGGTGGCGCCGCGAAATCCCGTCGAGCGCATGCGGGTCGCCGGGGCCGGTGCAATATACGATGTTCGAGGCGTGCGACATGGCGGGAGGATAGGCTTGCAGGCGGGGGCTGGCAATGGAAGGCGCGATCCACTCCTCCCTGCGGCGTAGCCGTGGGGAGGTGGCAGTGCGCAGCGCTGACGGAGGGGCATGGGAGCTGCCGTCGCGGCCCCTCCACCACTCGCTTGGCGAGCGGTCCCCCTCCCCATCGCTTCGCGACAGGGAGGATTTCTCCCTTTCGTCATCCCGGCGAAGGCCGGGATCTCGCCGGTGCGTTTTTCCGATAGGGTGAGATCCCGGCCTTCGCCGGGATGACGATAAAGAGGCGTCCGCTCCCCACCCAAAAACGGCTGTCAGCCCGCACCCCCGCGCAGCGGCCAGCGCCCATGTTCGACATGGGTGGTCTTGCCGACGATGCTTTCGGTCAGGATGATCTCGTCGACCGTCCAGCCGATCGGCGGCATCTTCTGGGCATTCAGCCGGTCGCCGCGATAGTTGATCGTGATGTGCGGTTCGGGGGTGGTGCCGTCCATGATCGGCGCCTTTTCGCGCAGCAGATGGTCGACCAGCGCCTTCTGGAACGCCCGCGCCTCGGCCAGCGGATCGCGCGTGCGCAAAGTCACCGCCTTGCGGTTCTCGATCCGGTCGAAGCGGAGCGGGAAGGGGTTCGCGGCGAAGCCGTCCAGCGCGGCGATGGTCGCGGGCAGCCACTCGGGCGGCGAATAATAGAGGTCGTAGAGCGAGATGAGCGTGACATGGAGCAGCTCGGGGCCGCGCCCGGGGTCGTTGCGCGGCAACGCGGCGATCGCCGCCTGCACCTCCGGCGGCGGCTTGGCCATGATGTAAAGGGGATTCCGGGCGCGCATGGGTGGGAGTGTAGCATGGTGTGGGCGGGGCCGACTCGCTCTCGATTGGTGCCGGTCAGATTCTGGCGATGGACGTCACGAGAGCGAAAACGAGTATACGGCTCAATCGACAGGCGAACCTTAAGAGGCAATGGCGGCCGTAAGAGGTAGCGTGATGCGTAAATTTCAAATCACCGGCTTAACGTTCACGCGTGTCGATGATGTAATGGACAAGCGGAAATCTATACCAAATTCAATGCTTTCCACACGCCACGATGTAAAATTATCCTCTCATTAGAATTGAATACAGAATTCCTATTTCTGAACTTAAATGTGAAATAGCTCATTCCGCTTGGCCGCTTTGATATTGTGCCTAGGGCGCTGCATTCAAAAAGAGCCTCAAGAACTTTTCTTGCCTCAGACTCCTCTACTCTCTCCTCTTTCATTTCAGCGATAAATTCCTGATATGCAAACTCTCTCTTCTTCAATCGTGATACGGCTCTAACAAATCCGTCGATCTCTGCCTGAGTGCAGTATCCATTTAACTCATCTTTTATTTCGGGAAGAAAATACTTTATGGAATAATCTCTGAGGCCACTTTTTACCTGTTCAACTGTGAGGCGGCTTCCATCGCAAAATTTTTGAGTGTGAGACAGGATTTGTAGAAAATCCCTAGGGGTGTGCCTAGTCATTTCTAAGCAGTAAGTGACAGAAGGCGTCCGATCTACTTCTATAGGAAAGAAATCGTGAAACACATCAATTTCTTTCTTCAGGCTCAGGGCTGCTCTAGCGTTAGCTATTTCTACCAGATGACTATTTTTTGGTTCTCTCGGGTCGTGATACCAATCAAGTTCGACGGCGTAGTCTTGTCTCACTTTGTTCTTATTTGCATTGGAGGTTTTTTCGAATAGATCCGTTCTGCACAATATGACTATCTTAACTGGAAGGCCATACTCAGCAAAAAGCTCGTTAAGCCTGCCTGATTCAAGTATAAGTGATCCAATTGATGTGAATTGTATTTCTCTTTTTGTTACAATGTCATCTAGGCCATCTAGAACGATAATGTGCCTGCTTTCAGTTGATGATCCCTTTATAATTTCTTTTAGGGAATCAACGTAAACAGCAAGATCTGCATCAGAATTTTCTTCACTGGATTTTTCGAATTCTAGAACTTTCGGTATTCCGACCCGAAATCCGCGCTTAGTTGTTCTCTTAACTAGTGAGCTGATGTCGGCATCGCCTATCATGCCGGCGGTTCTTAGGGCGGCGATTGATCTATCCCAAACGTCCTTGTTGGAGTGAGATAGACCGTTGTCGGAATCGAGCGATTGCATGACGTAGAGAAGAAGAAGCCAAGCCCATGCTGTTGGGAGCCGCGCTTCCGGTTCGGGCGTGCCCTTCACCATCTTGGCGAATGACGTAAATGGGAAGTCACCAATAAATATGATTTTTGCAAAAAGATCGTGAGAGTTCTCTGATTCTAGCTCGATCTTTTTGCCAATTGCTGATTTTCCGGATCCTTTATATCCAAGATAGAGGAACTCATCGCCCTTTATGGCGCTTTTATACGCCCCCTCGAAATCCACGTACCCATTTATAAGCAATTCTGGATTCTTTGCTTTTTCCTTCTCAGCACTCGCAAATCCGAAGTTTATATTCTTGAACTCGCTCATTGCAGCCCCTGTTCCCATTGTCTCGCGCCATGTTGATGCGATGCTCGTTATTTAATGAAAGTATCATATTTGTTGATTGAGTCGAGGGGCGTCAAAGCTGGCATTATGGCTCAATCATGCTCCCGCCCACCGGCCCCCATATACAGCTCGCGCCCGGTTTCCTCATAAACCTCGCTCATTTTCGCCATGCCCTTTTCGGCCTCTTCGGCGGCGATGAAGCCGGCGCTGTCCTGATTTTGCAGCTTCGCGAAGTCGCGGACTTCCTGGCTGATCTTCATCGAGCAGAATTTGGGACCGCACATGCTGCAGAAATGCGCCGACTTGGCGCCCTCGGCGGGGAGCGTCTGGTCGTGATATTGCTCCGCCGTGTCGGGGTCGAGCGACAGGTTGAACTGGTCGCGCCAGCGGAATTCGAAGCGCGCTTTCGATAGCGCGTCGTCGCGGACCTGTGCGGCGGGATGCCCCTTGGCGAGGTCGGCGGCGTGGGCGGCGAGCTTGTAGGTGACGACGCCGACCTTCACATCGTCGCGGTCGGGCAGGCCGAGATGCTCCTTGGGCGTGACGTAGCAAAGCATCGCGGTGCCGTACCAGCCGATCTGCGCGGCGCCGATGCCGCTGGTGATATGGTCATAACCCGGCGCGATGTCGGTGGTGAGCGGCCCGAGCGTATAGAAGGGCGCCTCGCCGCACGCTTCGAGCTGCTTGTCCATATTCTCCTTGATCTTGTGCATCGGGACGTGGCCCGGCCCCTCGATCATCACCTGCACATCCTGCGCCCAGGCGCGCTTGGTGAGTTCGCCGAGCGTGTAGAGTTCGGCGAATTGCGCCTCGTCGTTCGCGTCATAGATGCTGCCGGGGCGGAGGCCGTCGCCGAGGCTGTAGGCGACGTCATAGGCCTTCATGATCTCGGTAATCTCGTCGAAGCGTTCGTAGAGGAAGCTTTCCTTGTGATGCGCGAGGCACCATTTCGCCATGATGCTTCCGCCGCGCGACACGATGCCGGTCATGCGCTTTGCCGCGAGCGGGACGTAGGGAAGGCGCACGCCCGCGTGGATGGTGAAATAGTCGACGCCCTGTTCGGCCTGCTCGATCAGCGTGTCGGCAAAGATTTCCCAGGTAAGGTCCTCGGCGATGCCGCCGACTTTTTCGAGCGCCTGATAGATGGGGACGGTGCCGATCGGGACGGGCGAGTTGCGGATGATCCATTCGCGCGTGTCGTGGATGTTGCGGCCGGTCGACAGGTCCATGACGGTGTCGGCGCCCCAGCGGATCGACCAGACCATCTTGTCGACCTCGGACGCGACGTCGGACGCGACCGCGCTGTTGCCGATATTGGCGTTGATCTTGACGAGGAAGTTGCGGCCGATCGCCATCGGCTCGCTTTCGGGGTGGTTGATGTTGCTGGGGATGATCGCGCGGCCGCGCGCGACCTCGTCGCGGACGAATTCGGGGGTGACGTAATCGGGGATGCTGGCGCCCCAGTCCTGCCCGTCGCGCTTGTATTCGGCGAGGCGCGCGCGGCCGAGATTCTCGCGCTCGGCGACATATTCCATCTCGGGCGTGATGATGCCGCGGCGGGCATAGTGCATCTGGCTGACGTTCGCGCCGGGTTTGGCGCGGAGCACCTGCTTCTTGACGTTGGGGAAGGCGGGGACGCCGCCGCTGCGGTCGGGGCCGAGCTGGCCGTTGTCCTCGGGGCGGACTTCGCGCTGGGTGACTTCCTCGACGTCGCCGCGGCCGAAGATCCAGTCGCGGCGGAGTTCGGCGAGGCCGGCGTTGATGTCGATCGTCGCATTGGCGTCCGTATAAGGCCCGCTGGTGTCATAGACGCGGACCGGCGGCTCGCCCGAATGCGGGTCGAGGTCGATCTCGCGCATCGCGACGCGGATGCCGCTGCCGGTCTGGGTCGCGACATGGATCTTGCGGCTGCCGCGGATTGGGCCGGTCGTCACCCCGATGGGGGCGGAGTTTTCGAATTTCGCGTCGATGTCGGCCATGTGCAGTCGCTCCATTTTTGATCGGAGCGAAAGACGGTTTTCCGGTAGGAACGCCGGCCCTCCCTCCGCCCGAGTTACCGGGATCAGGTTCGACGGGTCGCGGGATGTTCCGCTCTCAACCTGCTGCTTCACACAGGCTCCCCGGGGATGGGGAGGGTTATAGGGGGAGCGATGGCCGGTGGCTATCCCAATCTCTCGCCATTCCGCTCCCCTTCCCGTCATCCCCGCGAAGGCGGGGATCCCGCTTTTTCGCGCACCATCGGTATCAAGCGGGATTCCCGCCTTCGCGGGAATGACGAAGTGGGGCGGTGACATCGCGAATCGCGCAAGCTACGACCAGCGCATGGGGGACAATCCAACACAACAAGTGACGCGGCGCGACTGGATGGTCGTGCTCGGGCTGGCGCTGGCCTTGCGGCTGGTGTCGGCGTGGTTCGAGACGGTGCTGCACCCCGACGAGGTGTATCAATATCTCGAGGGCGCGTTCCGCACGACGCACGCCTATTCGGTGATGACCTGGGAATATCGCGACGGGATGCGCGCGGACCTCTATCCGTGGCTGCTGTCGTGGCCGATGCGGCTCGGCGAGTGGATCGCCCCCGACAGCCGCCTGCCGATCCTGTTGCCGCGGGTCGTCATGGCGATCCTGTCGCTGGGGATCGTCGGTGCGGCGGGATGGCTCGGGGCGCGGGTGTCGCGGGCGCATTTCTGGACTGCGGGGCTGGTCGCGGCCGTCTGGACCGACCTTGTCGGCTTCGCGCCGCATCCGCTGACCGAGCAGATGGCGGCGCTGCTGACCGTCCCCGCGATCGCGCTGCTGGCCAGGCGCGACTGGAGCGCGCGGGTGCTGGCAAGCATCGGCTTCGCACTGGGGCTGGCCTTCCTGTTCCGCCCGCACCTCGCGCCCGCGATCGGGCTGACGGCGCTGTGGTATCTCTGGACGGTGCGCTTTGCGGGCTTCGTGCCTTTGCTTGGCGGCAGTTTGCTGGCGCTCACGGTCGGCGCGGGCAGCGACTGGCTCGGCGGCGACTATCCCTTTGAATGGATGGTGAATAATTTCACCCGCAACATCGTCGACAACGTCTCCGCCCGCTACGGCGTCTCCGGCCCGCTGGGCTATGTGAGCGAAGTTTGGCAAGTCTGGTCCGTCTGGACACTTCCCATCCTCGCGCTCGCCGCGTGGGGCGCAAAGCGCTACCCGCTGCTGCTGTTCTTCGCGGTGGCGAATATCGTCGTCCACAGCTTCATCGGGCATAAGGAATATCGCTTCCTGATCCCGTCGCTGAGCGCGCTGATCCTGCTCGCGGGGGTGGCGACGGCGGACTTTGCCGAGTGGTGGGCGAAGCAGCGCGGGTTGAGCGCGGAGAGCAGGATACGGCTGCTGGTCATCGTCTGGCTGCTCGCCGCGGCGACGGTGGTGCCGGTGTACAAGGCGCGCGACACTTTCATCGTGACGGACTTCACCGCGAAGGCGATCGACGCCGCGCGGGCGCGACCCGATCTTTGCGGCTTCGCGCTGGTCGGGCGCGAGTTCGACGGCACCTACGGCTATGCGCGGCTGCGGCGCGACGTGCCCATCTTCATCCGCGGGCGCGGCGACGCGAAGATCGATCCTGCGCTCTATAATTATGCCGTGGTCTGGGACGGCTTCGAGAAGGAGCTGTCGCCGGCGTTCGAGAAGACGGCGTGCAGCGGCGGCGAACAGAAGCAGTGCGTGTACGTCCGCAAGGGCGGCTGCAGCGGCGCGGCGTCGCCGTCGGAAATCAACCGCTATCTGCGCGAGAATGATATGTAATCCGTGATCCCCGGCGAAAGCCGGGGCCTGTATGAGGTGAACGCAAGGCTTCTGTGGGCCCCGGCTTTCGCCGGGGATCACTATGGGTGGACTCGTTTTCAGGCCATGCCATAGTCGCCGGTGCAAGACCCGCGACCATCGCGGGCGGCGGGAGAGCGATATGGCGTCGGTGATGGACGAAGCGCGTGCGGTGAACCCGGTCGATGTCAGCGACATCGCGCTCTATGTCGAGGATCGCTGGCGCGTGCCTTTCGCGAAACTGCGCGCCGAGATGCCGGTGAGCTGGTGTCCCGACAGCCCGTATGGCGGATATTGGTCGGTCGCGAGCCACGCGCTGATCCAGCAGGTCGAACTCGATCCGATGACCTTTTCCTCGTCGTGGGAGAATGGCAACATCGTCATCGCCGACCCGCCGCCGCAGTCGAACCTGCCCAATTTCATCGCTGCCGACCCGCCGGTCCACACCGCGCAGCGCAAGGTGATTGCCCCCGCCTTCAACCCCAGCCAGATGGCCGAGCGCGAAAAGACGGTGAAGCAGCGGACGCGCGAGCTGTTCGACGCGCTGCCCGTCGGCGAGACCTTCGACTGGGTCGAGAGTGTGTCGGTGCCGCTGACGATCGGGATGCTGTGCATCCTGTTCGATTTCCCGTGGGAGGAGCGCCACGACCTCAAGCGCTGGTCGGACTATGGCGGCAATGTCTCGCCCGAAACCGCGACCGAGGAATATCGCGCGCAATGGATGGCCGAGATGACCGCGATGCTCGCGCGCTTCGACGAGGAGTTCGCCAAGCGCAAGGCGATGCCGCCGACCGACGACCTGCTCTCGCGCATGGTGCATAGCGAGGCGATGGGGAGCCTCAATCCGATGGAACGGCTCGCGAATATCGCGCTGCTGATCGTCGGGGGCAACGACACGACGCGCAATTCGATGAGCGGGCTGGTCGAGGCGCTGCACCGCTTTCCGGGCGAGCTCGACCGGCTGCGCACCGATCCGTCGCTGATCCCCAATGCGGCGCAGGAGATCATCCGCTGGCAGTCACCGGTGACGCATATGCGCCGCACCTGCACGCGCGACGTCGAGCTGGGCGGGCAAAGCCTGCGCAAGGGCGAGAAGGTGATCCTCTGGTATATTTCGGGCAATCACGACGACAGCCTGTTTCCCGATCCCGAACGCTTCGACGTCGGTCGCGACAATGCGCGGCGGCACGTCGCCTTCGGCCACGGCATCCACCGCTGCGTCGGGGCGCGGCTCGCCGAAATCCAGCTCTGCACGTTGATCGAGGAGATCGTCGCGCGCGGGATTCGCATCGAGCCGCAGGGTCCGGCCGAGCGGCTGCCGAGCCCGTTCCTGCACGGTTTCGTGCATATGCCGGTGCGGATCGTCCGCTGACCGCATTGCGCGGTTGTAATGTCGCGGACGCCGCGCGGCCATGATGGCCGTGCGATGATCCTGCCTTCCCATCCACGGGATGAAAGGAAGGCAAAATCATGCAGAGGATCATGCTCAAGGCGCTGGGCGCCGCTACTCTTCTCGCGCTGTCGGGGACGGCAGCGAGCGCGCAGGATGCGACGCCGATCTGTTCGAAGACGGTGACCGACAATTGCATGCAGCGCGAAGGTCATGCGGTCGCCCCGCACCGCGCGCCGGCGAAACATCGCGTCGCGCCGAAGCGTCATGCCGCGGCGAAGCACCGGGCGGCGCCGAAGCATCGCGTCGCCGCGAAGCATCCGGCAGCGCCGCACCGCAAGGTCGCGGCGAAGGCCGCCCCCGCCCGCAAGATGTAAGCATCGCCCGCGCGCTGCCCGAATCGGCAGCGCGCGGGTCGACGCGTCAGGCGGCCGCGACGGTTTCGCGCGCGCCGGCGCGCCAGCGCGCCGCGGCTTCGGCAACGCGCTTGCCGAGCGAGACGGCGGTGGCGCGGTCGCCGGCTTTCGGGGTCACTTCGGCGCTTTCGTTCGCCGCCTGCGCCATCGCGCCGATGAAGCTGCCGAGACGGTTTTCGACGTCGGTTGCCGCCGACGTGTCGTCGTTGTTGCCCGGCATCTGGCCGGTCCCGATCCACACCATCCCGTGCTGCGCCGCGAAGATCGCGAGGCTGGTCAGCGTGTTGAGCTTGTCGCCCGAGGGCGAGGCGGAGACGGTGAAGCCGGCAGCGATCTTGTCCTTCCAGCCCTGCCCGAACCAGACCTTGGCGCTGGCGTCCATGAAGGTCTTCGCCGGAGCCGAAACATTGCCCATATAGGTGGGCGAGCCGAAGATCAGCGCGTCGGATTCGGCGGCGACCGCGAAAAATTCGTCGAAATCGGTCTGGCCGGCCTCGATTGCGAGCAGCACCGGCGTCGCCCCGGCGGCGGCTACGCCCGCCGCGACATCCTTCGCGATCACGTCGGTGTGGCCGAAGGCCGAATGATAGATGATGGCAATTTGGGTCATGATACGCGTCCTTCCTCTGCCGCCAAGGGAGCCGGCGGCTTGCGGAAGCGAAGATGATGAGGTAGGAACCAATAGTGTAGTACGCACCTATAGGTAACTGCAGAAATGATTGTTGCGGCCTGTATAGAAAAAGCTGACCCGCTCGCGCAGAATTGCCCGTCGCGCGAGATACTCGATCTGATCGGCGACCGCTGGAGTCTGCTGATCCTGCTCGTCGTGGGGCGCGGGATCCATCGCAACGGCGAACTCAAGCGCCGCATCGGGGGCATCAGCCAGAAGATGCTGACGCAGACGCTACGCGCGCTCGAGGCGAACGGGCTTGTCGAGCGGCGCGATTTCCTGACGGTGCCGCCGCATGTCGAATATCATCTGACGTCGCTCGGCGCCTCGCTGCAAAAGGCGATGGCGCCGCTGTTCGGGTGGATCGAAAGCGAGTTCGACGCGGTGCTGGCGGCGCGCGCTGCCTTTGCCGGGCGCGAGACGGCCTAGCCGAGGAAGGGGCCCCGCGCCCGGCGACGCGCTGTCGTTGCCGGAACCCCGGCGAGCGCCCGAAATTCGCGCGCCATATGTGCCTGGTCGGCAAAGCCCTGCGCTGCGGCATGGCCGGCGAGGCTCGGCTCGCCGGGTAGTGTTTCGAACGCGCTCTGGAAACGGATCAGGCGCAGCCATGTGCGCGGCGGCAGGCCGACATGGCGCGCGAACCAGCGCTGGAGCATGCGCGGCGGCATGCCGGTGGCGGCGCCCATGGCGGCGACGCCCTGGGCGGAAATCAGCGCGCCGCCGATGGCGTTGAGATCGGTTGCCATGGCAAGGCGCATCCCGATCGCGTCGAAATCTGCCCGCCACGGCGCCCAGCGGCCGTGGAGCGAGGCGAGCGGGATGTCGCCGACCAGCGACCACGCCCATGGCCAGAGGCGCAGCGCCTCGAACCGCGAATCACCGCTTACCTCGAAGGGCTGCACGCGGTCGACCAGCCCCACGACGAAGCTGTCGGGCTGGTCGCCATCCCAGCGCGAGCGGCCCGCGGTGCGGCGGATGATCTCGACGCAGCCGTCGGGCGTCGCCTGTTGTTCGATCCATTCGCCCGGACGCGCGCCGGCGGCGAGCGACCAGCGCGCCTTGATCAGGCCCGCGAGATGCGGCGGCGGAGCGCTTTCGCTATAGTCCATCGTGGGACTTAGACCCCGATTGTCGCGTCGGTTCAAGACGGGGCGTCCCGGACGTGGCACAAGGCGGCAAAGGGAGGTGTTTCATGAAAATCCTGCTCGCCGGATTGTCGGCATTGCTCCTTGCCGCAGCTGCACCCGCAAAGATCGACGCCCTCGCGTGGATGGCGGGGAGCTGGGTGCAGGAGAAGGAGGGCCGCTGGACCGAGGAATATTGGACCGTGCCGCGCGGCGGAGCGATGCTCGGCGCGAGCCGGTCGGGACGCGCCGACGCGCTACGGGAATTCGAGTTTCTGCGGATACAGCCCGGCAAGGACGGCACGCTTGCCTATATCGCGCAGCCCGGCGGTGGCGCGCCGGTCGAATTCCGCCTCGCGCAACATGACGTCACGTCGGCGACCTTCGAAAACCCCGCGCATGATTATCCGCAGCGGATCCGGTATGCGCGCGATGGCGACGTCATGACGGCGACGATCTCCGCGATCGACGGGTCGAAGGCGATGAGCTGGGTCTATACGCGGCGCTAAAGGCCGAGCTCGTCCAGCCCGGGATGATCTTCGGGGCGGCGGTCGCCCGCGCCGTCGCGTGCCCAGTGCAGCAGGCGGTCGGTTTCGGCAATCGCAACGTCGTTGATGCCCGCAATGCGGCGGCGCATCTCGCCATCGTCGGCGAATTCCCAATTCTCGTTGCCGTAAGAACGCCACCACTGGCCGGCGTCGTCGTGCCATTCATAGGCGAAGCGCACCGCGATACGGTTGCCCGTGAAGGCCCACAGGCCCTTGACCAGCCGATAGTCGTGCTCGCGCTGCCATTTGGCGGTCAGGAAATCGACGATCGCCGCGCGGCCGGTAATAAAGGTCGAACGGTTCCGCCACACGCTGTCCGGCGTATAGGCGAGCGCGACGCGCGCCGGGTCGCGGCTGTTCCAGCCATCCTCGGCAAGGCGGACCTTTTGCACGGCGCTGTCGTGGTCGAATGGCGGAAGCGGGGGACGGGACATTGACTGGACCTTTCAGGCGAAGGGCGTAGCGAATTCGATGCGGATACCACCGGGCATTGCGCAGATGAAATGATGCGTCGTCGCCCCCTCGCAGATCGGTTCGGGGTCGAACTCGATCACGGTGCCGGGATGGTTCTGGACGCGCGCAAAGACGGTACGGAGCGTGTCGATGTCGGTGACGCGGAGTGCGAGATGGTGGAGGCCGATGTTCGCGCGGCGGTCGAATGGCGTCGCGCTCGCCGGGTCTGCGACCTGCCAGAGCGTGAGCAAGGTCGTGCCGTCGCTGACAAAGATCGCGGGATAGTCGGGGCGTTCGGCGGCGACGGCAAAGCCCAGCGCTTCGACGAAGAAATCGCGCGCCTCGGCGACGTCGCGGACGGCGAGGCCGATATGGTGCGCACCCTCGGTGAAGGTCGTGGTCATTTTCCGTTCCTTTCTGCACGCAGCGCGGCGACTTCGGCGCGCAGCTGGTTGAGTTCGGCGGCCATCGGCTTGATCGCCGCCGAAATTTCGGCCTCGGTGAAGCGCGGGGTGATGTGCTGCGAGCAGTTCCATTCCCAGCCGATCACATCGATGAAGAAGGCGCGCTCGGGCGTCGCGCGATAGCCCTCGGGCATCAGCGCGGTGACCGCAGCGGGATCGTCGGCGAGCTCGACGCCATGCGCATGGCCGACGAGCTTCAGCCGTTCCTTGTTCGGATAATCCATCAGGAACAGCGAGACGCGGTCGTTGCCCATCAGATTTGCGGTGCTGATATATTGCTTGTTGCCGCGATAGTCGGCGAAGCCGATGCGGTTGCCCGATATGTGGCGCAGGAACCCGGCGGGGCCGCCGCGGTGCTGCATATAGGGCCAGCCCTCCGGATTGACACTCGCCATATAAAAGCTGTCGCGCGCCTCGATGAAGGCGATTTCCTTGTCGGTCAGCGTGTCAGGGGTGCCGTCGGCACCGGCGTCCATCTTCGCATAGGAAGCCCGCGAGCCGTGCTGCTCCTGAAGGGCCTTGACCGTGTCGTCGAAGAGGGTGTGCCGGTAATTGCGTGCCATCTTGGGGGTCTTTCCGAGCGAAAGTGCGAACGAAGCAGCCGGAGGAGGGGGTGCGGCTCTCCGTTCGCGTCACCAATCTAGGGCGTTGCGTGTGGGGTGATAATCGGGAAAGATCGCACAAGTTAATTCCGGTAAGTGGAATAATCATGGATCGGTTGCAGACGCTGGAGATGTTCGTTGCGGTCGCGGGGGAGGGCGGGTTCGCTGCCGCGGCGCGCAGGCTGGGCAGCTCGCCCCCCGCGGTAACGCGGGGGATCGCGGCGCTCGAGGCGCGGCTGGGAACGGCGCTGTTCCATCGCTCGACGCGCGCAGTTGCACTGACCGATGCCGGAACTGCCTTTCTGGGCGAGGCGCGGCGGTTGCTCGGCGAACTGGCCGATGCCGAGCGCGCGGTGCGCGGTGCGCAGGCCGAACCGCGCGGCCAGCTCTATCTGACCGCCCCTGTGATGTTCGGCCGCCTGCATGTAGTGCCCGTCGTCGACGCGATGCTGGTCGGGCATGACGAGCTTTCGGTGCGGATGATGCTGATCGACCGCAATGTCCGCATCGTCGAGGAGGGGATCGACGTCGCGGTACGGATCGGCGCGCTCGCCGATTCGAGCCTGAAAGCGGTGCGGATCGCGACGGTACGGCAGATGCTCGTCGCCAGCCCCGCCTATCTGGCGCGGCGCGGCGCGCCGTCTGCGATCGCCGATCTCGGCGGGCATGATGTGATCGGGATGGAAGGACCGCGCACGACGAACGAATGGCAGCTCGCGAGCGGGCGCTGGCGTTTCGAGCGGCGACCGCGGCTGATCGTCAACACCGTCGACGGCGCGATCGCCGCCGCCGAGGCCGGTCAGGGGATCGCGAACCTCCTGAGCTATCAGGTCGCCGAAGCGATCGACGCGGGGCGGCTGATCGCGCTGCTGGCGCACGAGGCACCGCCGCCGCTGCCGATCCACCTGCTTTTCGAACCCTCACGCGCGGCGCTGCCGTCGGTGCGGCTGTTCGTCGATGCGATGAAGGCGCGGATGCGGATGGCGGGGTTCGCCGCCTAGAACTGGTACGCGACCCCGCCGCCGGCGAGCCACTGGTTCTTGCTGCCCGCGATGTCGACGATCGGCGAATCGGCGAAGCGGCTGGTCATGCGGCCATATTGGGCGCCACCGATCAGCACGAATCCCTTTCGCAGGTCGCCCGACAGGCCATAGGCGCCCGCGAGTCCGATCGTATATTTGCCGAGCGTCGCCTTGCGGCCTGCACCCGAATAGACGGGAAGGCCGCTCGCGGCGCTGCCGACGGGGTCGACGTCGAAATAATAGCGGCCGAAGCCCTTGCCATAGACGTTCATCGAGGCGGAAACGCCGATATAGGCGCGTTTCGACAGCGGGGTGCCATAGTCGATCGTCGGCGAAACGACCCAGCTGCCATGGCGGCCCGAGATATCCTTTAGCGCGACGAGGCGGATGCCGACCTGGTCATAGCCGCTCGTGACGACGCCGGTGTGGGTGACCCCGGCGGAAATACCCGCCTCGACCGCGAGCTTCCTGTCGCCGAGCGCCTCGACCTGTGCGTCCTTGATGCGGCCGGTGCGGTCGCTGCGCAGGTTGATGATCGGGCCGAACTTGATGTCGGTCTTCTGCCCGCGCTTCTGGCGGATCAGGTCGACCTGGAAGTTCGTGCCGCGGGTCGAGAAGGCGAAGCCCTTGTAACGGCCACGAAAATAGAAGGCGGGAAGGACGTTGCGCTCGTCCGAGCCGTTGTAGCTGGGCACGGTGATCACGCCGCCGGCGATCGCGAAATAGTCGCGCGCATATTTGCGGTCGTCTTCGGAATGCGGACCCTGGGCGGGAAGCAGGATATTCTCGTCGATGTCGCCACTGTCCTGCACGAAGCGGACGGGTGCATCGGCGTCGGGGAGGAGGCCCTGGGCGATGCCCGGGCTGATCGTCGTCTCGGGCATGACGGGCAGATCATAAGGAAGCGCCATGTCCTGGGCCGCTGCGGGAACCGCGGCGATGGCGGCGACAGCGGCGGCCAGCGGCACGGCAGCAAAACGGAAGAACGACGTCAAATCAGGCATATCCATCCTATTTTCTTGCCCCCGGCGTGCGGGTGTATGGGATTGTCGGGACAATGCAAAGACTTCGTCTTGCGGGGGGATGCTTTTCACTTCATCGTGACTTTCATGCACCAACCCCCTTTTGCCCTTGGGATATGCCCCGGAACCGCCATTGGTTCCCTGCGAGGCGCGATATGAGCCGGGCTCCGCGTCTGGCCGGTTATGCGCTGATGGCGGCGGCTGTGCTGGTCGCGGCGCTGACGCGGCGCGGCGGAGCCGACATGATCGGGCCGTTCCCGGCGGTCGCGGTCGTGCTGTTCGTCGGCATGATCGGGGTCATGCTGGTGTTCACCGACCTGATGGTGCGCGGGCTTTATGCACAGGTCGATGCGGCGAAGACGCGCGAGGAAGAGGGCGAATAGCCCCTTTTCGTTCGACAGTTTCTGCGGTTACCAGTATGACGGCGCGATGACCGACCGTCCGCATACGCCGCTGCTCGACACGGTGGATGTCCCCGCCGACCTCCGCAAGCTGAAGCCCGAAGACCTCCGCCAGTTCGCCGACGAACTGCGCGCCGAAATGATTTCGGCCGTGGGAACCACCGGCGGGCACCTCGGTTCGGGGCTCGGCGTGGTCGAGCTGACCGTCGCGCTCCACTATGTGTTCGAGACCCCGCGCGACAAGATCGTGTGGGACGTCGGGCACCAATGCTATCCGCACAAGATCATCACCGGACGCCGCGACCGGATCCGCACCCTGCGCACCGGCGGCGGATTGTCGGGCTTCACCAAGCGCAGCGAGAGCGAATATGACCCGTTCGGCGCGGCGCACAGCTCGACCTCGATCAGCGCTGCGCTGGGCTTCGCGGTCGCCAACAAGCTGAAGGACGAGCCCGGCCGCGCGATCGCGGTGATCGGCGACGGGTCGATGTCGGCGGGCATGGCCTATGAGGCGATGAACAACGCCGAGCAGGCGGGCAACCGGCTGATCGTCATCCTCAACGATAACGACATGTCGATCGCGCCCCCGGTGGGCGGGCTTTCGGCCTATCTTGCCAAGCTGGTGTCGTCGCGGCCGTTCGTCGAGCTGCGCGAGATCGCGCGGCGTTTCGCGCGGAAGCTGCCGCAACCGTTGCACAAGGCGGCGAAGAAGACCGACGAGTTTGCGCGCGGCATGGCGATGGGCGGGACGCTGTTCGAGGAGCTGGGCTTTTACTATGTCGGGCCGATCGACGGGCATAATCTCGACCATCTGATCCCGGTGCTGGAGAATGTCCGCGACAGCGACCATGGTCCGGTTCTGATCCATGCCGTGACCAAGAAGGGCAAGGGCTATGCCCCCGCCGAGGCCGCCGCCGACAAATATCATGGCGTGCAGAAGTTCGACGTCATCACCGGCGAGCAGGCGAAGGCGCCGCCGGGACCGCCCGCGTACCAGAATGTCTTCGGCGAGACGCTGGCGAAGCTGGCCGACACCGACAAGAGGATCGTCGCGATCACTGCGGCGATGCCGTCGGGGACCGGGGTCGACAAGTTCGCGAAGGCGCATCCCGAGCGCACCTTCGACGTCGGGATTGCAGAGCAGCATGCGGTGACCTTTGCCGCCGGGCTTGCCGCGCAGGGCATGCGGCCGTTCGCGGCGATCTATTCGACGTTCCTCCAGCGCGCCTACGACCAGGTCGTGCATGACGTCGCGATCCAGAACCTGCCGGTGCGTTTCGCGATCGACCGCGCGGGGCTCGTCGGCGCCGACGGCTCGACACACGCCGGCTCGTTCGACGTCACCTATCTCGCGACCCTGCCGAACATGGTCGTGATGGCGGCGGCCGACGAGGCCGAGCTGGTCCATATGACCTATACGGCGGCCGAATATGACGACGGCCCGATCGCCTTCCGCTATCCGCGCGGCAACGGCACCGGTGTGCCGCTTCCCGAAGTTCCGCAGAAGCTGGAGATCGGCAAAGGCCGCGTCGTGCGCCAAGGCAAGACCGTCGCGATCTTCTCGCTTGGTACCCGCCTCGCCGAAGCGCTGAAGGCGGCCGACACGCTGGAGGCGCGCGGGCTGTCGACCAGCGTGATCGACCTGCGCTTCGCCAAGCCGCTCGACGAGGAGCTGATCCGCAAGACGCTCGCGAGCCACGAGGTTTGCGTCACCATCGAGGAGGGCAGCATCGGCGGCCTCGGCGCGCATGTGCTGACGATGGCGAGCGACGAGGGGCTGATCGATGCGGGACTGAAGCTGCGCACGATGCGGCTGCCCGACGTCTTTCAGGATCAGGACAAGCCCGAGCTGCAATATGACCAGGCGGGCCTCAACGCGCCGCAGATCGTCGATACCGTGCTGAAGGCGCTTCGTCACAACAGCGCGGGCGTCGAAGAGGCCGGCGCGCGGGCGTGAGCGGCGCGGCGTGATCGACGGCGCCTTGTGTCCGTGAAGCGGTCGGCAGGTCCGTTGATTGGTCTAGCTATCGTGGCCGTGCTGATCCTTGGCGGCGTCGATTTTCTGCTGTCTACGGATCGCGACCCCATCCCGTGGACCCAGATACTCCTGTTCGTCCCGCTAGTTGTTCTGGTGACCGCGAGCTTCGATTTGCAGAACAGCAGCATGCCCGGCTGCATAACCGTACTTTCTCTACTCTTCGCACCGTTAGTGTCGATCATCATGCTGTTGCTCGATTTTGCGGCTAACGATAACGGGCTCGATTCGGCGCTGGGCTGGGCGGGCGCCTTTCGTTTTCCAGTGATGATGTTTTTCTTGGCCGGGCTAGCTACATTCTTCCTTCTCGGAAGCCGGTTGATCCGGGGCAAATCTCCTTGGCATGCTCGCGCGCCAGTCAAGATCGTCAGGACGGCCGTGCTTTTGGGGCTTTTCGCCGGACTATTCGGCTTGGCGTGGGTTGGCGTCGGCATGGGCGCCCGTTGGGCCGGGCTTGGATGAACTTCTTCAACCTCCTGCAGTCGCTCGACGAGCTGCTCTACGAGGTAATGTCGTGGCTCGTTTTCTATCCGGTCACGCTGTGGCGCACGCTGGTGCGGCCGCTGAAGATGATGGATTATTCGGACGGTGAACAGGGCGACAAGCCCGACCAGCAATATACCGATACGCTGAGCCCGCCCTTGTTCCTGCTCTTGTCGCTGATCCTCGTCCATGCGGCCGAGATCGCGCTGGTCGGAAACGATGCGGTGGTCGCGAGCAAGGTCGGGCTGTCGGCGCTGGTCAGCAACAACACCGACCTGATCATTCTGCGCATCGTCAGCTACAGCCTGTTTCCGGTGATGATGGCGACGCGGATGGTGCGTGCCCAGAAATTGCGGGTCGACCGCGACACGCTGCGCGCGCCCTTCTACAGCCAATGCTATGTTGCCGCGGTGCTGTCGATCCTGCTCGGCACGAGCGAAATCCTGATCAAGCTGGCGCACGACTGGTCGGTGCTGGCGGGCGGCGCGCTCGGGTTGTTCGGCCTGCTGTGGTTCGGTTTCCTGCAGACCGCCTGGTTCAATCAGCATCTGAAATGCGGGCGGCTGAAGGCGTTCGGCCATGCGTCGCGTGCGATGATCGAAAGTCTGGTCGCGGTGATATTGCTGTCGAGCCTGTTCAACTGAGCGCAGGCCAAAAGAAAACGGCCCGGGATCACCGGGCCGTCATCCGTCGATTGCTGGTCGCGCCTTACGAGGTCGGGATCGCGGCGCTCGCGTCGCGGCCGTCGCCTTCGGGGGCGAAGATGATGTCACGGGTGACGAGGCCCTTGTCGACGACCTGCGTGTTGGGGCTGCCGACATTGCTGCGGATGCCGGGGTCGCCGCGCTGGCCGTCGGCGCTGCCGATGATCGAGGTTTCGGTTGCGCTGCGCGGTGCGGCGCCGCCGAAGAGCGCACGGAGCGTCTGCTCGGCGGTGGTTTCGCCGCCCGGACGCGCGGCGCCCGGCGCCGGCGGGGTCAGCGAGAAATCGGGCGGCACGACGAGCGGCGCCTGACGCGACACCGCGAACTCGTCGGGCCGGTCGCGGCTGAACAGATTGTTCGACCCGCAGGCCGAAAGCGTCGTTGCAAGCACCGAGGCGGCGAGAATGGCGGTGGTCCGGTTCACTTTACAAAATACTCCCAATGCGCCCCGTTTACTCGGCGGACGGGCTGGCGTCCGCGGCTGGGGCCTTTTCGCCCAAGAGCAGCGCGCGCGCAACCAACAAAAGCACGCCGATCGTGATGCACGCATCGGCGACGTTGAAGATCATGAAGGGGCGGAACGACCCGAAATGCAGGTCGGCATAGTCGACGACATAGCCGAGCCGCACGCGGTCGACGATATTGCCGAGCGCGCCGCCGAGGATCAGCGCGAGCGCGATCACGTCGCCCTTTGCCTTTTCGCGCGTCATCCAGATAGCGACCGCGGTCGCGACGAGCGCGGTGACGCCGACGAGGATCCAGCGCGTCGTCGGCGACTGGTCGGCGAACATCGACAGCGAGATGCCGTAATTCTGCGCCCAGGTCAGGTTGAAGAAGGAGACGATCTCGATCGATCCGCCGGGCTTGGTTTCGAGCGACAGCGGCACGGTGACGACCCATTTCGCGACCTGATCGAGGACGAAGGCGACCGCGGCAATGAACAGGCCGAAGCCGAGATGGGGGGAACGTTGGCTCATCACGCGTCCAATACCGTCTCGCAGCGATTGCACAAGCTGCCGTCCTCGGTCACCTCGGGCAGATGGCGCCAGCAGCGGCCGCATTTGTGATTTTCGGTTGGCCTGATCGTGATGGCTTCATGGCCCGGAACGAGGTGGACTGTCCCGGAGATAAAGGTCTCTGCCAGATGCGCGGGATCGAGGTCGCGGAGGATCGTCTCAAGATCGTTCATCGTCACCTCGGCTTCGAGGCTCGAACGTACAATTTTATCGCGACGCAATGGTTCGATCGCTTCTGTAACTTTGCTGCGCAGCTCGCGCAGCTCGGTGTTCCGAAGAATCAGGCCTTTGTCGTGTTCCAATGCTGGCAATGTCGGCCACTCCAGCAGATGGACGCTGCCCGCGCCGGGATAGCGCGTGCCCCAGACTTCCTCGGCGGTGAAGACCAGCACCGGGGTCGCATAACGAACCAGCGCGTGGAACAGGATGTCGAGCACGCTGCGGTACGCGCGGCGGGTGTCCGTGCCGAGCGGTGCGGCGGGGCCGAGATCGCAGTAGAGGACGTCCTTGCGGATGTCGAAATAGAAGGCCGACAGATCCTCATTGCAGAAATCGGCGAGCAGGCGCGTGTAGCCGTTGAAGTCGAAATCATCGACCGCCCGGTGCATCTTCGCGTCGAGGTCGGCGAGCAGCGAGAGCATGTAGCGCTCCAGCTCGGGCATCGCCGCGACGTCGGTAACACGTTCCTCTTCGCTGAACCCGTCGAGCGCGCCGAGCAGGTAGCGGAAGGTGTTGCGCAGCTTGCGATACTGGTCGGCGACGCCCTTCAGTATCTCGTCGCCGATGCGGTGATCCTCGGTGAAATCGACCGACAGCGCCCACAGGCGGATGATGTCGGCGCCGTTGGTTTCCATTACCTTGACCGGATCGGTCGTGTTGCCGAGCGACTTCGACTGTTTGAAGCCCTTGCTGTCCATCGTGAAGCCGTGCGTCAGCACCGCCTTGTACGGCGCCTGCCCGCGCGTGCCGCAGCTTTCGAGCAGTGACGACTGGAACCAGCCGCGATGCTGGTCGCTGCCTTCGAGATAGAGGTCGGCGCTGTGCGTGCCGCCGTCGTGGCGGACGAGCGCGGGCCAACGGCCGCTTTCGAGCACGAAGACATGGGTGCAGCCCGAATCGAACCACACGTCGAGAATGTCGACGATGCGCTCATAGTTCGCGGCGTCATATTGATCGCCGAGATATTCCTGCGCGCGCGCGTCGTTCCACGCGTCGACGCCGCCCGCCTTCACCGCCGCGACGATGCGGTCGTTCACGACGGGGTCGTTCAGATAATGGCCGGTCTTGCGGTCGACGAAGAGCGTGATCGGCACGCCCCATGCGCGCTGGCGGCTGAGCACCCAGTCGGGGCGGCCCTCGACCATGCTACCGATGCGGTTGCGGCCCTTGGCGGGGACGAAGCGCGTGTCGTCGATCGCCTGCATCGCCGCCTGCCGCAGCGTCGGGGCGTCGCAGAGATCCTCCTCATGCGGATTGATCGCACCGCCCTCATTCTCCCAGCGCTTTTCGCGCGGGGTCTTGGGCTCGATATGCGTCATCACCTTGTCCATCGGCACGAACCATTGCGGCGTGCAGCGATAGATGACCTTCGCTTTCGAGCGCCAGCTATGCGGATAGCTGTGCTTGTAATCGGCGCTGGCGGCGAGCAGCGCGCCGGCTTCGCGAAGGTCGGTGCAGATCGGGCCGTCGGGGGCGTTGAACTTGGGGTTGATCACCGATCCCTGACCGCCGAGCCAGCCCCAGTCGGCGCGATATTTGCCGTCGCCCTCGACCGCGAAGACGGGGTCGAGCCCGTTCGCCTTGCAGAGGTCGAAATCATCCTCGCCATGGTCGGGCGACATATGGACGAGCCCGGTGCCGCTGTCGGTGGTGACGAAATCGCCCGCGAGGAAGGGACGCGGGCGTGCGAAGAAGCCGCCGAGCGCGTGCATCGGATGTCGGGCGATGGTGCCGGCGAGTTCGGCGCCTTTGACGACCTGCCACTCGCTCTCATGAAGCGAATACAAGCCGCGATACTCATCACCGCACCGCTTGATGAATTCCGCAGCGAGCGGCTCGGCAACCAAATATGTATTAGCGGTCCCGCCATCGGGAATGAGTACGTAGTTCACTTCGGGACCGTAAGCCAAAGCTTGGTTCACCGGGATCGTCCACGGCGTTGTGGTCCAGATTACAGCGAAGGTTTTGAGGTGGCCCTTGTCTAGTAACGCTTGGATCGCGGGCGACTTGCTCTCGACGATCTCGAACGCCACATCGATCTGCGTCGAGACGATATCCTCATATTCGACCTCGGCCTCGGCGAGCGCGGTCTTTTCGACCGGCGACCACATCACCGGCTTGGCGCCGCGATAGAGCATGTCGTTGGCGGCGAACTTGAGCAGTTCGTGCACGATGGTGGCCTCGGCCTCATAGTCCATCGTCAGATACGGATGGTCCCAGTCGCCGCCGATGCCGAGGCGCTTCAACTGCTCGCGCTGGGTGTCGACCCAATGCTGCGCATAGGCGCGGCATTCGGCGCGGAATTCCTCGACCGGAACCTCGTCCTTGTTGAGCTTTTTCTTGCGATACTGCTCCTCGACCTTCCACTCGATCGGCAGGCCGTGGCAGTCCCAGCCGGGGACGTAGGGCGAATCCTTGCCCTTCAGCGTCTGGGTGCGGACGACCATGTCCTTAAGGATATGGTTGAGCGCATGGCCGATGTGCATGTCGCCATTGGCGTAGGGTGGGCCATCGTGGAGGATGAACTGATCGCGGCCCTTGCGGCTTTCGCGAATCTGCCCTTCGAGATTGCCCTCGATCCATTTGGCCAGAATCAGCGGCTCCTTCTGCGGCAGGCCGGCCTTCATCGGGAAGTCGGTCTTGGGCAGGAAGACGGTGTCGCGATAGTCGCGCTGATCGGGGGCAGAGGTGCTTTCGGTCATGGCCGCGGCGCTTAGCGCAGATTCGCGTGCGAGCAAAGAAATTGGGAGCCGGACCATAACGCTTCGTCACCCCCGGACTTGATCCGGGGTGGCGATCGACAATCGGGTCAGCTTCTATTTCTGCCGTGGCCGCAGCGCGGGACCCAGATTGTAGATATCGTCGATCCAGACATAGCCCTTGAAGCTGGCGGGCACGCGGGTCAGTTGCTGGACCTGGCTCAGCCCCATGCCGTCCTTGTCGCCGCCATAGGGACCGGTCATCAGGACGCGGGTGCCGTGCTTCGCGGCGCGGTCCTGCAGCCGGTCGGGCCAGCCCCAGAACGCCCACTGATAATCGAGCGGCACGATGATCGTCCCGCCGACGCAGCTTGCGGGATACCAGCCCGACCAGGCGAATTTGATATAATCCTTGGTGCAGCGCTTGGCGCTTGCGGGGTCCATCGTCCACGCCTTTGGCGCCTTTGCGCGGATGACTGCCATCAGCGGCGCCTTGCCGAAGAATCCGAAGCGCGGCTGGTTCGGGTCGATCCCGGCGCGCGCGAAGCTGGCGAGGACGAGCTCGGCCTCCTTCGGGTCGCGCGACTTGAAATTGACGAGCAGCGAGGCGTGGCCGAGGTCGTGCAGCACCTCGTCGAGGCTGGGCATCAGGCCGACGCCCGTGCCGCGCAGCGGAAAGGTCTTGCCGCCGTCAGCGGTATAACCATAGCCGACGTCGAGCTGCTTGAGTTCGGCCATCGTACGGTCGCGGATCGGCCCCTTGCCGTCGGTGCGGCAATCGAGCCCCCAGTCGTGAAAGACCGCGACCTGCCCGTCCTTCGTCGCCGCGACGTCGAACTTGACCATCCCCGCGTCGCGGCCGATCGCCGCCTTCATCGAGGGCAGGGTGTTTTCGATATAGGGATGCTCGGGTGTGAAGATGCGCGTCGCGGTGCAGGTCTCGTCGGTAATGCCTTGGTGGTCGAAGAGCTGTGACACGCCGCGATGCGCGATCAGGATGCGCTTGCCCGTCGCGTCGGGGGCAAGCCAGCTTGCGTTCGACAGGGTCAACCACGCGACGAGCGCGGTGAACGACCAGAGAAAGATTTTCGTGCTGCGCTTCAGCGGCTTTTTCTTCGGCCCTTCAAGGCCTTCCGCCCAATCGTCCTGGTCGCTCATTCGTTCCCCCCGGAATTACAGATCGGCCAGTAGCGCCTTTGCCTGCTCACAATCCACCGCGATTTGAACCATCAGGGCGTCCATATCGTCGAACTTCGCCTCGGGACGAAGGAAAGCGTGGAAGGCGACGTCGATTTCCTGGCCGTAGAGATCTTCGGCGAAATCGAAGAAATGCGGTTCGAGCAATTCCTTCGGCGGGTCGAAGCTGGGACGGATGCCAAGGTTCGCCGCGCCCTTCAGCACGCGGCCGTCGGGAAGCTTTCCGGTGACCGCGTAGATGCCGTAGCGCGGGCGGAGATACTGCCCCATTTCGAGGTTCGCGGTCGGGAAGCCGAGCAGGCGGCCGTTCTTGTCGCCGTGCTGCACCACGTTGCGGACGGTGAACGGCCGGGTGAGAAGCCGCGTCGCGGTCGCGCAGTCGCCCGCGCGAAGGGCATCGCGAATGCGGCTCGACGAGATGACTTCCTCCGCATCGTCGACCGGCGCGACCATTTCGGTGAAGAAGCCGAGACGGCGGGCGTGGTCGGCGAGCGTCACGACATCGCCGCCGCGGCCCTTGCCGAAGACGAAGTCGGCGCCGGTCACGACGCCTGCAGCGCCGTAGCGATCCAGCAGCAGTCCGGTGATGAAATCCTCGGCCGTCGTCGCAGCGAGCGTCGCGTCGAAGGGCAGGACGAGCATCGCGTCGGCGCCGGCGGCGCCGAAGAGTTCGAGCCGCTGCGCGAGCGTGGTCAACCGGAACGGCGGGACGTCGGGCTTGAAGAAGCGCACTGGGTGCGGGTCGAAGGTCGCGACGATCGCGGGACGGCTCTCGTCCTTCGCATGGCGCACCGCGCGGCCGACGACCGCCTGATGGCCGGCATGAAAGCCGTCGAAATTGCCCAGCGCGATCACCCCGCCGCGCAAGTCCCCCTCGATGCGGCGATGGCCGTCGAGGCGGATCATTTTGCGGCGGCGCTCAACGGCAGCACGCCGGCCCGCAGCACGCGGATCGCATTGCCGCCCATCGCGGCGCGGATATCGTCGTCGGTGAAGCCCGCGTCGATCAGCGCCTGCGTCACCTGTACCAGCTTCGACGTGTCGAAGCGGACGGTGGTGCCGCCGTCATAGTCGCTGCCGAGCGCGACATACTGGATGCCGACCAGATCGCGAACATGCTTCATCGCCTTTGCGATGCTGGCGGGCGAGGTGTCGCAGATCGCGGCATCCCAATAGCCGATACCGATCAGCCCGCCGGTCGCAGCGACGCCGCGGATCTGGTCGTCATCGAGGTTGCGGTTGACCTTGCACGTCGCCTGTACCCCGCCGTGGCTGGAGACGACGGGACGGCGCGCTATCTTCAAAATGTCGGCGACGCAGGCGCGGCTGCAATGCGCGATATCGACGATCATCCCGAGCTGTTCCATGCGCGGCACGACCTTCCGGCCGAGCGGGGTCAGGCCGTATTTCTTCAGCCCGTGCATCGACCCCGCGACGTCATTGTCGAAGAAATGTGCCAGCCCCGCCATCCGGAAACCCGCGGCGTAGAGCCGGTCGAGGTTGCCGATATTGCCTTCGAGGTCCTGCAACCCCTCGATGCTGAGCATCGCGCCGGTGTGCGCGGGATCGCCGCGGCGCGCCGCGAGCAGCGCGTCGAAATCGGACGGGTCGGCAACGACCTGCAGCTTGCCGTGCGAACCGGCGACCGCGCCGTGCAGCTTTTCGGCGTGCCAAAGCGAGCGCTGCAGGAGCGAATTCCACGTCCGTGTCGGCTGAAGCTGCGCGATCACCAGCGGGGTGATGTTGTCGCTGTCGCCGCCGTTCGCGTCATAATTCTGGCCCTTCGGCGTCTTGGTGACGCTCGACAGGACCTGCAGCGCGACATTGCCGTCCTGCAGGCGCGGCAGGTCGACATGGCCGCGGCTGCCGCGATCGAGCAGGCTGCGTTGCCAGAGCAGCGTGTCGCTGTGGAGGTCGACGATCGTCAGCGTCTTGTGGAGCGCCCTTGCATGTTCGCTGACCGCAATCAGCGGCTTGCCGTCGATCTTGTTGAGGCTGCGCTCGGTCATCCCCGGCGCCAGCGCGAAGAAGGCGCCTGCGGCGATGATCAGCAGGAGCAGGATGCCGAGGAGCCAGCGTTTCATGGGCGTTTCCGGGCGAAGGTGACGAAAGCGAAGGCCGGGCGACCGTCGGCGGCGGGTTGGTCCTCGCGCGCGATTTCCTGCCACTCGTTCCTGTCGGGCGCCGCGATCGACGCGTCGCCTTCGGGCGACAGGGCGACTTCGGTGAGTTCGATGCGGTCGGCGAGCGGCAGGAACAGGTTATGGATTTCCGCGCCGCCGATCACCATGACGTGCGGCGCGTTGGCGAGCTTCAGGGCTTCCTCGACGGTGGCGACCGGCTCGGCGCCCTCGTCCTGCCATTCGGGATCGCGGGTCAGGACGATGTGGCGCCGACCTTCGAGAATCGCGGGCAGGCTGTCGAAGGTCTTGCGCCCCATGATCATCGGGCGGCCCATGGTGAGCTGCTTGAAGCGACGGAGATCGGCCGGAAGGTGCCAGGGCATCTTGCCGTTGGCGCCGATGATGCCGTTTTCCGCGCGCGCGAGAATGAGCGTGATTTCAGGGCGGTTCATGCGGGAGAGGCTCCGGCCCAGGTCGCGTGGCCGAGTTTCCGGCCTTCGCGCACCTCGGTCTTGCTATAGTGATGGACGTGACAGTTTTCGTCGGCGAGCAGCGCCGGGATCAGGCCGATGTCGGCGCCGATCAGGTTGCGCATCGTGACCGGAAGCTGGCGCGTCGCGGTGCTGCCGAGCGGCAGGCCGGCGATGGCGCGGATATGGTTCTCGAACTGGCTCGTCACCGCGCCCTCGATGGTCCAGTGCCCGCTGTTGTGGACGCGCGGCGCCATCTCGTTGAAGACAGGGCCGTCTTCGGTCGCAAAGAACTCGCCGGTGAGCACGCCGACATAATCGAGCGCGTCGGCGATTTCCTTCATCATCGCCCGCGCCTCGTCCTGCTGCTCGGCGACGATCTGCGGCGGGGGCAGGCTGGCCGTCGCGAGGATGCCGCCTTCATGAACGTTGGCGGTCGAATCCCAATAGCGCACCTCGCCGTCGATGCCGCGGACGAGGATCACCGAAAATTCATGCGCAAAGGCGACGAAGCCCTCGAGGATCGCGGCGTGGCGGCCGATCGTCTCCCATGCGGCGTCTGCGTCGGCCGGCGTCGCGAGGCGCGCCTGCCCCTTGCCGTCATAGCCCATGCGCACGGTCTTGAGGATCGAGGGCGCGCCTATCCTGGCGAGCGCAAGAGTGAGTTCATCGTTGTTCGGCGCTGCTGCAAAGGGCGCGGTGCGGCCACCAAGGCCGGCGACGAAATTCTTCTCGGCAAGGCGATCCTGCGCGATTTCGAGCCCGAGCGCACCGGGGTGCACCGCGACATGGCCCGACAGGAAGCGGACGGTGTCGACGGGGACATTCTCGAATTCGAAGGTTACGGCATCGCACGCCGCAGCGAAGGCCGCGAGACGCGGTTCATCGTCCCACGCCGCCTGGCTGTGATGCGCCGTCACCTCGGCAGCAACGCTTTCGGCGTCGGGCGCGTAGATATGAACCTTGTAGCCGAGCTGCGCCGCAGCGACGGCGAGCATCCGGCCGAGCTGGCCGCCGCCCAGTATGCCGATGGTGGAACCGGGTGGCAGCAAGGGATCAGCCCTCGCGTACGGGCGTCGGCGCGACGCTTTCGGTCTGCCGTGCGCGCCAGGCGTCGAGCTTCGCCGCGAGGCCGGCATCTCCATTCGCAAGCAGCGCCGCAGCGAACAGACCGGCGTTGGTCGCCCCCGCCTTGCCGATCGCAAAGGTCGCGACGGGAATGCCGCCGGGCATCTGGACGATAGAATAGAGGCTGTCGACGCCGCTGAGTGCAGCCGACTGGACGGGAACGCCGAGCACCGGCACGCGCGTCATCGAGGCAACCATGCCGGGCAGGTGTGCCGCGCCGCCCGCGCCGGCGATAACGGCCTTCAGCCCGCGATCCGCGGCGCTTTTCGCATAATCGACGAGCCGGTCGGGCGTGCGGTGCGCCGAGACGATATGGACCTCGTGCGCGATGCCGAATTCCTCGAGGATCTGGACCGCATGCGCCATCGTCGGCCAGTCCGACTGGCTGCCCATGATGACCCCGACGAGCGGCGTGCTGTCGCTCATTATCCGACCCTCCTGCCCCGGCGATGAATCGCCGCCGCTATCCCCCTAGAGTCTGTGCCGCGCGCTGGCAACGCCGCGCAAATGTTCGCGGCGCGTTTACCTCTTGGTATGAAGTCCTGTCTAACGTCCCGGCAGTATATCGTGCCGGCGCGCGCCGGCGGACCATCTGGGTATGCACCGGGGACTAGGGAATGGATAGCGTAGGGGGGGCAAGGATCGCAGTCGACCAGCTCGGCTTCGCATCCATTGACTCCATTGAGGATCAGCTGCGCGAACTGCGCCGGGAACGCGACGCGTTGCGCCGCGAAAACCGGATATTGAAGATCGCCGTCGCCGAGCTCGAGCGCGTCTCCGAGCGCGATACGCTGACCCCGCTGTTCAATCGCCGCTATTTCCTGACCGCAATTCACCAGCGCCTTGCGCGCTTCGAGCGGCACAGCGAATGCGCCGCCGTCGTGTTCGTCGACGTCAACCAGCTCAAGTTCATCAACGACAGCTTCGGCCATGCCGCGGGCGACTTCGCGCTGATGGAAATCGCCAAGCGCCTTGATAGTGCGATTCGCGCGACCGACGTCGCGGCGCGCATCGGCGGCGACGAATTCGGGCTGATCCTCGACCAGTCGACCGAGGAGGGTGCGCGCGTCCAGGTCAATCGTCTGGGCCATGTGCTGAGCGCCGAACCCGCAATCTATGACGGGCACGCGATCACGCTGTCGGCCTGCTTCGGCATCGCGATGCTGCAGATCGGGATGACCGAATCCGACATATTGGCTGCCGCCGACCGCGACATGTATCGGAACAAGCAGCAGCAGCCGGGCGTCCCCGGCCAGCGCTAACCTGCCATTAACCATTGAAGCGCATCCTCGTCGCAGGGACAGGGGGTGGACGATGCGTATCCAGACCGACCATTTCATCGATATTCAGGACCGGATTTCCGGACAGATCGGCGCGCTTGCCGAGGCCTTGCCGCATTGCGCGATCGGGCAACTGGTGCAAGGCGTGGACGATATCCGCTGCCTGGCGCGCGACCATGGCTTCGCCGCGGTCGAGATGCTCGCCAGCCGTCTCGAATCGGCGGTTGCCGCGGGCGGTTATCGCGCTGCGGTGCTCACCTATCTCGACGCGATGAGCGATGCGGTTCTGGCACCGCGCGGCCCGTTGCCCGCTGCGGCGCAGGAAGCGTGGCTTGCCTCGGTCGCGATGCGGCTGGGGCATTGATCGGGCATTGACGCCAAACGGCTGACGTCGCACGACTTTCGCATGGACGCCATCATGCTTGCCCTCGTCGCGGTCGCGCTTGCCAATGCCGACGGACGCACCGGGGCCTTTCTTTCGGATCTGCTGAATGTGCGGCGCGACCGGCGGGTCGTCACGCTGATCTTCTTCGGCGCCTTTCTGGTCAATGCGCTGGTCGCTGCCGCCTTCGGCGCGATCGCCAACCGGCTGATCGGGCAGGGGGTTGTCGCCCTGCTCGTCGCCATGGCGATGCTGTCGGCCGCCGTCGCCTTGCTGTGGCGCCGCCCTGGCGCGAGCGAGGCCGCGGGGGACACCGCGCCGGTGCTGCTTGCCGGACGGATGCTCGTCACACAATTCGGCGACCGCAGCCATTTCCTGATCGGCGCGCTCGCGGCGACGAGCGGATCGGGCCTGTGGGCAGCGGCGGGCGGAACCATCGGCTGGATTCTGGCGATGCTGCCCTTCCTTGCCTTCGGCGCTGTGCTGGCGGAGCGCCGCGCCGCGCGGCTGATCCGCTGGGGTGCCGCCCTCATTCTGACACTATGGGGCGCGCGAACCGCGCTCGGCGCGTTCGGTCTGTTGTAGGGACATTCGCCCGATATCCCGGTTTCATCGCTTTTTTCGATGATAGCGACCAAATGGTTCAATAGGATTTTACCGGCGGCACTCCCTACATCGGCGGGGCAACAGAAAGGATGCTCCCCATGTCACAGAACAACCAGCCTGCCGTTGCCGACGCGCTCAACGCGCTGCTCGCCGACAGCTTCGCACTCTATCTCAAGACGAAAAACTATCACTGGCACGTCCAGGGACCCCGCTTTCGCGAACTTCATTTGCTGTTCGACGAACAGGCGACGCAGATTCTGGCGACGACCGACCTGATCGCCGAACGCGTGCGCAAGAATGGCGCCCCGACGCTCCGTTCGATCGGGGACATCGCACGCCGCCAGTCGGTGCGCGACGATGACGCGGCGATGGTCGAGGCCGACGGAATGGTCCGTACGCTCGCCGCCGACAACCGGACGCTGCTCTCGCAGCTGAAGGAGGTAAAGGCTGCGGCCGAGGGTGATGGCGACATTGCGACGAGCGGGCTTGTCGACACCTGGGCCGATGAAACCGAACAGCGGATCTGGTTTCTGGAGGCTACGCTCGGATATTGATCGCCTCTCTTCCCTGCGGGAAGGGGTGTCGGGCAACAAAAAAGGGCGCCCAAGGGCGCCCTTTTCCGTTTCGTGATTCTGCCGTTCAGTCCTGATGCGGCTGAATGTTCACGGCGGCGAATTTGCCGCGATCATCGACCTCGATATCGAAAGCGACGCGGTCGCCTTCCTCGAGGCCTGCCATGCCGGCGCGCTGGACGGCGCTGATGTGCACAAAGGCATCGGCCTGTCCGTCGTCACGCGCGATGAAGCCGAAGCCCTTCGTCGTGTTGAAGAACTTCACCGTACCCGAGGTGCGCTCGCCGGTCAGCTGACGACGGCCGCGGGCGCCGCCCGGACGGTCGCCGCCGGGGCCGCGATCGTCGCGACGCGGAGCGAATTCCTCGATCGGGAGCGGTTCGCCCTCGATCTTGAGGTCGATCGCCGACACCTTGCCGTTGCGTTCGACGAGGGTGAAGCCGAGCGGCTGGCCCGAAGCGAGGCCCTGAAGACCCGCCTGTTCGACCGCGCTGATGTGCACGAACACGTCTTCGCCGCCATCGTCACGCGCAACGAAGCCGAAACCCTTCGACGGGTTGAAGAACTTCACTGTGCCCTGGCCTTCGCCGACGACCTGTGCCGGCATGCCGCCGCCACGTCCGCCACCGAAGCCACCACCACCGCCGCCGCCGAAGCCGCCGCGATCGCCGCCGCCGAAGCCGCCGCGGTCACCACCACCGAAGCCGCCGCGATCGCGGTCGCCGAAGCCGCCGCGATTGCCGCCGCCATAGCTGTCGCCGCCATAGGGAGCGGGTTCGAAGCTGTCGAAATTGCCGAAATCGTCGCGCTTGCCGCGCCCCCGCTGGCCGCGGCGATCCTTGTTGAAACTCATAGTCTAATAGTCGCTTTCGGTCGTCCACACCCCATTGAACCGGCTCCTTGCGCCGGACGGAGACGCAGTTCACCCTGGGCACAGACTCGCCCTATGCCGCTAACGGCGCAACATATAACCTAATTATCCACAGGCTGCGAACGGAAAATTCAAGAAAGCGATACGGAAACTTGCACGCTTTGCCGTGCCCTGGCGTCGCTTGTCGTCCGCCCGCGAATCCAGTCATTGAGCGGCAAGGCGGCTTGGCCTAAGGCGGCTTTCATGACTGTCTATTTTCATGAAGAAGATCTGCCCGAAGGCGTGCTCGGGCCGGGCGCCGTCGCGATCGATACCGAGACTATGGGGCTCAACCCGCTGCGCGACCGGCTGTGCCTTGTCCAGATCAGCGACGGTTCGGGCGACGAGCATCTCGTGCGCTTCAAGCCCGGCAGCAGCTATGGCGCGCCGGTGCTGAAGGCGATCCTGACCGATCCCAACCGGTTGAAACTCTTTCATTTTGCGCGCTTCGACATCGCGGCGCTGCAGCAGGCGCTCGGCGTCGTGACCGCGCCCGTCTATTGCACCAAGATCGCATCGAAGCTGGTTCGAACCTATACCGATCGCCACGGGCTGAAAGAGCTGGTGCGCGAATTGCTGGGGCAGGATATCTCGAAGCAGCAGCAGTCGAGCGACTGGGGTGCGCCGGAGCTTTCGGATGCGCAGCGCGATTATGCCGCGAGCGATGTGCGCTTCCTGCACGCGATGAAGGAGGTGTTCGACGTCCGGCTCGCGCGCGAGGGACGCACCGATCTGGCGCAGGCCTGTTTCGACTTTCTCCCGACGCGCGCCGCCCTCGATCTCGCGGGTTGGCCCGAAGTCGACATCTTTGCGCACACCTGATTGAGAGTGATTCGCAGATAGATTATGTCAGAACGCGCCGATCATGATCGCACGATGCGCCGGATGTGGGCGGCCAGCGGGTCGAGCCACGACCGGGTCGTGCGCATCCTGCGCTTCGGCCTGCCGCTGGTGATCGGGGTCGTCGCGGCGGTGCTCGTCTTCTCGCCCTTCACCCAGCGCACCGAGATCAGCTTCCTGCTCGCCAAGGACAAGGTCGACATGGCGAGCGAGCGGATGAAGGTGACGCGCGCCGAATATCGCGGGCAGGATTCGAAGGGCCAGCCTTTCGCGTTGCTCGCGGGAAGTGCGGTGCAGAAAAGTTCGGCCGAACCCGTCGTACGGATGAGCCAGCTTTCGGGCGCGATCAGGCTGAACGACGGTCCGGCCACCATCGCGGCGGCGGCGGGGCAATATAATATGGATACCGAGAAGGTTTCGGTGCCGGGTACGGTCCGGGTGCGGAGCGCGAACGGCTACAGCCTCGATGCGAGCAACGTCGCGATCGACCTCAAGAGCCGCAGCCTCGCCGGGACCGGCGGCGTCAACGGCGCATTGAATATCGGGCAGTTTTCCGCCAACCAGATGACGGCGGACCTTGATGCGCGGGTCGTCCGCCTGCAGGGCAATGCCAAGCTCAGGATCAATCAGGGAGCGCTGAAGAAATGAAGGGGCTTTGGACGATGAAGAGCGGACTGCTCGCAGGAGCGAGCTTCGCGCTGACCAGCCTCGCGATCCTCGCGACCGGAGGCGGTGCCCCCGCGCAGGCGCAGGCGCTCGCCAACCACAACAGCAATGCGCCGGTCGATTTCGACGCGGGCAGCATCGAGGTGCAGGACCGCGCCGACCGCGTCGTGCTGTCGGGCGGGGTCAAGGTGACGCAGGCCGGGATGACCGTAACGTCGCAGCGCATGACCGTCGCCTACACGCGTTCGGGCAGCACCGACGTCAATCGGCTCGATGCGACAGGGGGCGTCGTCGTGACCAAGGGCAATGAAGTCGCGAAGGGCAATGTCGCGATCTACGATCTCGACAAGCGGCTGATCACGATGGTCGGAAACGTCCAGCTGACGCAGGGCGCGAACCGGCTGAACGGCGGACGGCTGCTGATCGACCTCAACAGCGGCAAGGCGACGGTCGACGGCCGGGGTGCCGCGCGCGGCCCCGACGGCAACCCGGTCAGCGGCCAGAGCGGCGGGCGCGTCACGGGCACCTTCACGGTACCCGAAAGAAAGCAGTAACCCTGAATTTTAAGGATTGCGAAAGCGCCGCGGGGTGATTTTCCACGCGGGGACCAGACCCATTTGCGGTGCCGGGGGGCGGCCGCGCAAGCGAGGCGTCCCCATGCGATATTCCCCTTTGCTTCCGACCCGTCGCCCGATCTTCGGCCGCCGCATCGCCGATGCCGGCGAGGCCGAACCTGCGGCGCCGACGCGCGAGGAACGGCGGCTGCTCGACCGCATTGTCAGCCACATGGGAAAGCGTCAGGGGCGTTGATCCGCTTGGCGTAAGCGAAGCGGCATCCTACATGGGGCGCGCATGCCGCCCCAGATACCCTCTTCCTCCACGCCCCGCGAAGAACCGCCCGTCCTGGCGACGCTGCGGCGCTTCCTGCCGTATCTCTGGCCTGCGGGGCAGACCGAGGCGAAGGTCCGCATCGTCCTCGCGGCGCTCATCGTGCTCGCGTCGAAGGGCGTGCAGCTGTCGATGGGCTTTCTCTATGGCGCCGCGATCGACAAGATGGTGCCGGGGATGGAGGAAGGCGTCGCGCTCGCGATCGGGCTGGTGCTCGCCTACGCCGGCGCGCGCTTCGCCGGGGTGCTGTTCGACAACCTCCGCAACGTCGTGTTCGAACGCGTGGGGCAGGATGCGACGCGCGAGCTCGCGATCACGACCTTCACTCACCTCCATGCGCTCAGCCTGCGTTTCCACCTCGCGCGACGGACGGGCGAAGTCACCAAGGTGATCGAACGCGGCACCAAGAGCATCGACACGATGCTCTATTTCCTGCTCTTCAACATCGCGCCGACGGTGATCGAACTGGTCGCGGTGCTGATCATCTTCTGGACCAAATTCAGCTTCGGTCTCGCCAGCGGCACTGCGCTGATGGTCGTCGTCTATATCGTCTTTACCCGCAAGGTGACCGACTGGCGCAACGCGCTGCGCACGCGGATGAATGACCTCGACACGCTGACCGTCGGGCGCAGCGTCGACAGCCTGCTCAATTACGAGACGGTCAAATATTTCGGCGCCGAAGGCCGCGAGGCGGCGCGCTACCGCGACGTCGCCGACCAATATGCGCGCGCGGCGGTAAAGAGCGAGAACAGCCTCGCCTGGCTCAACATCGGGCAGAGCCTGATCACCAACACCGCGATGGCGGCGGCGATGGCGTACACCGTCTGGGGCTGGTCGGTCGGCGAATATAAGGTCGGCGACGTGGTGCTGGTGAACACGCTGCTCGCGCAGCTGTTCCGTCCGCTCGACATGCTCGGCATGGTGTACCGGATGATCCGGCAGGGATTGATCGACATGGAGGCGATGTTCCGCCTGATCGACACCCCGCCCGAGATCCGCGATGCCGACGGGGCTCCCGCGCTGGTTGTGACCGGCGGCGCAGTGGCGTTCGACAATGTCGTCTTCGGCTATGAGGACGACCGGACGATCCTGCAGGGCGTCAGCTTCGCTGCCCAAGCCGGCGAGACGCTGGCGATCGTCGGGCCGTCGGGGGCAGGCAAATCGACGATCGCGCGATTGCTCTTCCGCTTCTACGATCCGCAGGGCGGGCGCGTGCTGATCGACGGGCAGGATATCAAGGCGGTCACACAGGCGAGTCTCCGCGCCGAGATCGGGATCGTCCCCCAAGACACGGTGCTGTTCAACGACAGCATCGGCTACAACATCGCCTATGGCCGCGCCGATGCGAGCGTTGACGAGATCGCGGAAGCCGCAAAGGGCGCGGCGATCGACGGCTTCATCGCGATGCTGCCGCAGGGCTATGAGACCGAGGTTGGCGAGCGCGGGCTGAAGCTGTCGGGGGGTGAGAAGCAGCGCGTCGCGATCGCGCGCACCTTGCTCAAGAACCCGCCGATCCTGATCCTCGACGAAGCGACGAGCGCACTCGACAGTCGCACCGAGGCGGCGATTCAGGATACGCTCGAACGGATTGCCGAGCGGCGTACGACGCTGGTGATTGCGCACCGGCTGTCGACCGTGGTCAACGCCGACCGGATCATCGTGCTTGAAAAGGGCCGCGTCGCCGAGACGGGGACGCACGATCAGCTGCTCGCGATGCGCGGGCTCTACGCCGACATGTGGGCACGGCAGCAGGCGGAGCGGGAAGAGGGGACGGTTTGACGGGCGTTGCGCGGTCGCGCAGCGCGGCATAGACCAAGGGCATGAAGTCCTTCCTGATCGGCGCGCTGCTCGCCTTCGCTCTGGCCCATCCTGCCGCTGCCCGCGAGGGGCAGAAGATCGCAGTCGCGCTTGCGGTCGACAGCGGTGCGGTCATGCAGATCGGTGACGACGGAACGGGTGTCGCAGCGCTCGAAGGCAAGAAGCTTGACGAGCCGACCCCGTGGGTGCGGTCGGTCGCCCTGCATTTCACAAATGGGAAATATGATTGGGCGAAGGGCGAGAAGTCGATATCGCTTCGCGGCGACGCGACGCTTGAGGAGCCGGACCCGGTGGTGCCGGGTCAGATCGGATTTGCCTTCCGGAAGATCGGAGACAGCGACCACCGGCTTCTTGTCATCGCGAACGGCTATGACCGGGCACTCGTCTATCGGGCGCAGATCCGGGTAAAGGGCGAGGACCGATATACCGACGTCTGCATGGTGCCACCGGGCACGCATGCGTTCGAGCATTGGCCCTATGCATCCGAGCGCATCCTGATGGCCGATTTTCGACTCGAATCCTGGACCAATGGGCAAGCGCCGCGCTGCGAATAAGCCTCAGTCGGCTTCCCAATAGGGCGGATCGCCAAACGCTTCCTTCAGATGATCCCTCAATGCCCGCAGCTTCGCCGACGGGTCGCGGCCCTGCGAATGTGCCATATAGATCCACTCCTCGTCGGGCGCGATGGCGAGCGGGATGGCGACGAGCTTGCCGGCCTTGATCGCCGGGCCGGCGATGAAGGCGGGGAGCATCGCGATGCCGAGGCCCGCGGCGACCGCGTCGCGGATCATGTCGCCGTTGTTGACGCCGAGCGCCTGCTTCGCCTGGATGGTGACGGGGCCGTCTTCGGTGCGGAAGTGCCAGTCGCTGGCGCCGCGGTTGGTGTAGAAGATGCCGCGGTGATCGCGCAGGTCCTGAAAGCAGGCCGGTGTGCCATGTTCGGCGAGATAGGCGGCCGACGCGGTCAGGATGCGGCGGCTTTTAGCGAGCTTCCAGACGACGAGCCGCGTGTCGTCGATCACCCCCTGCCGGATGATCGCGTCATGGCCGCTCGACGCGACGTCGATGCGGCGGTCGTCGAGGTCGAGCGTGAGGCGGATGTCGGGGTGGCTCTTCAGAAACGGATAGAGCGCGGGGCCGAGGTGCATATGGCCGAAGGTCACCGGCGCGGCGATGCGCAGCGGTCCCGCAAGCGTGCCGCGGCGCTCGGCGATGTCGGCGGCGGCTTCGGTGACGTCGCGGGTGATGCGCTGCGCGCGCGGGAGGAAGGCGGTGCCGTCCTCGGTCAGGCTGAGCTTGCGGGTCGTGCGGTGGAGCAGCGCGCTGCCGAGCGAGCGTTCGAGTTCGGCGAGGCGCTCGCTTACCACCGATTTCGACAGGCGAAGCTGGCGCGCGGCACCGCTGATCGAGCCCTGCTCGACCGTCGCGACGAATGCGGCGATTCCCTCGATGCGGATCATTGTTCGGCTATTCCGAATTATAGAAACAAGAGTTGCCGTCTATTCCGAACGGCGATCAAAGTCCACTTTCTCCTCATCGACCACGGGCATCGGGCCCGCCGCCGAACAGGAGAAGACCCATGAACCGTTTGCAGAACAAAGTCGCGATCGTCACTGGCGCCAGCGCCGGCATCGGCCGCGAAACCGCGAAGCTCTTCGCCGCCGAAGGCGCGAGCGTCGTCGTCGGGGCGCGCCGTCAGGCCGAACTCGACTCGCTGGTGGCCGAAATCACCGCCGCGGGCGGCAAGGCCGTCGCGGTCGCCGGCGACGTCCGCAGCGAAGCCTATCACGCTGCGCTCGTCGCCGCGGCGGTCGCCAACTTCGGCCGACTCGACATCGCCTTCAACAACGCCGGCGTGTTCGGCGAAGCCGGCCCCAGCACCGAAGTGTCCGAAGCGGGCTTCAACGACGCGCTGCAGGTCAACCTGACCGCGCCCTTCCTCGGCGCGAAGCACCAGATCGCCGAGATGGTGAAGCATGGCGGCGGATCGGTGATCTTCACCTCGACCTTCGTCGGCTACAGCTTCTCCTTCCCGGGCAGCGCTGCTTACTCGGCGAGCAAGTCGGGACTGATCGGCCTGACGCAGGCGCTCGCTGCGGAATATGGCCCGCAGAATGTCCGCGTGAATGCGGTGCTTCCCGGCGGGGTCGCGACCGACATGTTCGAAGCGGTCAACGACAGCGCCGAAAAGCAGGATTTCGTCACCAACCTGCACGCCCTGAAGAGGGTCGCGCAGCCGGTCGAGATCGCGAAGTCGGTGCTCTATCTCGCCTCCGACGATGCGAGCTTCGTCACCGGCACCGCGTCGCTGCTCGACGGGGGAGCCTCGATCACCCGCAGCTGATCGGCGGACCTTGCAAGACCGCGCCGGGCCTCGAAAGAGCGCCCGGCGTATTTTTGTGCGCTGCGAAACTTGACCCCCGGCGCCCCCGCCCCCTAGGCTTGGGACATGCCACACGACACGACCCTTATCGGCACGGTCGTGGCGGGCCTCGGGGTTGCCTTCCTGATGGGCGCGCTCGCGCACCGGCTGCGGATTTCACCGATCGCGGGCTATTTGCTCGCGGGGGTGATGGTCGGTCCGTTCACGCCGGGCTTCGTCGCCGACACCGACCTTGCGCTCCAGCTCGCCGAGATCGGCGTGATCCTGCTGATGTTCGGCGTCGGTCTCCATTTCTCGCTGAAAGACCTGTTGTCGGTGCGCAAGATCGCGGTGCCGGGGGCCATCTTGCAGATCGCGGTCGCGACCGCGCTGGGCGTGATGCTCGGCCTGTGGCTCGGCTGGTCGCTCGCGGGCGCGGCGATCTTCGGGCTCGCGCTGTCGGTCGCAAGTACGGTGGTGCTGCTGCGCGCGCTGCAGGCGCGCGACATGGTCGAAACCGAAAAGGGCCGCATTGCGGTCGGCTGGCTGATCGTCGAGGATCTGGCGATGGTGCTCGCGCTCGTGCTGCTGCCCGCGATGTTCGGGTCGCGCGGCGACGAGGCGAACGGCGCTGGGCTGTTGCAATCGGCGGGGATCGTGCTGGTCAAGGTCGTCGCCTTCGTTGCCTTCATGCTGATCGTCGCGCGCCGGGTGCTGCCATGGGTGCTGCACTGGGTCGCGCATTCGGGCTCGCGCGAGCTGTTCCGGCTTGCGGTGCTGGCGATCGCGCTCGGCGTCGCGTTCGGTGCTGCCGTTGTGTTCGACGTCAGCTTCGCGCTCGGGGCCTTCTTCGCAGGGATGATCCTCGGCGAAACGCAACTGTCGCGGCGCGCCGCCGAGGAGACGCTGCCGCTGCGCGACGCGTTCGCGGTGCTGTTCTTCGTCTCGGTGGGGATGCTCTTCGACCCCAAGGTACTCGTCGAGCAGCCGCTGCCGGTGCTGGCGACGGTGGCGATCATCGTCTTCGGCAAGTCGCTCGCCGCCTATGCGCTCGTCCGCGCGTTCGGCCATCCGAACCAGACCGCGATGACCGTCGCGGTCAGCCTCGCGCAGATCGGCGAATTCTCGTTCATCCTCGCGGGGCTGGGCGTCGACCTGAAAGTCATGCCCGAGGAAGCGCGCGACCTGATCCTTGCGGGCTCGATCCTGTCGATCCTGTTCAACCCGATCTTCTTCACGCTGATGGTGAAGCGCATCCGCGCCGGGGAACCCGGGGAGATCGAAACGGACGAGGCCGATGTCCCCGCGCCGTGCAACGCGGGCGTGGTGCTGATCGGCTATGGCCGCGTCGGTAGCCATATTGGCGGCCTCATCTGCGGGCGCGGCGAGGGGCTGACGGTGATCGAGGACCAGAAGGATATGGCCGCCGCCGCCGAGGCCGCGGGGGCGACGGTGATTATCGGCGATGCGACAAAGGAAAGCGTGCTGCGCAAGGCGGGGCTCGACACCGCGCAGACCTTGCTCGTCGCGATCCCCGAGGGCGCCGAGGCGGGGGCGATCGTCCGGCGCGCTCGCGCGATCAACCCCGGGCTGGTGATCGTCGCGCGTGCGCATTCGGACGAAGAGGTCGACGATCTGGTGCGACGCGGCGCCGACCATGTCGTGATGGCCGAGCGCGAGACCGCGTCGCGGATGGCTGAACGGGCGATGCTGGCGCGGGCCTGACGCGCTTCGACGAATCCGGACGGGTTTGGACTTCCCTCGCCGCCGCTTCCTTTCTATCGCCGCCCGACAATGTCCGCCGACGCTCTCCTCCCGCTGCTTAAATCCACCTTCGGTTTCGACGCCTTCCGCGGGAAGCAGGCCGAGGTCGTTTCGCGCGTCATGGCGCGCGAGCGCACGCTCGCGGTGATGCCGACGGGGGCGGGCAAGTCGCTGACATACCAGCTCCCTGCGGTCGCGCTCGACGGTTGCGTCGTTGTCGTCTCGCCGCTGATCGCGCTGATGCACGATCAGCTGCGCGGCGCGCGTGTGGCGGGGATTCGCGCGGCGTCGCTGACAAGCGTTGACGCCGATTTCGCCGACACGCGGCAGGCGTATCGCGACGGCCAGCTCGATCTGCTCTATATCGCGCCCGAGCGTGCGACGGGCGAGGGGTTCCGCTCGTTGATGGAGGCGCGGACGCCCGCGCTGTTCGCGATCGACGAGGCGCATTGCGTGTCCGAATGGGGGCATGATTTCCGCCCCGACTATCGGCTGCTGCGGCCGCTGCTCGATGCTTTTCCTGCGGTGCCGCGGCTCGCGCTGACCGCGACCGCCGACAAGCACACGCGCGAGGACATTCTCGTCCAGCTCGGCATTCCTGCCGAGGGGCTTGTGCTGGCGGGCTTCGACCGGCCGAATATCCGCTATCGCGTGACGCCGCGCATCTCGCCCGCAAGGCAGCTCACCGATTTCATCGCCGCCAACCCCGGACCCGGCATCGTCTATTGCCCGACGCGCGACGGGACCGAGCGGATGGCGGAGAAGCTGGCTGCAGCGACGGGGCGCAGCGTAGCCGCCTATCACGCGGGTCTCGATCCCGAGCGGCGCGCGCAGGTGCAGCATGATTTCGTCGCGTCGGAGGACGGCATCGTCACCGCGACGGTCGCCTTCGGCATGGGGATCGACAAACCCGATGTCCGCTTCGTCGCGCATGCCGGGCTGCCGAAGTCGATCGAAAGCTATTATCAGGAAACGGGCCGCGCGGGGCGCGACGGCGATCCGGCCGAGGTACTGATGCTATGGGGCGCCGAGGATTTCGCGCGCGCGCGGATGCGGCTCGGCGAGCTGCCCGAAGCGCGGATCGCTGGCGAGCGCGCGCGGCTCAATTCGCTCGCGGCGCTGGTCGAGACGGTCGAATGCCGCCGCGCGCTGCTGCTGCGCCACTTCGGCGAAAATCCGTCCGAGCGCTGCGGCAATTGCGACAATTGTCTCGAGCCGCCGCGGCAGGTCGATGCGACCGTCCTCGCGCAGAAGCTGCTCTCGGCGGTCTATCGCACCGGGCAGAGCTATGGCGCTGGGCATGTCGAGGCGGTTTTGACGGGGAAGAGTGACGAACGCATCGCCCAGCGCGGCCACGACAAGCTCTCGGTGTTCGGGATCGTCGAGGGCGAGGAAGCGCGGCTGATCAAGCCGCTTGTGCGCACCCTTGTCGCGCGCGAGGCGCTCGAGACGACCGAGCATGGTGGGCTGATGTTCGGCCCTGCCGGCCGCGCGATGATGAAGGGCGAGACGCAGGTGTTGATCGCCGAGCCGCCGGTGAAGCGCACGCAGCGCGCGCCGCGCCGCGGCGACGGCGCGGCGGCGAATCCCGTCGGCGATCCGCTATTCGATGCCCTCCGCGCGATGCGCCGCGAGCTCGCCGCCGAGGCGGGCGTGCCGCCCTATGTGATCTTCCACGACGCGGTACTCCGCGCCATGGCGAGCGATCGGCCTGCGACGCGTTCGGCGCTCGGAGCGATTCCCGGGGTCGGCACGAAAAAACTCGAGTCATGGGGCGACGCGTTTCTGGGCGTGATCCGGCAATATTGATGGCTCGGTTGGCGAAGCGACTTGCCGATTCCGAAACCGGCTAGCCGGGTTTCGAACCTGCGGCGACCCGCCGCACAATCTCCCGCATCCCTTGTCCATCGACGCTCTCCCCTCTGCGGCGTCGACCGAAAAAGGAGCAAGAATCATGAAACAGATGACGATCCTCGCCGTGCTCGGCGCCGCCCTGCTTTCGCCCGCCGCATTGGCTTCCGAACCCATGCAGCCGCTGCACATCGCGCTGGGCGGGCTCGATCTCACCACTCCGCGCGGGGTGCAGGCCGCGCAGCGGCGGATCGACCGCGCGGTCGCAGACTATTGCCGCAACGATGTCGAGCATCTGACCATCAAGGCACGCCGGGCGGCGCGCGAATGCCGCGAATCGGTGCGCGGCGATGCGCTGGCGCAGCTCGCCGACAAGCGGCTGCGGCAGCTGGCCGCGCGGTGATCGCTCCCGTGGCGCCGCCGCCGGTCCTGGGTTAGCAGGCGGCCATGGCGGCACTCGACATATTGGACCCGATGATTCGCGGCGGCGCGATCGCGCTGTTCCTGCTGTGGATCGCGATCCTGTGGCGCGATCATCGGGCGGTGCTGTCGGCGCGCGTCGCGATCGCGATGAATTTCACGATCATCGCCTACCTTGCGGGGAAATCGTTCAGCCACGAAGGGCCGACCGAGTTCCCCTATGTGCTGCTCGACGCGCTGTCGGTGATGGTGCCTGCGCTGTTCTGGATGTTCGCGCGGACATGGTTCGACGACCGCCAGTGGATCGGCTGGCAGAGCTGGCTGATCGTGCTTGCCTTCTGGATGTTGCCGTTGGCGCAGATCGCACTGATCGCGGTGACGGGGCAGTTCAGCCAGACGATCTGGGTGGTCGTGCGGGCCGGCATGTTCGCTTTTGCGCTCGCCGGGATGTGGATCGCCTGGCGCGGGCGCGCCGCCGATCTGGTCGAGGCGCGGCGCGGCTTCCGCCTCGGGCTGATCTGCGCGATCGGCGGTTTCGTCCTGCTCGTCACCTTCGTCGAGATGTTCCACAACCGAGAAAGCGGCCATGAAGTCTGGCGCGCGGTGACGCTCGCAGCGATTTTCGTCGCGACCTTCATCGTCTCGATCGGCCTCTATCGCTTCCGCGCGGCGGAACTGTTCGCAGCGCCGGGCGCGCCGGTCGCGCGAGGCCGCGCGACTCCGTCGGCCGAGCCGTCATCGCTCGCGCAGCGGTTGAAGGCCGTCATGGCCGACGAGCGTGCGTACCGCGCCGAGGGTTTTTCGATTACCGCGCTCGCGGCGCGCCTCGGCGAGCCCGAATATCGCGTGCGCCGTGCGATCAACGGCGAGATGGGGCATCGCAACTTCACCGCCTTCCTCAACGGCTTCCGCCTCGACGAGGTGCGCGCGGCGCTCGCCGATCGGGCGCAGCGCGAGGTGCCGATCCTGACGATCGCGCTCGATGCGGGGTTCGGATCGCTGGGTCCGTTCAACCGCGCCTTCCGCGACGCCGAAGGGATGACGCCGACCGAGTATCGCGCCGCCCGGCTGGCCGATTCCGGAATCGGCTAGCCGATTTTCGACATCGCGGGGCGAGGGCCGCGCGAAACTGCTTCATGCCCGTCATCGCTGCAAAGGACGGCTGCATGATCGACCAGATTCCTCCCCTCGCCATTTTGCTCGAACAGGGCCCGGCGATGTTCGCCTTCGACTTCGGCCGCTACCTTGTCGCCGCGAGTGTCACGAGCGCAGTGGTCTGGGGCCTCCGCCGCTCGAGCATCGCCGCGCGCAAGATTCAGGCGCGCGAGGCGGCCGCCGCCGACAGGCGCCGCGAGTTCCTGCAATCGCTGCAGACCGTCGGCGTCTATCTGTTCGTCGGGCTGTTCATCGTCTGGGGCACCAATTCGGGCGTGCTCCACCGCTTCCAGGGCAGCTACGGCTTTTGGGGCGATGCAGCGCTGCTTGCGGCGATCGTCGTCGCGCACGACGCATACTTCTATTGGGTGCACCGCGCGATGCACCATCCGAAGCTGTTCAAGCATTTCCACCGCGCGCATCACCGCTCGATCACCCCGACCCCATGGGCGGCCTATAGCTTTGCTATCCCCGAGGCGTTCGTAATGATCCTGTTCGTGCCGATCTGGCTGTTCTTCGTCGCGACGCCGGTCTGGGTCATGTTCCTGTGGATCAACTTCCAGATCATCCGCAACGCGATGGGTCACGCCGGCTTCGAGCTGCACCCGCGCTGGTGGCTGTCGACCCCGGCAACGCGCTGGATCAACACGACGACGCACCACGACCTGCATCATTCGGGCGGCTTCAACAGCAATTACGGCCTCTATTTCACCTGGTGGGACAAATGGATGGGGACCGAGCATCCGAAATATGCAGAGCGGTTCCACGAGGTCGTTTCGCGCGAGCCGGCGCACGCCGGCGAGCGGGCGGGGGCAGCCGCCTGAAGGCGGGCGCTTGACAGGCGCGGCGGGCGCAATAGCCTGAAAGACGGGTCGCAATGAAGTTGGGAGATTTCATGCGCGCATCACCCGCGCGGCTCTTGCCGCTCGCCTTGCTCCTCGCCGCGGTGCCGTCGGCAGCGTTCGAGCCGCCGCCGATCCCGAAAAAGGATCTGACCTTCGGCGATGGCTGGACCTTTCAGTCGCGCGGCAACAATTGCACGGCGACGCGGTCGATCGGCAAGGATGTTACGCTGCGGCTCGGCTTCACGAATTTCGAGGATGGCGCGGTGTCGCTGACCGGCAAGGGGCTGCCGAAGATTCCCGAGGACCGGATGGAGGCGCTGGGTGCGCTGCACGGCGCGGGCATCGCGGTGACCGAGGATGCCGAGGGCTATCCGGTCGAGCAGTTCGCCCCGGGCGTGACCTATGCCGACTTTCCGGGCAGCGCGCTCTTCGTCGATGGCGGCATCGCCGCGCGCTTCGATTTCGGCCTCACCGAGAATGGTGCGACGACCTATCGCTTCGGTACGCTGCAGAGCCGCGTGTGGCCGAAGCTCAAGGCCGGGACCGAGCTCAGGGTCAAGATACTCGGCAAGGAAGCGACGGTGATCCGGCTTCCGGCCGCGGCGGGCCTGTGGGACGAGATGCAGGACTGCATCAACCAGTATCCGAACGGCTGAGGCGCACCTTCACGCTTGTCAGCAAGCGGGCGGCGGGAGTAGATCGCTGGCATGAGCGATTTCAGACCCCTGTCCGCCGGCTTCAGCGTCGCCCCGCAGATCAGCATCGAGGATGTTGCCGAGGCCAAGGCGCAGGGCTTTGCGATGATCGTCAACAACCGCCCCGACGGCGAGGAGCCGTCGGCGCCGCAGGGGCTCGATATCGGGCATGCGGCGGCGGCCGAGGGGCTCGCCTATGCCGCGATCCCGATCGGCCATTCGGGGTTCAGCCATGCGCAGATCGACGCGCTCGACAAATTGCTGACCGATGCGACGGGGCCGATCCTCGCTTATTGTCGTTCGGGGACGCGCTCGACGCACCTCTGGGCGCTGACGCGCGCGCGGGCGGGCGATGATGTCGGGGGTATTGTCGAGGCCGCGGCGAAGGCGGGCTATGACCTCTCGGGCCTCCGCCCGATGCTCGATGCGCTCGCGGGGGGCGAATGAGCCTCAATGATCTGATCCAGCTCGGCGCATCGCTGGTCGCGGTGTTCTTCGTTGCCTGGCTGGTCAAGCGCATGGGACTCGGCGCCGATCCGCGCATTCAGGATGCCGACCATGCGATCCGGCTCGCCGAAGAGGCCGAGGCCGGGTTCAACGGCGTCGAAGTCGCGCGCGACCGTGCAGGTTTTTCGGCAATCGTGCGCAATGCCGGGGGGCGGATGATGCTGGTGCGGGCGCACGGCAATCACTTCGCGGCGCGGCCCGTCGACACCGAAGTCGTCGGCCGGCTCGACAAGGATTTCCTGACATTGACCATGCCGGAGAAGACCTTCGGATCGGTAACGCTGCAACTGGGGAAGGAAGCGGGGATGTGGGCGAGCCGGATGCGGGACCTCAACTGTGGATAAGCTGCCCGATCCCGTCGTCTATGCGGTACCCGCCTTCATCCTGCTGCTGATCGCCGAAATGGTGATCTCGCTGCGCGCCGACAAAAGCCGTTACGAGGCGCGCGACACGCTGACCTCGCTGATGCTCGGCACGGTGAGCCAGGTCGCGGGCGCGCTCGTCGGGGCGGCGGTCGTCGGCATGTCGGTGTGGGTCTATCAGTTCCACCTGTTCGACATCGGCATCGCGTTTCGCCAATGGTGGTGGGCGTGGATCCTCTGCTTCTTCCTCGACGATCTGGCCTATTACGCCTTTCACCGCAGCGCGCACCGCGTGCGCTGGTTCTGGGCGAGCCATGTCATCCACCACAGCAGCCAGCATTATAATCTCTCGACCGCGCTGCGGCAGACGTGGACGGGCTTCTTCAGCCTGACCTTCCTGTTCCGCCTGCCTTTGTTCCTGATCGGCTTCCCGCCCGCGATGGTGTTCTTCTGTGCGGGGCTCAACCTGATTTACCAGTTCTGGATCCATACCGAGGCGATCAAGCGGCTGCCCAAATGGTTCGAGGCGGTGATGAACACGCCGTCGCATCACCGCGTCCATCACGGCGTGAACCCGCGCTACCTCGATGCCAATTACGCCGGGGTCTTCATCATCTGGGACAAGATGTTCGGCAGCTTCGTCGCCGAACGCGACGACGAACCGGTGCGATACGGCATCGTCAAGCAGCTCGGCAGCTTCAATATCCTCTGGGCGGCGGTCCACGAATGGGTCGGGATCGCGAAGGACGTCTGGCATGCGCCGTGGCGGCACAAGCTCAGCTATATGTGGCGCGAACCCGGCTGGAGCCACGATGGCAGCCGCGCGACGAGTGCGATGATCAAGGAGCGCTGGGCGGCGGGGCGACCGGTCGACGAGCCGGCGGAGTGATACATGCCGTCATGCCGGGCTTGACCCGGCATCCGCCTATTCTTCTTTCGAGGTAAGGCAGGCCCCGGATCAAGTCCGGGGTGACGGGAATGGGTCTTGCTTCGCTACTTAATGACATTCATGTAAGCACCCGGACGACCGCCAGCAGGCGGCGCGAGGGAGAGTCGCTTTCATGGATCAGTTCGACATCATCGTTATCGGCGGAGGCAGCGGCGGCAGCGCGGCGGCGGGACGGCTTGCCGAAGATGGATCGCGCCGCGTCTGCCTGATCGAGGCGGGCGGACGCAACGACACGATCCGCGTGAAGACGCCGGGCTTCATGCCTTTCATCCCCGACGCGTCAAACTATCGGTACGAGACGGTCCCGCAGAAGGGGCTGAACGGCCGCATCGGATATCAGCCGCGCGGGCGCGGGCTGGGCGGGTCGAGCGCGATCAACGCGATGGTCTATATCCGCGGCCATGCGTTCGATTACGACCAGTGGGCCCAGCTCGGCGCGACCGGATGGAGCTACGCCGACGTGCTCCCGTACTTCAAGCGCGCCGAGGGCAACGAGCGCGGCGCCGATGCGTTTCATGGCGCCGACGGGCCGCTCAACGTCATGGACCAGCGCTGGCCCAATGTGACGAGCAAGCGCTTCGTCGAGAGCGCGGCGGCGCTGCAACTGCCGCGCACCGATGATTTCAACGGCGCACAACAGGAGGGCTTCGGCCTCTATCAGGTGACGCAGAAGGCGGGCGAGCGCTGGTCGGCGGCGCGTGCCTATGTCGAGCCGCTGCGCGAGAAGGCGAATTTCGCGATCCGCACCGGAGCGCTGGTCGAGAAGATCGTCGTCGAGGACGGCCGCGCGACGGGCGTGGTGATCCGGCGCGGTTCGCAGCGCGAGACGCTGAAGGCCCGCGGCGGCGTGATCCTGTCGGCCGGCGCGTTCAACAGCCCTCAGATATTGATGCTGTCGGGGATCGGCCCCGCCGCGCATCTGAAGGACAAGGGGATCGACGTCGTCGCCGATCGCGGCGCCGTCGGTGCCGACCTGCAGGATCATATCGACTATGTGTCGAGCTGGGAGACGCGCTCGACCGATCCGCTCGGCGACAGCCTCGGCGGCACGTGGCGGATGGTGAAGGCGATCTTCGAGCATCGCACGAAACGGACCGGTATCATGACGACCTGCTTCGCCGAGGCGGGCGGCTTCTGGAAATCGCGTCCCGACCTGCCCGCACCCGACATCCAGTATCATTTCGTCCCCGCGATGCTCGAGGATCACGGGCGGACGAAAGTGAAGGGGCACGGATTTTCGGTCCATGCCTGTGTGTTGCGCCCCGAAAGCCGCGGATCGGTGACGCTCGCGTCGGCCGATGCTGCCGCGGCGCCGGCAATCGATCCGGGCTTCCTGACCGACGCGCGCGATGTCGCGACACTTCGTGCGGGCGTGCGGATGATGCACCGCGTTGTCGCGGCTCCGCCCTTGTCGGACTATGCCGGGGTCGATCGCCATCCGGTGGATATCGACGACGATGCCGCGCTCGACGCGCTGATCCGCAGCCGCGCCGACACCGTCTATCATCCCGTCGGCACCTGCCGGATGGGCAGCGACGCGGATGCGGTGGTCGACCCGACGCTGAAGCTGAACGGTATCGACGGATTGTGGGTCGCCGATGCGAGCATCATGCCGCGCCTCGTGTCGGGCAACACCAATGCGCCGAGCATCATGATCGGCGAACGTGCAGCCGATTTCGTGAAGGCGGCGCTCGCCGGGTAAATCGGTCTTTAAGTCCTGTCATCCATACGCCGGTGCGCGATTTCAACGTGCTAGCCGGAGAATGCTGATGGCCTTGTCACCGCTTTGCAAACTGATCCTGCCGGTTGCGCTCGTGCCTGCGCTGCTTGCCGGCTGTTCGGGCGGGCGCGATCCCGCGACCGAGGAGCCTGTCGAGCTCGCCGCCGGTCAGTACCGGGTGACGATGCAGGGCGGCAAGATGGGAGTCTTCTTCAAGACCGGCGACGGGCCGGGGAGCGTCGACGACAGCATCTGTGTCCTGCCGAGCGAGACCGGCGAGTTTCCACGCAATCTGGCGCGCAACTATTTGTCCTTCCATCCCGGTTGTTCCTTCGAATGGGAGGAACGGAAGGGCAATGCCATCGCGGGCAAGTCGGTCTGCCAGACCGATGGCCAGCGTGCGCCGGGCGGCATGATATCGACCGAAATTCATGGGGCGCTGGCCGCCGACCACGTCGAGCTCGACGGGCAGGTCAAGTTCGATCTTCCCGATTCGGCCACCGCGGGAATGTCTCCCGAACAGGCGGCGCAGGTGAAACAGGGCGCCAAGCTGATGGAAAGCCTGACCATCCGCATCAAGGCGGAACGCACCGGCGACTGCACCTGATCGTCCGGCGCTACCCGCAGGCAGCGGCCAGATGTTCGCCGCTGGCGGTCAGCGCATAGCGGCTTGCCGGGGGACGCATATCGAGCACCTCGCGCATCACGAGCCCGTGCCTGCCGAGTGCGGTCAGTCCCTGCGACAGGGCGCGCGGGGTCGCGGGCGCCAGCAAGCGCGACAGCGCGTTGAAGCGGTCGTGTCCTGCCCCGATTCCCGCGACGAGCGGTAGGCCCCAGCGCGTTGCGGCCCCGGGGGGCAAGCCGATCGCGCCATGTGCCCGGGCGATCGGCCCGGCGCGGGCGGCCGCGGCCTGACCCTGTTCGGTGAGGATATATTCGGGGCGCAGCGGATGGCCGTGGCCGGGGTTGCGCTGCACCCAGCCGATCGCGGCGGCGGCGTCGAGCGTGCGCGTCAGGCTGTCGCGCGAGAGCCCGAGACGGTGGAGCAACTCGACGAAGCGGGCTCCCTTGTGCGCAGCAAGATCGGCGAGCAGCGGCACCAGCCAGCGATGGCTGGTAAGCTGTGCGAGCAGGAAGTCGGGCGAGCTTGACCGCATTTGCAACTAACTATACAAACCAGACCATAGAGGCAAGCGATATGGTCCGGGCGATTCTGTTGCGGCCGGTCGCTTCGCAAACAGGGAGATTGTCGATGGCGCTTCAGATCGGATCCGAACTCACCTGCTCGATGGGGGTTAAGGACATGACCGCGTCGATCGCATGGTATGAGCGGGTGATGCTGTGCACGCTGCTCTATCGCGCCGACGAGATCGGTTGGTGCGAACTGAAGACCCCGATGGCGGGGGTGAATATCGGGCTGAGCGAGGTCGAGGACGTCGTGCAGGGCGGCGGCGCCACCAACGTGTTCGAGGTCGCAGACATCGAGGCGGCGAAGGCGCATCTTGACAGCGAAGGCGTGCGGCAGGACGGCGACATCCAGCATATCCCGGGGCTAGTGAAGCTCATCACCTTCTACGATCCCGATGGCAACGCCTTCATGTTCTCGCAGTCCGAGATGGCAGGATGACGCCGCTCGGGTGGGTGGTGGCGGCGCTGGTTGCGCCGGCGGTGCCGGCCGAAGCGCCATCGCTCGATGCCTGGCACGGAAGCTGGACGGGCGAAGGGCAGGCATTCGGCAAGCCCGCAACCGCGAGGCTGGAAATTGCTGCGGGCGAGAGCGGGGCGACGGGGCTTGCCTATAGCCTGAGCATCCCGGGTACGCCCCCCGTGAGCTATTCGGCCGAGGCGCAATATGCCTTCGATGCGAAGGGCCGGCTGCGCGGAAAATGGAGCGACAGCCATGGCCGCACGCGCCCCGTCTCGGGAGGCGTCGAGGGTGCAACATGGTGGACGACATGGGGCAGCGCCGACGTCGAGATCGGGCGGTCGACCTATGTGCTCGAAAACGGCGAAACGCTTACCGTCAGCGATTCGATTCTGCAGCCCGACGGCAGCTGGCGAGTCTTTGCAATGCTGCGCTATCGCAGCACAAAAGGCTGAAAAGCTAGGATTTTCGGAAGGGGCGCGTATTGCGCACAAAAAAAGAGGGCCGGGACTTTCGTCCCGGCCCAGCCTTTCAGGCTCTCCCCTCCTGAAACTGTTGACGCAATGAATGCCACATTAATGTCATGTTGGGAAGGCTAAAATTGCGGCAGTCGCGCCCAAAAATTGTGCAGGTTTTTGTGCAGTTTCGGGAGCGGATTTTCGGCCGGAAAAGCCCGCTCCCTTTACCTTTCTAGAAGGTCTTGCGCGCCGTGATCCCGAAGGTCCGCGGTTGCCCGACGGTGTAGCCGAGGCGGGCGCGGCCGCCGCGTTCGCGGTCGAACGAGAGCAGCGCATTTTCGTCGAACAGATTGTTGACGTAAGCGATCAGCGACAGGCCGTTGTCGAAATCGACCCCGGCGCTGAGGTTCACCAGCTGATAGTCGGGCAGCTGCAGATCGACCGTCGTCGACGCGTTCGCCGGCGCGCCGCCGAAGGGCAGGCCGTGGACGAAGGTCCGCGGGTTGTTTTCCTGGTCCGCCGGCTGCGTGTAGCGCGTGCCGACATGCTGGAACGATGCCGAGACATAGGCCTTGGCGGTGTCGGTGACCGGGAATTCATAGCTGCCCGATGCCGAGAGCTGGAACTTCGGCACCGAAGGCAGCCGGTTGCCGTCGCGGATACCCGTCGCGGTGACGAGCGCGCCGGGCAGGGTGGTATCGAATTCGGCCTCGATGATGCTGCCCGACAGGTTGAAGTCGAGCCCGTCGGTCGGGTGCAGCCCCAGCTCGAACTCGAGCCCCATCGAATGCGCCTTCGGCACGTTGAAGACGATGCGCGACGAGCAACTGCCGGCGTCGAGCGTCACCTGCAGGTTGCGGATGTCGTTATAGAAACCGGCCGCGTTGAAGGTGAAGCCGCGGCCGCCCGATTTCACGCCGAGTTCGTAGTTCCACAGCGATTCGTCGTTGTAGCTCTGGAAACCGCCGAACAATGCGGCGTCGGCCGGTGAGCAGAGCGGCAGGTTGAGCGGATCGTTGACCCCGCCGAGGCGGAAGCCCTTCGACGCCTGCGCGTTGATCGTGACGTCCTTGGCGACGTCGTACGACAGCAGGAAGCGCGGGGTAAAGCCGCTCGACTTGGTGCTGTCGGTGCGGTTGTCGCCATTGGCGAACAGCCCGCCCGAGACGAAGCTGCGCGTTTCCTTGAAGTCATAATAACGGCCGCCCGCGGTCGCGGTGAACGCGTCGGTGATGTCGTAGCTGACCTCGCCGAACAGCGCGAACTGCTTGATGTCGTATGGCAGGAAGGCATTGTACGGCGAATTGGGGCCAAAGCCGTTCGCAACGGCCGCCGACGTTCCCGCGCCGAGCGTCGCATCGGTCACCGCATCATATCCGGGGGTCGGCAGCGTCTGGGTATAGACGCGGTCGATCTTCGAATAGAAGGCGCCGAGCACCCACTGGAACGGGCTGTCGTTGTCCGACGCGATGCGGACTTCCTGCGTCCAGGTTTCGAGGTCGGTCGTGTCGACCAGATTCGACGGTAGCAGCACGCCGGCATCGGGGAAGCCGAGGTCGACCGACACCGAACCGGTGAGTGCACTCGCATCGCGGCTGACGAGGATGTCGCGGTTGATGTACGAGGTCACCGACGTGAGCTTGGCACCGCCGAGCCCGACGTTGATGTTGAGGTCGGCGATCAGCGTCTCGTCGCTGAAGCCCTCGCGCAGCAACAGATATTGCTCGCGCTCGTCATAGGTCACTTGCGGGCGGGTGGTCGTGAACTGGTTGCCATAGAGATTGTAGATGTCCTGCCGGTTGAACCCGTCGGCGGTCACTTTCTGATAGACGAAGCGCGGCGTGATCGAGAAATTGTCCGAGGGTTCAAAGGTCAGCGCGAGACGGCCGCCATAGCGTTCGCCGCTGTTGACGTCGTTGCCGCCCGCCGGGCCGATCGCGTTGATGAAGCCGCCATAGCGCGTGTAATAGCCCACCGCGCGCAGCGCCGCCTTGTCGCCCATCGGAATGTTGACCGCGCCCTTGAGGTGGCCCCCGATATCGTCGCCGTCGACGAGGTTGAGGTTCGCCTCGACGCTGCCTTCGGTCACGCCGAGCTTCGGCTGGTTGGTAATGTAGCGGATCGTGCCGCCGACCGAGCCCGAGCCGAAGAGCGTGCCCTGCGGGCCGCGTAGCGTTTCAACGCGGTTGAGATCGTAAAGGTCGATGTCGGGGGTGAAGAGCGAGAGCGAAATCACGCTTTCGTCGAGATAGACCCCGACCTGTTCCTTGACGCCCGGCTGGTCGCGAACGACCTGGCCGGCCGAGACGCCGCGTACCGAGACCTGGCTCTGCCCCGGCCCGAGATTCTGGACCGAGAGGCCGGCAACGTTGCGCGAGAGATCCTCGAGCGTCACCGCGCCCGATTTCTGGATGTCCTCGGCGGTCTGCGCGTTGATCGAGAAGGGAATATCCTGAATGCTGGTGTCGCGCTTGGTCGCGGTGACGATGATGGCGTTGCCGTCATAGTCGTCGTTGGATGCGTCTTGCGCTGCAGCGTTGGTGGTAATTGCGAGCGCGAGCGTAGAAAGCCCCGCCAATAGGGTCGTGCGAACCATAATATCCTCCCAGTTGCAAACGCGGGGCTATTTTGCCCCTACGTGAAGAGGATGGTGCGCTTTTGCCGAGTCCAAGGCAATGGGGTGCGAATCGGCGCGCAAAAATGGCGGCGGACTGTTGCATCGCGGCCACGGTCACCCAAAACGGTCTGGCCAAAAAAGAGGCCGGCCAATCAATGGCCGGCCAGTGGTTCGCAGGAGGAACCCCGGTAGGATCCCGCCGCCGTTTGAAAGAGGAGAGAGAGCGGCGGCGGGTATCCTGTCTCGTCAGATATTGTAGGCGCGCTCCCCGTGTTCGCCGAGGTCGAGGCCTTCGCGTTCGACTTCCTCGCTGACCCGCAGGCCGGTGAGCGCCTTGGCCGCATAGGTCGCGATCACGGTGCCGATAGCTGCCCAGACGATGGCGACCAGTACCGCGACGACCTGCGTTGCGACCTGCGGACCCATGGCGAAATCTTCGCCGCCAGGGCCGCCTAGGCTGGGTGCATAGACGATGCCGGTGCCAATAGCGCCGACGATGCCGCCGATGCCGTGGATGCCGAAGGCGTCGAGCGCGTCGTCATAGCCGAGCTTCGGCTTGAGGACGGTCACCGCATAGAAGCAGATCACCGAAGCGACCGCGCCAAGGACGATGGCGCCGAACGGACCCGAGTTGCCCGCCGCGGGGGTGACGGCGACGAGGCCGGCGATGATCCCCGAGCAGAAGCCGAGCGCCGAGGGTTTGTGGCCGGCGACCTTTTCGGCGAGCATCCAGAAGAGCGCGGCGGAGGCGGTGGCGACGAACGTGTTGATCATCGCGAGCGCCGCCGAGCCGTTGGCTTCGAGCGCCGAGCCGGCGTTGAACCCGAACCAGCCCACCCACAGCAGGCCGGTGCCGACCATCGTCAGCGTCAGCGAGTGCGGGGCCATGATTTCCTTCTGGTAGCCGATGCGCTTGCCGAGGATCATCGAGGCGACGAGTGCCGAGACACCCGCGTTGATGTGCACCACGGTGCCGCCGGCGAAGTCGAGCGCCGCCGGAAGCGAACTGCCGAACATGCCGCCTTCGAAGAGGAAACCGCCGGCCGCCCACACCATATGCGCGATCGGGAAATAGACGATCGTCAGCCAGATGATGCCGAAGACGAGCGCCGCCGAGAATTTCATGCGCTCGACCGTCGCGCCCAGGACCAGCGCGAGGGTGATCGCGGCAAAGGTCATCTGGAAGCTGATGAACACATATTCGGGCAGCTTGAAACCGTCCGAGAAAGTATCGGCCAGGCTGTCGGGCGTCACGCCGGCGAGGAAGAACTTGCCCCACGCGATGAAGGCATTGCCCTCGGGGCCGAAGGCGAGGCCATAGCCATAGACGACCCAGATGATCATCGCGAGGCACGCGAGCGCGCCGATCTGCGTCATCGTCGAGAGCATGTTCTTGGTGCGCGTCAGACCGCCGTAGAACAGCGCAAGACCCGGCAGGATCATCGCGAGGACGAGCACGGTCGAGGTCATCATCCACGCCGTATCGCCCTTGTCGACGACGGGTTCGGGCGCCGCGGCGGCCGCTTCCTGTGCCCAGGCGGGCAGCGCCGCGAACAGCGCGAGGCCGGCGGCCCCGGCGCTCGCCGCAATCTTCTTTGCGAACGTCATATTATCCCCCTTCGTCATTAGAGAGCCGCCTCGCCGGTCTCGCCGGTGCGGATGCGCACGGCCTGACCCACGTCGAGGACGAAAATCTTGCCGTCGCCGATCGACCCGGTTCCGGCGCTTTGCTGGAGCGTTTCCACGACCCGCGGCGCGAGCGCATCGTCGCAGACGAGCTCGATCTTCACCTTCGGGACCATGTTGGTTGCATATTCGGCGCCGCGATAAATCTCGGTCTGCCCTTTTTGCCGGCCGAAACCCTTGACCTCGGTCACGGTCATGCCAGCGATGCCCAGCCCGGTCAGCGCTTCGCGCACCTCGTCGAGCTTGAACGGTTTGATGATAGCCAGGATCAGCTTCATGATGCCCCCTTTTGCTTATGGCACCATGCTGCAGTGCAACAGCCGTGCCAGATTGCGCCGGAGCCGTGAAAGTTAACATTTTGTGACGGTTTTTGAGTCGGACGCGCAACGGATCGTGCGTTCGGTGGGCAAGCGAGGCAGCGCTTTGCCTAAATTTTGGGCATCACAAGGCTTTAAAGCGGGCCCATATCGGGAGGTGGTCGGAGGCGCGGGCGGCGAGCGCGCTCTGATGCACACCGGCCTCGAGCGCTTCGAGGTCAGGCGACGCGAATATCCGGTCGAGCTTGGCCACGGGGCGGCGGCTGTGGAAGCTGTGCCCGGTGTCGACGAGCCGGTGCTGCGCGCCGAAATCGGCGAGGCAGCCGCCGCGATTGCGCCATTCGTTGCAGTCGCCCATCAGGATCGTCGGCAGATTTTCGCCCCCGGCGACATGATCGAGGATCGCGCGCGCCTGTTGCCGCCGCCTGAGGCCCGAAATGTCGAGATGCATCCCGACGACGCGCAGCCGCGTGTCGCCGATGCGCAGCGTCGCTGCCACGGCGCCGCGCGGTTCGAGCGTCGGCAGGTGCAGCGCGTGGCTTTCCTCGACCTCTATCCCCTTGCGCACGAGCAGCGCATTGCCGTGCCAGCCGATGCTGTGCGGCCGGTCGGTCAGTTCGACGGGAACATAGTCGCTATGCTCGACAAGCATGTGCGGAGGAATCGCGCTCGCGCGGGTACCGAAGCGGCGGTCGGCCTCCTGCAGCGCGACGATATCGGCGTCGAGTTCGCCGAGCACCGAAAGCACCCGCCCCGGATCGCGGCGCCGGTCGAGCCCGATACCCTTGCGCATATTGTAGCTGGCGACCTTGATCATGAGCGGGAGCGGCTGCTTTCCGTTGGCTTCGTTATAATCAGGACGAACGGGGAAGGGTTCGGTTGCGAATCTAGCCCGCGCCGAACTCGGCCAGCAATGCTTGCGCCTCGCCCAAATCCTCGTCGAGCACCATCACGCGCACCGGGATCAGCAATCCGACGCTTTCGGCGATGTTCATTCCCGCATCGAAGCACACGGCATGGATGCCGGCATTTTCGAGCCGGCCGCGCAGCAGCTCGGCCTCGGCGCCGTTGGGCAGGCGGACGAGTTCGACGAGTGCCATCAGGAGGATGTCTTGGCGGCTTCGCCGGTGATGAACCGGTCGGTCGGGCGCGTCGGCAGGCCGTCGATGCTTTTCGTGCGGCCTTGGAATTTCTCGACCCACAGCTCCGGGTCGGCCTGGCGGTGATATTTCTGCAGCGTGTCGCGCTCGTGCTGCAATTCCATCATCGGCACGCCCCAGCCACAGCTCGTCTGGACGCTTTCGACGTCGATGACGAAGATCTGGCGCGTGCCCGGGATCAGGGTGAAATTCGCCGCGAGCGCATCCCATTCGGCATCCTGCGGCAGCACCGCGCGGCCGCGGCCATAGATGCGCAGGATCAGCGCGGTCCGGTCGAAGGCGCAGAACATGATCGTGATCCGGCCATCGGCGGCGAGGTGCGCGTGCGTTTCGTTCCCCGATCCGCCGAGGTCGAGATAGGCGACCTGATGCTCGGACAGCACGCGAAAGCTGTCGGCATAGCCCTTGGGCGACAGGTTGATGCGGCCCTCGGATGCCGCGGTCGCGGTGAAATAGATCGGCTGCTTCTCGACGAAGGCGATATGCTTGTCGGTCAGCGTGTCGGTGAATTCGGCCATGGCTGCTCTCCGTGATCCGCCCGCCCTATCACCAATCCTTGCCCTCTTCTATCGCCGCCGCTTCCTCGGGACGCGACGCACGGCCGAGCACCGCATTGCGATGCGGAAAGCGGCCGAAACGGTCGATGATGTCGAAATGCTTTTGCGCATATTCGAGCGAGCGGGGGTCGGCGAGCCCGGCCATCAGCCGCAGCGATTCGCGCTGGTCGGCAATGTCCTCGCTATGCTCGAAGGGTAGATAGGCGAATTGCCGCCACCCCTCGGGATAATCGCGGTCCCAGCCATGCGCGACAATCCCCCGGGCGACGGCGCGCGCGAGATCGTCGGTCGCGAAGGCATCGGCGTGGTGGCGCCAGATGTTGCGCGGCACTTGATCGAACAGGATCGTCGCGGCGAGCGCCGTGTCGCGGTCGGTCAGAAAATGGTCCGCAGGGAATGCGCGCAGGGCTTCATGCCACTCGCCGGCCAGCGCGCCGACCTCGGCGTCGAAATCGGGGCCGCCGCCGTACCAGTCGTCGAAGCCATGCGCGTCGAACCAGAAGGTCAGGAGTTGCCTTGCCCAATCGGCCGGCGGCGGGGAGGGTTCATTTTCCGACAAGTCTGTCGCTTTCCTGAAAAGTCATCCCGGCGAAGGCCGGGATCTCAACCTAACGCCAAATCGCGACGGTGAGATCCCGGCCTTCGCCGGGATGACGAAATATATTCAACGGCCTGGTGGCTGCCGCGGGGCCTATTCGGCTTTCGGACGCCGGTAGGGGACGAAATCGCCGAGCGTGACGAAGCCGCTGTACATATGGCTGGTACGGTCGCGCAGTTGCACCGCGTCGATGCTGCACAGCTGGCTGCCGATCGTCTTGGTGACGAGGATATCGTCGTCGTCGAGCGATTCGGCGCCGCCGCGCGGACGGTTGACCCAGAGGGTGCTGCCGACGCGATAGACGATCGCCGTCTTGTCGATCACCTGGCTGCTGCCGATGCTGGCAAGCGAGATGCAATTCTGCGGCTCGCCCGCGACGCGATTTCCGATCAGCTTGGTGAGCTGATCTTCGGGCGACAGTTTTTCGCGCGCCGAAGCGGCGGGGGTTACGGCCACAGCGGCCGCGGCGAGAAGCGTCGGGATCAGTAGACGCATGGCTAGACTCCTGTCTTCAACACACCCTACCCGCGCGCCTTGTACACCATGGCCGATGAACCGTGAATGACCGGCGACGAATCGATCAGCAGGTCGGCAGCGGGATACCGAGCGGACCCTTGCACTTTTTCTTCTTCTCGGGCTCGGCCGGGGTGCTGCCGCCGCCCGAACCGCTCATGCCGCCGAAATCGGCGCCGACCATCAGCATGGTGTAGGAGCGGAAACGCACCTTTGCGGTCCAGTCGATATTCCAGACCGCATTGCCCGCGGGTTTCGGCGGATAGGAGAAATTCGCTTCGGGTCCGAAGGCGTTGAGGTTGCCCAGCATGAACTCGCCCGACGCCTTCTTGACCTCGGCCGGCACCTGACAGCTCGTCTGGGCGGGCGGCATCACGATCTTTTGCGTGATCAGCTTCGCGACCGTCGCGGGCGGCAGCCAGTCCCACAGCCCGCCGCCGAACTGCTGCGAGGCGCTGCTCGTCCACCAGACGATGTCGCCGACATCGTTCTTGCCGCCGCCGCGGCTCATGCCGCCGATCGTCCACGCGACATAGCCGGTCGCGGCGGGAAGCTGGTTCCAGCGGATCATCACCGACTGGTCGGGCTGGATCGTGGTCGAGGCGCTGAGCCCCTGCATATAGTCCTGTGCGAGGGTGAAGTTGATGTCCGATCCGACGTTGCTCGCGACGCGGTGCGCGCCGATCAGCGACGAACCCGAGGAGGGTTGTTTGCCGCCTTTCGTATTCGGCCAGTCGACATAGGATTTGCTGTTTGCCTGGCTGACCTCGCGGAGCACGGGAACGGCGGTCGAGAAGAGGTTCGGCGGAACCTGCCCCGCCGCGACCTTGGCAAAGTCGATCACGACCGGCTGGCCGGGTCCGGCCTTTGCGCCGCAGCCCCAATAGAGGAGCAGGCGGCCCTTCGGGCGTTCGAACTCGGTCGGATAGGTGCCTTCCTTGCGCTCGGGGGCGATCAGCGGCACCGATTTGCCGAGCTTCGCCTGCGGCTGGAAAAAATGGTCGCCCTTCGGGGGCGGCGCGGTCGGTCCCTGATCGGAGCCGAGGCGGAGGAGGAGCTGATACGCGACCTTGCTGTTCGGATCGCCGCCGAACGCCAGGCTCATCGCGCCGCCGAGACCGCCCTTGCCGCCGCCCATTGCGGCGAAACCGGACATCGTCGCGACGTCCATCTCATAACGTTCCTTGGGGCCGGTCGTCTTTTGCGCCGAACCAGGAACGGCGGCGAGCATCGCGGCGACGGCGGCAATGGAAACGAAACGCAGACTCGAACGCATGAAATCCTCCCTGTTGCGAAGGGGTTCCCTCGCGGATGACGATGCGGCCCAATTCTTCTTCTCTTTGAAGGGGGTATAGGCGCGGAAACCCGCCTCGCCAAGTGAGCAGGGTCACAGGGCTCCGGATCTCCGTCATTCCGACGAGACTTCGCCTAGGCGGTGCCGCCCACCGTGAGACCGCTGACCAACAGCGTCGGCTGTCCGACGCCCGCGGGGACGCTCTGGCCGCCCTTGCCGCAGATGCCGATGCCCTCGTCGATCGCCATGTCGTTGCCGATGCCCATGACCTTGGTCAGCACGCTCGGCCCGTCGCCGATCAGCGTCGCGCCCTTGATCGAATCGCCCAGTTTGCCGTTCTCGATCTTGTACGCCTCGGTGCAGCTGAAGACGAACTTGCCCGACACGATGTCGACCTGCCCGCCGCCGAAGCTCTTGGCGAAGATGCCGTTCTTGACGCGGGATAGCAGCTCGGCGGGATCGTCGTTGCCGCCCTTCATGAAGGTGTTCGTCATTCGCGGCATCGGCGCGTGCGCGAAGCTCTCGCGGCGTCCGTTGCCCGTCGGCTCGACCCCCATCAGGCGTGCGTTGAGGCGGTCCTGCATATAGCCCTTGAGGATGCCGTCCTCGATCAGGATCGTCTCGCCCGTCGGCGTGCCCTCGTCGTCGATGCTGAGCGAGCCGCGGCGACCGCCGCCGACGGGGCTTTCCATCGTGCCGTCGTCGACCACCGTCACGCCCGGCGCAGCGACGCGTTCGCCGATGCGGCCCGAAAAGGCGCTGGTGCCCTTGCGGTTGAAATCGCCTTCGAGGCCGTGGCCGACGGCTTCATGGAGCAGCACGCCGGGCCAGCCGGGGCCGAGCAGCACGGTGAATTCGCCCGCGGGCGCGTCGACCGCGCGCAGGTTGACGAGCGCCTGCGACAGCGCCTCGTCGATCGCGCGGTTCCACTGCGCTTCCTCGAACAGATGGTCGTACATGTAACGGCCGCCGAGGCCGAAATAGCCGCTTTCGCGCCGCCCGTTCTCCTCGACCACGATCGAGACGTTGAGGCGGACGAGCGGGCGGATGTCGGTCGCGAGGAAGCCGTCGGCGCGGACGATCTCGACCACCGACCAGCTGCCGGCGAGCGCGACCGACACCTGCACGACGCGCGGGTCTCGCGCGCGTGCGGCGGCGTCGACCTTCTGGCAAAGCTCGACCTTCTTCGCGAAGGGGACGAGGTCGAGCGGGTTCGCCTCGTCATAGAGGTGGCGGTTGGTCCGCGGTGGAGGGGCGGCGTGCGGCTGGTTGGCCGGATCGAGCAGCGCAAGCGTTTCGGCGGCGCGGCGGATCGCCCCCGCACTGACGTCGCTCGCATGGGCAAAGCCCGTCATCTCGCCCGACACGGCACGCAGGCCGAAGCCGGCGTCGGTCGAATAATCGGCGGTCTTCAGGCGCCCGTCGTCGAAACCGAAGCTCTCGGTCGCGCGGTACTGCAGGTACAGCTCGCCGTCGTCGGCCTTGGCGAGCGCTTCGCGCGCCAGCTTCTGCGCCAGATCGGGGTCGAGCGCGTCGGCGCGATAGAGGAAACGGCGGGGATCGGTGGGACTGGTCATCCACCCGATATAGGCACGCGGGCGCCACGGCGCCAGCGCTCAGAGATAATTGACGGTGAGCGTGAAGGTGCCGCTGTAGTCGCCCGCGGGCTGGTTCGCCCCGACATTGAGCGTGCCGCCGATATAATAGGTCTGGACGCCGCTCGGCAGCAGGGTGCCGCCGAGCAGCGCGATGCCGCCGCCGCTGGTGCTCGCGGCGCGCACAAGACTTGCGGTCATCGTCCCGCCGCCGCCGGAGCGGGTCAACGTGACGCTGGTGTCGCCGCTCACGGTGATCAGCAAAATGCCGCCCGTACCCTGAAACACTGCACGTTGCGCGGTCGTGCCGACCAGCGTGGGGCCGCCCGTCGAGCTGCGCGCGCCAGTCAGCGCGTTGACTGTGACGGTACCGGCCGTCGGTCCCGCAGCGATCGTGCCGAAATCGAGATCGTCGACCTTGACGAGCGTATTGGGGCGCACGACGACCGACGTGGCGGTGCCCGTCTGGTTCGCGGCAAAGGCCGGATTGCACGCAAGCGTGCCCGCCGCAGCGGCGGCGATGGCGAGGCGGCGGAGCGCCGCTCGCGAATTGCTGGTCCCTCGAATCCCCACGATTCTGCTCCTGTCTGGAACAGACTAATGCCATCGGGACATGAATCGATGATGCGCGGGGATGGTAAAGCCGCGCTTAACGTTCAGGCGTGGTCGGCGACGCCTCCGGTGAGGACAAAGCGCCGGTCGCAATAGCCGCAGTCGGCATAGCCCTGCTCGGGATCGATCTCGAGCCACACGCGCGGATGGCCTAGCGCCGCATTGGCGAGGCCGTCGCCGGTGCCGTCGCAGGCGATGCGGGTCTTGGGCGTGCGGATCGTTTCCGGGGTGTCGGTCATGCGCGGGCGATTAGCAAGCGCGCGGGCCGAACGCAACGGGGGAGGCGGCGGTCCGCCGCGCCACCCTGGACCAAGGTGCAGGTACAGGCCGCCCTTCGTTCGATTGAACGGCTTTACCCCGCCTGCCAGTTTCCGCCGAAGATGACGAGAGAAGGAGCAAGGCCATGAAAGCGATTCTGGGTGCGTTCGCGCTGGTCGCGATGACGGTTCCCGCAATGGCGCACGACAGTGCGCCAGCCGCTACGCAGCTTGCGGGCGCGAAGAATGCAACGGTTACCCCTGTCTATCGGCAGCCGATTCCGGGCATGCCGGGCAAGAGCCTGAAGGGCGTGCTCGTCGAATATGGTCCGGGTGGCTATTCGCCCTCGCACCGCCATGCCGCGTCGGCGCTGATCTACGCGACCGTGCTCGAAGGCGAGGTACGCTGCCAGCTCAACGGCGGCCCGGTCAAAACCTATCGTGCGGGCGAGAACTGGACCGAGATGCCGGGCGACCACCACGGCGTCAGCGCGAACGCCAGCGAGACGAAACCCGCAAAGGTGCTCGCGGTGTTCGTCGTCGACGACACCGACACGGTTCTCACCATCCCCGACGCGAAATAGCGTCAGAGATAGTTGAGCGTGATCGTGAAGGTGCCGGCATAGTCGCCGGGTGTCTGGTTCGCCCCCACTTCCAGCGTCGCGCCGACGGGGAAGTTGTAGTTGCCGATCGCGGTCGCGATCGTGAAGCGCGTCGGGGTGGTCGACAGGATCGCGGTCGGGGTCGATCCGATCTCGAAATCGCGCACGCGCATTCGCGTGCCCGGTCCGGTGATGAAGATCGAGTTCGCGCCGAGCGAGATATTGACCTGCCGGTTCGGCGTTCCGAGTCCCGCGAAGCGCGCGGGCTCGCCCGCGTTGCCGGCGAGCGTCGCGCCGCCGGTGCGCGTGCGCGTCCCGTCGGGCGCGATGCGTACGGTGCCCGCAGTTCCCGAGGCGATGATGTCGCCGAAATCGAGGTCGTTGACCTTGAAGAAGGAAAGCGGCCGCAGCACGATGGCGTCGGTCTGCACCTGCGAGCTGTTCTGCGCCAGCGCCGGGGCGGCGGGCACGAACAGAAGCACAAGGGCGGCTAGGCCCCGCTGCGTATGCAGCGGGCGAAAGATGTGGCTGGTCCTCACATCGCCCCAGATAGCGGCGACTTTCCAATTTAGCGTTAACGCGGCGCTTATCAGTCGAAGGCGGCTTTCGCGGTCGCTTCCTCGCGGCTATGGAGGCGCCCATGAGTGAAGCCGCCATCCGCATCGACTCCGTTTCCAAACTTTATGCCGGGGGCAAACAGGCGCTCGACAACGTCAGTTTCGAGGTGCCGCGCGGGCAGATCTTCGGGCTGCTCGGTCCGAACGGCGCGGGCAAGTCGACGCTGATCAATATCCTTGCCGGCCTCGTCAACAAGACGAGCGGGCATGCGAGCATCTGGGGCTTCGACATCGACGCCGATCCGCGCAACGCCAAATATTCGATCGGCATCGTGCCGCAGGAGATCGTCTTCGATCCCTTCTTCACGCCGTTCGAGACGCTGGAGAATCAGGCGGGCCTCTATGGCGTGCCGAAGGACAAGCGCATTTCGGACGCGCTGCTCGCCGCAGTGCATCTGTCGGACAAGCGCGACGCCTATGCGCGCACGCTGTCGGGGGGCATGAAGCGCCGCCTGCTCGTCGCCAAGGCGATGGTGCATTCGCCGCCGATCATCGTCCTCGACGAGCCGACCGCGGGCGTCGACATCGAACTGCGCCAGCAGCTCTGGGAATATGTGCAGTCCTTGAACGACCGCGGCGTCACCGTGGTGCTGACGACGCATTATCTGGAGGAAGCCGAGGAGCTTTGCGACCGGATCGCGATCATCAACCATGGCAAGCTGATTGCGAACAAGCCGACGCGCGAGCTGGTCGACATGGCGCGCGAGAAAATCGTAGTCGTGACGCTCGACGCGGACGTCACCGTGCTGCCGTCGCATCCGGCGTTCGAGAAGGTCGAGCGCGAGGGCGAGCGCGGGTTGGCGATCAGCTACAACAAGGACCGCATGAACGCGGGCGAGGTGCTCGCCGCAGTCAATGCGATGGGCCACGGCATCGTCGACGTCTCGACGCGCGAAGCCGACCTTGAGGATGTGTTCCTCAACCTGACGCGCAGCGCCGCCTGAGCCTCAGCGCCGTATCAGGCGCGCCGCGACCCCGAAATGGTCGGACGGATATTCGCCGTCGACCGGCTCGCTGCCGATGACCTTTGCAACGGCGATAGCGAAATGGGCTGAATCCGCGAAAATATGGTCGATCACGCGCGGGGCGTGGCCGCGCGCGGGGTTGAGCGTCGTAGGCACGGCGCCGGGCGCGAGCGCCGAGGTGAAGCGCGGCGGTCCCATCGCGGCGAGCCCCGGATCATCGAGCGGCGCGTTGAAATCGCCCATCACGACGAGCGGCGTACCATCGGTCGGCAGCCAGCCGAGCAGGTCGGCGATCTGCTCGGCGCGCACCGCCGCCGCCTCGGGCTGCCACGCGAGATGCGCCGCGACGACGTCGACCGGGCCGCGGCCGGTTTTGACGCGCACGCGGATCGCGGTGCGATAGTCGGAGAGCGGTTCGAGCTTGCGCCGCGCGACCTCGATCACCGGCAGTCGCGTCAGGATCGCATTGCCGAAGCGTTTCGGCGCCCCCTCGGGATCGGGCGCGACGAAATGAACCTCCGGATAGCCGAGCTCGCGCGCGATCGCGATCGCCTGATTGGGCAGGCCTTTGCCTGCGTCCTCCAGCACCTCTTCCAGCGCGATGACGTCGGCGTCGGCGCCGCGGAGCGCCGTGACCAGCAGCGGCAGGCGCTTCGGCCACTGTCCGCCCGCGTCGTGCCAGATGTTGAACGTCGCAACCCCAAGTTCGCCGGCACCGGCGGCCCCGATACGATGCGCGCAGGCTGCTAGCGGAAGCCCCGCCATGGCGGCGAGCAGCACGCGCCGGTCAAGTTCCGCTTTGAGCATGGCGACAAATTCCCTTGGCCGGCGTCTTCGATCCCCCTGTCATGCGGCGCCTTGCTGTGCAACAGAGGCGCCATGAGTGAATACGACGTCATCATCGTGGGATCGGGCGCCGCGGGCCTCACCGCCGCGATCGCGCTCGCCGATCATTGCAAGGTCCTCGTCCTCGCCAAGGGCGAACTGACCGGCGGGTCGACCGCCTGGGCGCAGGGCGGCATCGCCGCGGTGCTCGACGCGGGCGACACGTTCGAAAATCATATCGAGGATACGATGGTCGCGGGCGCAGGGCTCAACCGGCGCGAGACGGTCGAGTTCGTCGTCGAGAACGCCCCGCATGCGATCGAGCGGCTGATCGAGATGGGCGTCCCCTTCAACAAGGAAGCCGAGGCGCTGCACCTGACGCGCGAGGGCGGCCACTCGCACCGCCGCATCGTCCATGTCGACGACGCGACCGGCTGGGCGGTGCAGGCGGCGCTGCTCAAGACCGCCGAGGCACATCCGAACATCACCCTGCTGCCGGGGCAGGCGTGCATCGACCTGATCACCGGCCGACACGAGGAACGCTATTCGGGATCCGGCCACGTCTGGGGCGTCTATGCGCTCGACGAGAAGAGCGGCAAGGTTCACGCGCATGTCGGCCGCGCGACGATCCTCGCGAGCGGCGGTGCAGGGCGCGTCTATCAATTCTCGACCGCGCCGCGCGGCGCGACGGGTGACGGCATCGCGATGGCGTGGCGCGCGGGCTGCCGCGTCTCGAACATGGAGATGATGCAGTTCCACCCGACCTGCCTCTACAATCTCGAGGTCAAGAATTTCCTGATCACCGAGGCGGTGCGCGGCGAGGGCGGCCTGTTGAAGCATCCCGTTACCGGGCACCGCTACATGCCCGACTACGACGAGCGCGCCGAACTCGCTCCGCGCGACATCGTCGCACGCGCGAACGACGACCAGATCAAGCGCTCGGGCCTCGACTATGTCCACCTCGACATCAGCCACAAGGATCCCGATTTCGTCGCGGGGCATTTCCCGAACATCTATGAAAAGCTGCTGACGCTCGGCATCGACATGACGAAGCAGCCGATCCCGGTGGTCCCTGCGCAGCATTACACCTGCGGCGGCATCCTGATCGATCTCGACGGGCGCACCGACCTGCCCGGGCTCTATGCAGCGGGCGAATGCACCGAGAGCGGGCTGCACGGCGCGAACCGCCTCGCGTCGAATTCGCTGCTCGAATGCTTCGTCTTCGGCGAGGCGGCGGCGAAGGACATCATCGCGCGCTGGGACCAGCTCGAACCGCCGCCGGCGATCCGGCCGTGGGACGCGAGCCGCGTGACCGACTCCGACGAAGAGGTCGTGATCAAGCAGAACTGGACCGAAATCCGCCGCTTCATGTGGAATTATGTCGGCATCGTCCGCACGACCAAGCGCCTCGAACGCGCGCAGCACCGGATCAAGATGATGACCGGCGAGGTCGAGGATTATTACGGCCACTTCCGCGTCACGACCGACCTCATCGAGCTGCGCAACCTGCTGCAATGTGCCGACCTGATCGTCCGCAGCGCGCTCCACCGTAAGGAAAGCCGCGGGCTGCACTATACGCTCGACTATCCGAAGCTGCTGGCGGAGGCGCGCGATACGGTGCTGGTGCCGTGAGCGATGCGCTCGATTGCGCCGGCTGCCCCGTGCGCGATCGTGCCGCCTGTGCGGCGCTTCCCGACGGCGAGCGGGCCATCCTCGCGCGGATGGGGCGGCATCGCGACCTCGATCGCGGCGAGATGCTGTTCGCCCCGGGTGACGACAGCGCGTGCGCGACCTTGCTGTCGGGCGTGCTCAAGGTCGTGCGCACCGATGCCGAGGGGGTCGAGCGGATCGTTGCGCTGATCCATCCGGCCGGGTTCGCCGGCGAGATATTCACGGCACCCGACGATTGCAAGGTGACCGCGGCAGGCGCCGCACGCGTGTGCATCTTTCCGCGTGCCGACTATGCGCGGATGGTTTCCGAAAATCCGCGCCTCGCGGCCGGTGTCGCGCGGCGGGCGATGAAGGCGGCGTCGGAAACGCGCGCACTGCTCGATCTTGTCGGACGACGGAAAGCCGAAGCGAAGGTCGCGGGGTTGATCCTCGCACTATCCGACGCCGCGGGCCCGGCGCCCTGTTCGCCGGCAGCGCGCTTCGAGTTGCCGCTGACGCGCGGCGAGATGGCGGCGCTGCTCGGGATCAGTATCGAGACGGTAAGCCGTCAGCTCGGCGCGCTCGAAGAGGCGCGGCTGATACGGCGGCACGGCGCGCGCGGGCTCGAGGTCCGCGACGCGCCGGCCCTGCATGCGCTTCTCGCCGATTAGAGCGTCGCGACTATCGTCGCGACGATGAGGCCCCACCCCAAAATCAGCACCGGCAGCATGAGGATCTGCACGGCGGCGCCCTTGCCGTCGAGGCGGCCGGTCAGCGTGTCGACGCCTTCGCGCATGAAGCGGTTCCATGTCAGCGGCGTCGCGGCGTGACCGGGCTTCATCCGCACCCACATCGCCGGGGTGCCAAAGGCCATCGCGATATAGATGGAAAAGATCGCCATCGGGATCGCGAGCCCCTTGTCGGCGAAGGTCCAGGCCATCACCCCGAGAAAGGCGAAATAGAGCGCGACCGTTGCAGCGAACAGCCCGGTGGGCAGATCGAAACTGCGGACGACCTTTACGCTATGGTCGGGCGCGATGGCGGCGAATGGCGCCGGGGTGTCGACGATGCGGAAGGCATTGGCCGGGATATGCTTGCTCATGGCGGGGCTCCTTGGTGATGAGCCACGCTATGCGCCCGGGTTGCCGCCTGTGCTTTGACCGATGTCAAAAGCGGTGCGTCAGCCGCCGATTCCCATCAGCCGTCCGACGAAGATCAGCACGATCGCACCGATCACCGAGGCAAGGCACCCGGCGCGATGGAAGTCCGCCCGGCCCCGCGAGGTGACAAGTCCCGCGAGCAGCGAACCGCCGACGCCGAGCAGGATCGTCGCGATCCACCCCATCTGCACCGCGCCCGGATAGAAGAAACGCGCGAGCGCGCCGATGATCAGGCCCGAGATGATCGCGCCGATGATGTTGATCATGCATTGAATCCTTCATTGAGGAAGCGTTCGGCGAGCGCCGCATGCAGCGCAGCGCCGCGCGCCATAACCTTTTCGTCGAGCACCATATGGTTGCTGTGCAGCCCGCAGCACTGGCGCCAGTCGCTGCCCGCCTCGCTCGCGCCGAGCCAGAACATCGCCCCCGGAACCTTCTCGAGGACATAGGAGAAATCCTCGGCGCCCATCACCGGATTGTCCATCGTCAGCCAGGCTTCCTCGCCGAAGGTCTCTTCGACGACCGACTGGCCGAACGTCACGGCACGCGCATCGCAGACGGTGACGGGAAAGCCTTCGATAATCTCGACCTCGGCGGTGCAGCCATGCGCCTCTGCGATCGCCGGGGCGAGGCGCTTCAACTCGCGCGCGACCATCGCCCGGCGCTCGGGCGACAGGGTCCGGATCGTGCCCTGCATCTCGGCGGTCTCGGGAATGATATTGTTCGTCGTGCCCGCCGCGATCTTCGCGATCGTCACGACCGCGGGATCGAAGACCGAGATACGGCGCGTCACCATGGTCTGGATCGCGGTGACGATCGCGCACGCAACGGGGATCGGGTCGATCGCATCCTGCGGCATCGACGCATGACCGCCAGCTCCCTTGACGGTGATGTTCAGCACGTCGGACGAGGCGAGCAGCGGTCCCGCGCGTCCGGCGAAGATGCCGTGGGGCGCGTTGGGCATGATGTGGAGCGCGAAGGCCGCGTCGGGGAGCGGGTCGATGATCCCGTCATCGAGCATGAAGCGCGCGCCATGATGGCCCTCTTCGCCGGGCTGGAACATGAACATCACGGTTCCGGGCAGCCGGTCGCGCGCCGCGCACAGCAGCTTCGCGGCGCCGACGAGCATCGCGACATGCGTGTCGTGTCCGCACGCGTGCATCGCACCGTTGATCTCCGAGGTGAAGTCGAGCCCGGTCTCTTCGAGCAGCGGCAGCGCATCCATGTCGCCGCGCAGCAACACGGTGCGCCCGTTCGCGGGGCCGCGGAGGATCGCAACCAGCCCGGTCGTCGAGGGCCCCTCGCGAAATTCGAGCGGCAGCCCGGCCAGCGCCGCCTTGATCTTCGCGAGCGTCTTGGGGTTCTGCAGCCCGAGCTCGGGCTCGCGATGGATCGCGCGGCGAAGGTCGACGAGGTCGTCGAGCAAGGTTTCGGCCTCTGCGGGCCAGCTATGCAGTGTGTCCATCGGATGAATGTGCCGCTGCTTGCGCTTTCTGTCGACCCGTCTTGGCGCGCGCTTCGGCATCGGTCCGGATATCGGTCAGCACACGTGTCACATTGCGTTTGATCGCCCAACGCGCGATCGGCTCCCAATAGGGGGCGGGATCGATGCGCAGTACATGGTCGGCGGTGGCGGTCAGCCGCGTCCGGCCGCCGGGAAGCGGGGTGAGGTCGAAGCGCGTCTCGCCCGTATCGAAATAGCCGACGAGGTGCGGCGTGTGCAGCTTCCGGTAGGGACTCATCTCCTCCATCGCGGGCGGCTGGTGGATGACGCGGAACGCCAGCGTGCGGCCGGGGCGCCAGACGGTGACGCGTTCGTCGGCGATTCCGGTCGAGAAGATGCCCACGCGATGTGCCCCCTCGCCCTCGCCCACGAGGCGGCTGGCGACGGGATAGGCAAGGCCCGCGAGGCCGACGATGCCCGGCGCCTCGGCGACGGGTCGATCGGCGGTAAGGCTCTGCCACACGGCCCCGGGCGGAGCGGCAATGGTGATGGCGGTTCGCGTCACGACGGGAATCTCGGGCGGCATCGCCGCATCGAATGCGAACAGCAACGGCAGGATGGCGATGCTGTAAAAAGGCTGGCGCGGATTGACCTGCCTGGCCGCGGCGCGTCCGACGAGGCCGCCGATCGCCGCCAGAACGATCGCCAGCGGGGCGATCAGCATGATGCACATGAAGCCTTCGAGCGCCAGCATCAGCAGCGCGAGCGTGCCGAGCAGGCCTGCGATGGCGACCGCGTTCAACGTATCGGTCTTGCTTCGCTCGAGGCCGCGGTTGACCAGAAAGCCGGTAATGAGGCCAACGAGGAAGGGCGTCATGACGAACAGGCCCCAGCCATAGGAGCCGAAGGTCAGCGCCGAGACGGCAACGGCGGTAACGATCAGCGCCATGCCGGCGAGTATGCCGATCGCCATCTGGTGCGGCGGGACGGGACGGCCCCCGGATTCCGGTGCCGGAACGCGCCGGCGCGGGAGCAGCGTCAGGGCAAGGACGGCGAGGATCTGGAATGTCGGGACCATCGTGATCAGGGCCAGCATGCCGCCGCGGTCCAGCGCGGCGGCCCGGCGCAGCGACAGCGCAACCAGCTGCGCGGCAACCAGCAGGCAGAGCGCGAAGCCCGCTATCGTCAGAAACAGGCCCGCGTCGGGAACGGTCGCCACCGTGCGGATCGGGAACAGCCAGAAGTCGCGATCGGGGATAAAGGGCGCGTTGACCGAAAGGAGCGCGAGCGCCGCAAAACCATATTGGACCGCGATCAGCGCGCCGGCGGTCGCCGCATATCGCAGCGCGCCGGGCGCTTCGGGGAACAGGAGGCGCTTCATCGCCGGGCGGCCCGGGGCAGCGCGGGAGAACGCCATCTCGCCGCGCGCCCGACGCGGCTCAGGCCGTCACGCCGGCCCATCGTCGCAGGTGTGCGGACGTCCGAGGCGAGCCCGAGCCGTTCGAAGAGGCGGATGACGGCATAACCCCAGTCGCTCTGGCCGGGATGGAGGCCGATTCGTGCCGAGCCCGGATAGGCGTGATGGTTGTTGTGCCACGCCTCGCCCATCGTCGGGATCGCAGCCCAGGGAACGTCGAATGCCTGCACGCCATGCGCGTCGACGGTCCAGTGCTGCGGTCCGCGATTGTGCGCGAGATGGCCGACGAGCCAGTGGCCGTGCGTCGCGACCGCCACGCGCGCCGCCACCCCCCAAACGACCCAGCCCCATCCGCCGATCGCGAAAAAGATCAGTGCGACCGGGATCTGCTGCCAGCGCCATGTCGCCTCCAGCCAGCGATAGAAGGGATCTCGGTCGATCTCTGCGAAGTCGAAGCGCGGCGGTCGGTCGAGGTCGAGCCGACAATAGATCTGCCACCACGCGTCGCGGAGTATCGTTGTGCCGTGGCGGAGGAAGGGGTGGCAATCGGCCTGCCGCTGTGCCCAGTCGCGCGTGTCGTGCGCGCGGATGATGCCATAGGGGCCGGCCATGCCGACGAAGGCGCCGAACCAGACGAGCGTGCGGGTCAGCCAACGCGGCGCGCGGAAGCTGCCGTGGATCATCATGCGATGATAGCCGACGCTATGTCCGAGCAGCAGCGCGGCGCCGGTCGTCACAACGAACAGGGCAGCCGCCGACGGGCTGAGAAGGAATGGGCCAGCGATCAGGGCGATGGCCGCCATGCCGCCGTTCCAGACGATGCCCGGCATATCGGCACGAACATGGCCCGCGCGCGGATCGGGCCCCGCTTCATCGATCAGGAAATTGACGGCATGGGGATCATGATCGCTGCGCATCGCCCGACTCCTTCAAGAGAATAAGAAATTACTTAAATATCTAAATCCTTGTCAAGAAGCGAATGGATGGCCATCTAGGCGCCTATGGAACGGGTTTTTCAGGCATTGGCGTCGACGCCGCGACGCAAGATTCTGGCCTATCTCGCGCATGCCGAGCTGAGTGCGGGCGACATTGCGGCGCGTTTCGAGATGAGCAAGCCTGCGGTGTCGCAGCATCTGTCGGTGCTGGAAAATGCCGGGCTGATCGTCAGCGAGAAACGCGGCCAGTTCGTTTTCTACCGGCTCGTGCCCGAGGCGCTGACCAACGTGCTCAACGGTTATGTGCAGGAAGTCTGCCCGGTGTCGCGACCTTTGAAAGCCGAATCGCGCGTGTTGGCCGACAAGCGGCGCGAAGAGGGCTAACGCTTCCCGCCGAAGAGCTGCCGTCCCGCAAGGTCGAGCATGATTTCCTCGCTGCCGCCGCCGATCGCGTTGACGCGGACCTCGCGGTAGATGCGTTCGACCTTGCTTCCGGTGATATAGGATGCGCCGCCCAGAACCTGCGCCGCCTCGCGCGCGACGGCCTCCAGCATCCGCGTCGCCTGTACCTTGAGCATCGCAAAGTCGGCGGGGCGGTCCTTGCCCTCCTTCACCTGCCAGGCGCAGAGGTCGACCCACGCCTGCGTCGCCTCGATCTGGCGTTCCATGTCGGCGAGTTTGATGCGGATCGACTGGTGGCCGACGAGCGGCTTGCCGAAGGTCTCGCGCTGCTGCGCCCATTCGGCGGCTTCGGCCATCGCGACGCGCGCCATCGCGCAGCAGCCCATCGCCATACCGAGCCGCTCGCTGTTGAAATTGCGCATGATGCCGATGAAGCCGGCGTTCTCTTGCCCGATCAGGTTTTCGGCGGGGACGCGGACGTCGCCGAAGTGAATCGCGGCGGTATCGCTGCAGCGCCAGCCCATCTTGTCGAGCCGCGTGCGTTCGACGCCGGGGCTCGCCATGTCTATCAACAGCAGCGAGATGCCCGCCGCGCCCGGGCCGCCGGTGCGGACGGCGCAGGTCAGCCAGTCGGCGCGCATGCCGCTGGTGATGAACATCTTGCCGCCGTTGACTATGTAGCTGTCGCCGTCCTTGACCGCGGTGGTCCTGAGGTTGGCGACGTCGCTGCCGCCGCCCGCTTCGGTGATGCCGAGCGCGATGATCCTGTCGCCCGCGAGGACTGGCGGCGCGATGCGTTGCTTCAATTCGTCCGAACCGAGCGCGAGGATCGGTGGCAGGCCGATGCCGTGCGTCATCAGCGACGCCCCGAGCCCGCCCGCGCCGACCGCGGCGAGTTCCTCGGTCAGGACGAGGCCGTGGAAATTGTCGAAGCCTTCGCTGTGCCCGCCATATTGTTCGGGGTAACGCAGGCCGAGGATGCCTGCCTCGGCGGCTTTCCGGTGCAGCTCGCGCGGCAGTTCGCCCTCGGCTTCCCAGCGGTCGATATGCGGCGCGACCTCGCGCTCGACGAAGCGGCGGACGCTCTGCGCCAGCGCGTCGTGGGTTTCGTCATAATAGGGCGAGCGGGCGCGCCAGTCGTCGAAGGCTGTCATGGTCTGATGCTGCGCGGCCTTTACGCGAACGTCAAGCGAGGCTTGCGCTGCGCCGCCAAGGACGTAAGGTCGCGCGCCATGAACAAAGCCCCCCTGCTCGCCGGCCTCGCCGCACTCGCCCTCGTTTCCACCCCTGCCGCCGCACAAAAGTCGCCCGAGGCGACCGCCGAGGCCGCGCTCGCCAAGGCGCCGGTGTTCGACGGGCACAACGACGTGCCGTGGGCGCTGCGCGGACGCGTCGATAATGTCATCAACGGCTTCGATTTCGTCGACACCACCGACACCGCGAAGCCCGATGCGAACCCGCCGGTGATCGCGATGCACACCGATCTCCAGCGCCTGCGCAAGGGCCATGTCGGCGCGCAATTCTGGTCGGTCTATGTGCCCGCGAACAGCAACGAGCAGCAGGCGGTGCAGCAGACGCTCGAACAGATCGACGTCACCAAGCGGCTCGTCGCGCGCTACCCGAACGACCTCGCGCTCGCATCGAACAGCACCGAACTCGAAAAGGCGATGAAGGCGGGCAAGATCGCCGGAATGATGGGCATGGAGGGCGGCCAGTCGATCGGCTCGTCGCTCGCCGTGCTGCGCCAGATGTACGACCTCGGCGCGCGCTACATGACGCTCACCCACTCGAAGAATATCCCGTGGGCCGACAGCGCGACCGATGCGCCCGCGCTCGACGGTCTCAACGACTTCGGGCGGCAGGTCGTTCGCGAAATGAACCGCATCGGCATGATCGTCGATTTGAGCCACGTCAGCGAAGCGACGATGAAGGACGCGCTCGAAGTGTCGAAGGCGCCGGTGATGTTCAGCCACTCGGGCGTGCGCGGGGTGAATCCGCATCCGCGCAACGTTCCCGACAGCGTGCTGCCGCTGGTGAAGGCAAACGGCGGGATCGTCATGGTCGTCTTTCTGCCGACGTTCCTCGATGCCGACGTCCGCGCGCAAGGCCTTGCGCGCACCGCCGAACAGGCGCGGCTCAAGGCGATGTATCCGGGCGATCCGGAGGCGGCGGATGCCGCGCTCAAGGCGTGGGACGCGGCAAACCCGGTACCCAAGACCAATGTCCAGAAGGTCGCCGATCATATCGACCATCTCAAAAAGACGATCGGCGTCGATCATATCGGGGTCGGCGGCGACTATGACGGGATGGATTCGGCGCCCGTCGGCATGGAAGATGTCTCGGGATATCCCGCGCTGTTCACCGAGCTGGCGAAGCGCGGCTACACGCAGGCCGATCTGGAGAAGATCGCGAGCGGCAACATGTTGCGCGTGCTGAAGGCGGTCGAGGCCTATGCGGCGAGCCAGAAGGGCCAGCCGCCCGTCGAGACGCCGGTCGCAAAGTAAGGCTCAAGGAAGGTCAGGGCGGCGGCGGAAGGGCCAGTCGGTCGCGCCGCTCGCCCACAGTGCCCACCAGATGATCAGCGGCTGCGCGGCAAGGCGCGGGCCGTGATACCACCAGCCCAACGTCTCGCCGTTTATGGCGACGTTTGCCAGTGCGTGGTGGAAGTTCGCGGGCCAGACGCAGAGCGCATAGAGCGCCAGGCCCCAGCCAGCGGCCTTGCGCGTCTGCGGGAGCATCAGCCCAAGCGCGCCTGCCAGTTCGGCGACGCCGGTCGCGGCGACGACAAATGCCGGCTGCGGCACCCAGTCGGGCGTGATCGCGAGAAAGGGGGCGGGCGTCGCAAGGTGGCGATAACCCGCATAGGAATAGGCCAGCGCGAGCAGCCAGCGCAGCACGGTCCGGACCGGCGATTGTTTCGGCTTGCTTGCGCCCATCGCCTTCCCTTACACCGCGCGGATGCGGGGGCAAATATTTCGCCGATGGGGCATGGCTTTGGCGGTCGCTGCGGCGGCGCCCTTTCTGATCGGGCCGGTGGCGGCAGCGCCGAAGGTCGGCGTTGCTGCGCCCGACTTCACCTTGACGACGCTCGCCAAGCGCAAGGTCACGCTGTCGGAATTGCGCGGCAAGGTCGTGGTGATCAATTACTGGGCGACGTGGTGCGGGCCGTGCAAGGCCGAGATGCCGATGATGCACATCTATTTCCAGAAAAACCGGGCGCGCGGGCTTGAGATGTTCGGGGTAACGACCGAGGACAGCGTGCCCGCCTTCCGGCTGCAGAAGCTGGCGGCGGTCCTGTCCTATCCGCTGTCCGCAAGGATCAGCGGCGGCTATGGCGCGATCGATAATGCCGTGCCGTCGACCTATATCATCGACCGCAAGGGCGTGATCCGGGTCGCGAAGCGCGGCGCCTTTACCGAGGCGGAGTTTCGCAAGGCGGTCGACCCGCTGCTCGCCGAAAGCCCCTAGCGGCCGATCGCGGCGAGCATCGCCTCCACGCTGGTGAATTTCTCGCGCGGGTTGCCGTCGAGTGCTGCCGCAACCTCGGCCGCCTCGATCTTGCGCCAGTCGCGGAATGTGACGGGAACGACGTCGCGGCTGGCGAGCAACGCATCGAGTCCCGGCCGTCCGGCCTTGCCCGCCCCGTGGCCGATATCCTCGATCACCAGTTCGGCAATGCGTGCCCCGTCGGGCTTGTTCGTACCGATCGTGCCCGAAGGCCCCCGCCTTGCCCAGCCGACGGCATAGAGTCCCGGAAGGATCCGGCCCTCGTCGCTCGCGAAGCGGCCGCGGCCGTGCTCGTACGGCACGCCCGGAATCGGCGGGGTCTGGTAGCCGATGCAGCTGATCACGAGGCCTGCGTCGATGGCATAGGTCTCGCCGGTGCCGTGGCTGCGAAGGTCGGCGTCGAGCCTCGTCCGCTCGACGATCACGCGCCGGACCCGGTCGTCGCCCTCGATCGCGACCGGCATCGCAAAAAAGTCGAAGTCGATGGTCACCGGCTTGGCGACCGGATTGGCTACGAATTGCCGCAGATGCGTCACCGACTTGCGCATCCCGGGTTCGAGCATCGCATCGTCGCCCTCATCGGGAAGGTCGGCGGGATCGACGCGCGGGCTCGCGCGCTCCAGATGGCCGAGTTCGCCGAGTTCCTTCGGCGTCATCGCGATCTGGTGCGGACCGCGGCGACCGAGGATGTGGATATGGCGCACGGCACTTTCCGCAAGCGCGGCGCGTGCGTGCGCGACGATGTCGCTGCCGGCGAATTCGGCAGGCGTCTTGGCAAGGATGCGCGCGACGTCGAGCGCGACGTTGCCGTTGCCGATCACCGCGACGCCGGGGGCGTCAAGTGGCGGGTCGAGATTCGCGAAATCGGGATGGCCGTTGTACCAGCCGACGAAGGCGGCGCTGCCGATCACGCCGGGAAGGTCTGCCCCCGGTATATCGAGCGGCCGGTCGTGCGGCGCGCCGGTTGCGAGCACCACCGCATCGTAAAGGCCCGCGAGCTCGTCGATGCTGATGTCGGTTCCGACCGATACATGCCCGACGAAACGGACGTTTTCGGCCAGCGCGACGCCTTCGTAGCGGCGCGACACCGCCTTGATCGACTGATGGTCGGGCGCGACGCCGGTGCGGATCAGGCCATAGGGAACGGGCAACCGGTCGATGACGTCGATCGCGATATCATCGGCCTTTTGCAGCGCTTCGGCCGTATAATATCCCGCCGGGCCCGACCCGACGATCGCGACATGACGCATCAGCCCACCTCCATGTGCGGGGTCCTGCGCCGGGGCGCGGCCCCTTTTGTTATGCGGGGATGCTAGCGGGGAAATGCGCAAGGGCAAGCGGGCTGTTGCAAATGGCCGCAGCGGCCTTGACAGCGCGCGCGCGCAATCATATTGCGCCCGCCTCATTGCCCCGTCGTCTAATGGTAAGACTACGGATTCTGATTCCGTCTATTGAGGTTCGAATCCTCACGGGGCATCCATCTCCTCACTGCCGATCGATCATGGCCGAGTCCGGCTCGCATTCGCTTCCGCTTCCGGAGCATATCGCTTGACCCTGTAGCCACTACAGGGCTCATGGCATCGCCGACCCGATATGGAGTGGCGAGAGCGAATGCTGACCGGACGACATTGGCAGGGCGGGGGACCAGCAAGATTGCGGCTCCGGCACGTTCATGATAGGCGCCGGGCCATGCCGACTTTCCTTGCCCGTCTTGTCCTCGCGATTTCGTTGCTGTTCGGCAGCGTCGTGGTGCCGGCAATGGCCGAACCGGGGACGGCGCACGCGATGGAAATCATCGACGTCGATTGTGACGTCGCCGCCGCGTCGGCGGATACGGACGAGGAATCGTCGGGCGATGCACCCCCGATCCATGCCGATCATCATCATTGTTCGGCCTGTGCCGAACTGAACAGCCGGCCTCGGCCGTCCGAAATGCCCGTTTCGGGCGGACTGGTCTTCCGCGGACCTGCAACCGTCCTCGCCTCGCGCGCGACGGCGCCTCCGATCCAGCCTCCCGCCGCCTGATCGCTGCCTCGCGCAGGCTTTGCCTGCGTCGTCATGCATCGATCAGGAGTCACTTTATGTCCAGATTACCGGGCGCCCTGCTGTTTGCAGGGGCGCTGGCAATGGCAAGCGGTCCCGCGCTTGCCGAACCCGTCTCGCTGTCCGACGCCCTCGCGCGCGGACAGGATGTGTCGCCCCGGATTGCCAAGGCGAAAGCCGAGCTGAAAGCGGCCGAAGGTCGCGCAATCCAGGCGGGGGTACGTCCGAACCCGACCCTGTCTGCCGAGGTCGAGAATTTCAGCGGCACAGGCCCCTACCGGACATTCGGCCAAGCCGAAACGACCGTTGCGGTGTCGCAGCCGTTCGAGCTTGGCGGAAAGCGAAGGGCGCGCAAGGATGTCGCGGCGGCCGAGCGCGCGTTCGCCGAGATCGCGGTGCGGAAGGCGGAAGCCGATCTCGCATATGACATCAGCGTGGCGCATGCCGAGTTGCGTGCCGGGGAAGATCGGGACGAACTGGCGCGCGACATCCTCGACCGCGCTGTCGAACTGGTGCGGATCGCCGAGACGCTTGTCGATGTCGGGCGCGACCCGCCGTTGACCAGGTTTCGCGCCGACGCGCTGCTCGCCGAAGCAAGGGCCGAAAAACTGCGTGCCGATGCCGGATTGCTGGTTGCGCGCCAGAGGCTGTCGCTGCTGATCGGCAGCGAGGACCCGGCACTTTCGACCGCCGTCTCGGACATGCCGGTGCCGGCCGCCCTGCCAGCCGGAGTGCCAGGCCTCGACGAGCGTCTTGCGGCGGCCGAACGCGATGCGGCGGAAGCACGCGTCCGCCTCGCGCAGGCCGAAGGGGTTCCCGACATCACCGCGTCGGGTGGTTTGCGGACCTTTCGCGAAAGTCGGGACACGGCCTTTGTCGTCGGGATTTCGGTGCCGCTACCGGTCTTCAACCGCAATGGCGGCAACATCGCGGCGGCACGAGCCGGCAACGACGCCGCCGAAGCGATGCTCGCCCGGACGCGTCTCGATACGCGCTTCTCGCGCCGCGAGGCCGAACTGATGCTGGCGGCTGCCAGCGAGAGGGTGGCCGCCCTGTCTGGCGCCGGCCTGTTTCAGGTCAGCGAGGCCGCGCGCGTGGCGGGGATCGGATACCAGCAGGGCAAGTTCACGCTGGTCGAACTGATCGCCGCGCAGGAGGCGCTGACCAGAGCCAATCTCAAACTCATCGAAGCCGAACTCGACCGTGCCCGCGCGCTTGCCGCGCTCGGCCGCGCGAACGCGCAATAGGGAATCGATCTCATGAAAATCCCGTACAGGAAAACATATCTGCTGGTGGCCGCCACCCTCGGCGCGCTCGGGCTGGCGGGCGGAGGCGTTCTGATCGGTCGCTCGACGGCGCCGTCGTCGCCCGCAGCCGTACCCGCCGAAGACGAAGAGAAGGGCCATGCCGAAGGTCTGGTCCTGATGGACGAGATGCGCGCCAGCGGCGCGGGTATCGTCACCGAAAGGGTCGAAGCCGGCGGCCTCGGCTCGGAAATTCTGGCGCAGGGCATCGTCGCCCCGACCCCCGAGGGCGAGGCGGTCCTCACGGCGCGGGCCGACGGAACGCTGGTTCGCATCCATCATCGTCTCGGCGATGTCGTGCGGGCAGGGGAAACCGTGGCGGTCATGGAAAGCCGCGATGCTGCGGCGATCGCCTCCGAGCGAAGCTCGGCAAACGCCCGTCTGGTACTGGCCCGGTCGACCCACGATCGCGAGAAAAGGCTGTTCGATGCCCGGATCACGGCGAAACAGGATCTCGAGGCGGCGGCCGCGGCGCTTGCCGAAGCCGAAGCCGAGGCGCGCCGTTCGCAGGCGGCGGCCTCTGCCGCCAGGCTGTCGGGCGACGGCCGGACGCTGGGGGTCACGAGCCCGATTTCGGGACGGATTATCCGATCGGACGCGAAACTCGGCTCGCACGTACTTGCCGGAGCCGAATTGTTCCGCGTTTCCGATCCGGACCGGGTTCAGGTCAACGCGTCGGTGCCCGCTGTCGACGCGCGACGGATCGGGCCGGGCGACACGGCGGTTATCGAGTTGCCGGGCGGCGAGACCGTAAGTGCGAGCGTGCGCTCCGCCACCCCGGGTCTCGATCCCGACAGCAGGGCCGCGACGATCGTGCTCGTTCCCGCGAATTTCCGCGCGCTGACCCCCGGTCAGGGCCTGCGCGTACGGATCAGGCCGCAAGGCGCCGCCGCGTCGGCTCTGATCGCGCTGCCCGAAGAGGCGGTGCAGACGGTCGAGGGGCGCGAGGTCGTGTTCGTGAAGACGGCGAACGGATTTCGGGCGACAGCCGTCGTTACCGGCAAGCGCGGCGGCGGACGGATCGAAATCGTCGACGGCGTAAAGCCGGGCGCAATTATCGCGACCCGCGGCGCTTTTCTGCTCAAGGCCGAAATCGGCAAGGGCGAGGCGGAGCACTGAGATGATCGAAAAACTTCTCGATGCGTCGATACGCTTTCGCTGGGGTGTTGTGCTTCTCACCCTTGTCGTCTCGGTTTATGGTATCACCCAGCTTCTCAAGCTGCCGATCGATGCCGTCCCGGACATCACCAACAAGCAGGTCCAGATCAACACGGTCGAACCCGATCTCGGGCCGCTCGACATCGAACGCCTCGTAACCTTCCCCATCGAAACCGCGATGGCGGGCATCCCGGGCATTCAGGGCTCGCGTTCGATCTCGCGCAACGGATTCAGCCAGGTGACGGTGATTTTCGACGATCGCACCGATCTCTATTTCGCGCGCCAACAGGTCGCCGAGCGGCTGGCGCAGGCAAAGGGCACCCTGCCCGAAGGGGCCGAGCCGCAGATGGGGCCGGTGTCCACCGGTCTCGGCGAAGTGCTGATGTATACGGTCGATTTCGCGCCTGCCGCCAAGAGGGCCGATACCAGCCGTGCGGGGAAACCGGGCTTCCAGCCCGACGGCACCTATCTGACGCCGTCGGGAGAGATCCTCTCCGATGAGGTCGCGAAGCTGGGTTATTTGCGATCCGTGCAGGACTGGATGATCCGGCCGCAGTTGCGCTCGGTGCCGGGTGTCGCCGGCATCGATTCGATCGGTGGCTATGAAAAGCAGTTCGTCGTCCAGCCCGATGCGACGAGGCTGGCAAGTTATGGCATAAGCTTTTCCGAACTCGCGGAAGCGCTCGAACGCGCAAATATTTCGGTCGGAGCCAATTTTGTCGAACGCGGCGGCGAGGCGTTCCTCGTGCGCGCCGACGGGCGTATCCGCACGCTCGACGAAATCTCGCGCGCGGCGGTGGCGAGCCGGGGCGGGGTTCCCGTCCTGGTCAGCGATGTTGCGGCGGTGCGGATCGGCGGCGAGCTCCGGACCGGCTCGGCCTCCGAGAATGGCAGGGAACTGGTCGTGGGCACCGTGCTGATGCTCGCGGGCGGGAACAGCCGGATCGTCGCGTCCGATGCCGCCGAACGATTGCAGGAGGTCGCGAAGTCGATGCCGCCCGGTATCGTGGTAAAACCCGTGCTCGACCGCTCGCAACTGGTCGACGCGACGATCGGCACGGTCGAGAAGAATCTTGCCGAAGGCGCGCTGCTTGTCGCTGCAGTGCTGTTCTGGTTGCTCGGCAACATCCGCGCGGCGATCATCGCGACGCTGGTCATTCCGGTCTCGTTTCTCGTCATGGGAACGGGGATGAACATCACCGGGACGTCGGGAAACCTGATGAGCCTCGGGGCGCTGGACTTCGGCCTGATCGTCGACGGGTCGATCATCATCATCGAGAATTGCCTCGGGCGGCTGGCTGCGCGGCAACATCGGGAAGGCCGGCTCCTGTCGCTGGACGAACGGCTCGACGAGGTGTTCGAGGCCTCGCGCGAAATGATCCGGCCAACGATCTATGGCCAGGCGATCATCTTCCTCGTCTTCGTTCCGCTGCTCACTTTCACCGGTGTCGAGGGCAAGACCTTCTCGCCGATGGCAATCACGGTATTGCTCGCCCTCGCGGGTGCTTTCGTCGCCTCGCTCACCTTCGTCCCGGCGATGGTGGCGCTGCTCATTCGCGGCAAGGTCGCCGAGAAGGAGGTCCGCGCGATCGCTTGGATGAAGATTCGCTACGAGCCCCTGCTGAAGCGCATTATCGCCCGCCCCTGGCCGTGGATCGGTGCGGGCGGCGGGACCTTCGCGGCCGCCTTGCTGGCGTTCGGCATGCTCGGCAGCGAGTTCATCCCCGTACTCGGCGAAGGCAATCTCGCGATGCAGGCGCTCCGCATTCCCTCGACCTCGCTGAACAAGTCGCAGGAGATGCAATTGCAGGTCGAAAAAGCGGTGTCGAAACTGCCCGAGGTAGCGTTCATCTACTCGAAGACCGGCACGGCGGAGGTCGCGAGCGATCCGATGCCGCCCAATGCCTCGGACACCTTCATCATCCTGAAGCCGCGCGCTGACTGGCCCGACGGCGTCCGCACGAAGGATGATGTGATCGAGCGGGTCGAGACAAGGCTGAAGCCGCTCGTCGGCAACGCGTTCGAGATCAGCCAGCCGATCCAGCTTCGCTTCAACGAACTGATCGCCGGCGTGCGCGGCGACATCGCGATCAAGCTGTACGGCGATGATCTGGACGAGATGGGTCGCGCGGCGCAGCGGGTGGCGGCGATCCTGAACGGCATTCCGGGCGCCGCCGACGTCAAGGTCGAACAGATCACCGGCTTCCCCGTGCTCGATGTCCGGTTCGACCGCGACGCCATCGCCCGCTACGGCCTGACGCTTCAGGATGTAAGCGATACGGTCGCCGTTGCGCTCGGCGGGCGCGAGGCCGGGGCCGTGTTCGAGGGCGACCGGCGGTACGACATCGTCGTGCGGCTCGACCGGGCAGCGCGTGACGATCTCGACGCGGTGGCGGCGCTCCCCGTGTTCCTTCCGGGCGAGGGCGGGACGCGGGCCTCCGTGCCGCTCGGCGAGCTTGCCAGTTTCGGCTTCTCCGAAGGCCTGAACCAGGTCAGCCGCGAAAACGGCAAGCGGCGCGTTGTCGTCCAGGCCAATGTTCGCGGCAACGATCTGGGCTCCTTCGTTGCCGAGGCACAGGAGAAGGTGGGCGCCGGGGTCAAATTGCCGCCGGGAAGCTTCATCGAATGGGGCGGACAGTTCGAGAATCTGCAGGCGGCCTCGGCGAGACTGTCGATCGTCATCCCGGTCATCTTTGCCGCGATCTTCGGCATTCTCTTCATGGCGCTCGGCGGGGTGCGGCAGGCGATAGCAGTCTATTCCGCCATTCCGCTGGCACTGGCTGGCGGCGTTTTCTCGCTGCTGCTGACGGGTCTGCCCTTCTCGGTATCGGCGGCGGTCGGCTTTATCGTGCTTTCGGGCGTGACGGTGCTCAATGGGCTGGTCGTCATGTCGAGCATCAACCGGCGCATCGATGAAGGAAAGGCGGTCGATGTCGCGATCGGCGAAGGCGTCATGGAGCGCGTGCGCGCGGTGCTGATGACCGGCATCGTCCCGGCCATCGGCTTCGTGCCGATGGCGCTTGCGACCGGAACCGGCGCCGAGGTGCAGAAGCCGCTCGCGATCGTCGTAATCGGCGGGCTGGTCACTTCGACCCTGCTCACCTTGTTCGTATTGCCTGCGATCAGCCATCTGCTGCTTCGCGGTCGGGACGATCGTCCGGAGCCGACCGGATAGGAGATCCGTTCTGATGCGACCCATGTGCTGCCGCCGGCCATCCCCCGTGCGGAACCGTAATCGGGGACGCTCCGTTTGTGACGGACGGCGGCAGCAAAAGAGGACGAGATGGCTAGCGACGATCGTGCGTCGACATTGTGGATGGTCGAACACACCAGGCGGATGGGACTTGGCTCGCTCAGCATCCTGATTCGCAAGCTGCTCAATCACAGCCGGCTGTCGGCGGACGACCAGAGTGCGATCGCTGCGCTCCCGCACAGCGTTCGTCGCGTCGAGGCCGGCGATACGATCCTGCGCGAAGGCGATCGCGCCGATATCTGCCCGGTCCTGCTTTCGGGCTTCGTCTATCGCCAGAAGGTCGCGTCGGACGGCGGGCGTCAGATCGTCGCGCTCAAGCTGCCCGGCGATGCGCTCGATTTCCAGTCGATCTATCTGCATGTCGCCGACCATGATGTGCGTGCGCTGACCCCGGCGCATCTCGCGCTCGTGCCGCTGACGGCAATCGAACAATTGACGGTCGCGCGTCCCGCCATCGCCCGCGCGGTGCTCGTCGACATCCTGATCGAGGCGTCGATCGCGCGCGAATGGCTGCTCAATATCGGCCGCCGCGATGCGCTGGCGCGTCTCGCCCATCTTCTCTGCGAGCTGCATGACCGGGCGAACGATATCGCGACCGAGCGCACCGGCAATTTCAACGTCCCGCTGACGCAGGAGCAGCTCGCCGACCTGCTCGGCCTGACCCCGGTTCACATAAACCGGATGGTCCGCAAGCTCGAACAGATGGGTGCGATCGGCCGGCCTTCGCGCTCGCTCACGATTCTCAATTTCCCGAAGCTGGCGGAAATCTCGAATTTTTCATCGGCTTATCTTCATCGCGGCGATCCGGGCGCCGCCTGACCGGTGCCTGTTCGTTTTCAGGAGCAGCGGTTCCAGCCTGCCCCGCGGACCGCGCGGCCCGGCGTCGCGCCGCTCGGTTCGCCATTCTTCAGCACCGCAACGCCGTTGACGAAGACGTCGCGCATCCCGGTCGCATATTGGTGAGGCTGTTCGAAGGTGGCGTGGTCGGCGATCGTTGCCGGGTCGAAAACGACGACGTCGGCATAATAGCCGGGCTTCAGCGCGCCGCGCTCCGCAAGGCCGAGGTTCGTCGCGGGAAGGGTGGTAAGCCGGTACACCGCCTGCTCGAGCGGGATCAGCTTCTCGTCGCGGACATAGTGGCCGAGCAGGCGGGCGAAATTGCCATAGGTGCGCGGGTGCGAACCCGATTTCAGGAAAACGCCCTCGGCCGACTGCGACGCCGCGTCCGACCCGAAGCTCATCCACGGGAGGCGGACCTGCTTGCGGACATTGTCCTCGGACATCAGGAAATAGACGGTGCCGACGCGCGAGCCGTCCTCGATGACGAGATCCATCGCGGTCTCTTCGGGCGTCTTGCTGCGCATCGCGGCAACCTCGGCAAGCGTCTTGCCGGTAAGCGGCTTCAGCTTCTCGTTCTTGAATCCGGTGAGGATCATCTTGTCGGCGCCGGCGCCGAGATAGAGATTCTCCCAGTCGCTGCCCGGCTTCCTCATTTCCGCGGCGACGCGTGCGCGGGTGGCGGGGTCCTTCAGCCGCTCGATCCACGCTTCGAGCCCGCCCGACTGCACCCACGTCGGCATCGCGGCGTCGAGTCCCGTGGCGCCGGCGGTATAGGTGTACATGTCGGTCGTGATGCGCAGCCCCTCGGCGCGCGCGGCCTCGATCTTCTTTACCACCGCGTCGAACTTGCCCCAGTTGTCCCGGCCGGCCATTTTCAGGTGATAGATTTCGGCGGGCGCGTTCGAGCGCCGCGCGATCTCGATCAGTTCGTCGACCGCTTCCTCGAGCCGGTCGCCCTCCGAACGCATATGGCTGATGTACATGCCGCCGCATTTGCCCGCTTCGCTCATCAGCGCGACGAGTTCGTCGGTTTCGGCATAGGAGCCGGGAGCATAGATGAGCGAGCTGCCGACGCCGAGCGCACCCTCGTTCATCGCCTGCCGCACGAGCAATTTCATGCGCGCGAGCTGTTCGGGGGTCGGATCGACGTCGTCCTCGCCGAGTTCGTGGACGCGCACCGTCGCGGCGCCGACGAAGCTCGCGACATTCGGCGCGATTCCCCGTTTTTCCAGCCAGGACAGGTAATCGCCAAGGCTGGTCCAGCCGATGTCATATCTGATGTCGCCCTGCCGCTCGGTTTCCTGTCGTTTCATCGTCGCGTTGAGCGGGCCCATCGACCAGCCTTCGCCCATCACCTCGAGCGTGACGCCCTGGCGGATGTCGCTCTGGCTGCGCGGGTCGGCGATCAGCGATTCGGTCGCCCAGCTCAGCATGTTGATGAAGCCCGGCGCGACCGCCATTCCCCCGGCGGAAACCTCGGTGCGTCCCTTGCCGTCGACCTTGCCGATCGCGACGATGCGGTCGCCCTTGATTGCGAGGTCGCCGACGACCGGTGCCTTGCCCGAGCCGTCATAGATCGTGCCGCCGCGAATCACGACGTCATAGGCCGGCTCGGCGGTGCGAGCAGCTGCCGGCGTCGACAGCAGTATGGCGATGAGGGGGAGGGCGAAGGTCCGGCGGGCTGTCATTGCGTATCTCCCCATTTTCCGTCAGCCGTGGAGGCTCATCAGCGAGTCCATCAGCCCGTCGTCGGCGCTCGAGCAGACGCCGAGTACGAGCGCTTCCTCGCACCCTTCGGCGACGACATAGGCGTGCCCCATCGACGAATCGATGTAGATGCCCTGGCCGACCTCCAGCGTGACCGGATCGTAGAATTCGCTGTGCACCTCGATGCGCCCCTCGAGGACATAGATGAATTCCTCGCCCTGGTGATGGACGAGTTCGCCGAATTCGCTCGCGCTGTGCGCGCGGATGCGCGTCAGGATCGGGATCATCCGTTTCTGGCGGAGATCGGTGCAGAGATAGTGGTAGTCGTAATTGTCGGTCGTCACCCGTGCGGCGCGCTCGATCGTCCCGATGCTCCTGCGGCCGGTGACGCGCGGCGCGCTTTCCTCCTCATCCTCGGCAAAGAGGTCGGACATGCGAATCTTGAGCCGCTGGCTCAGCTGCTGGAGCTTGTCGTAGCTCAGGGTCAGCCGGTCGTGCTCGACCTTCGACAGGGTCGACACCGGAATACCCGACTTCGCGCTCATCTCCTTGAGCGTCCAGCCGTTTCGCGCGCGGATGCCCTTCATCACGGCGCCCAGTGTCGGCGGGCTCGTTCGGTCCGCCATCAGAAATTCCATTCCATATTTGACAATTTTCCAATCAGGATCATTATGTCCCCATCGGGCCAACAGATGTTGGTTCCTTGGTAAGGGGTCGCGCGGCTTGCTGCAAGGGTCAGCGAGAGCGCCAACGAAAAGGGGACGATGATGCGTTTCATCCGCAAGCTGATGATCGGGCTCGCCGCGCTCGCCACGGTGCCGCTGGCGGCACAGGGCCCGGCTCCGCAGGCGCCGGCAAAGAAGGCCGAGGCGACGCCGCTGCCGCCCGCAAAGCCGGTGGAGACCGCCAGTCTCACCCCCACCGATCTCGAAGCATTCCTCGACGGCTTCCTTCCCTATGCCCTCGAGCGTGCGCGCATTCCGGGTGCCGTGGTGGTCGTCGTCCGCGGCGATCAGGTCGTGCTCGAAAAAGGCTATGGCTTCTCCGACGTCGTGAAGCGCAAGCCCGTCCTGCCCGAGACGACGCTTTTCCGGCCGGGATCGGTGTCGAAACTCTTCACCTGGACCGCGGTGATGCAGCAGGTCGAGGCGGGCAAGCTCGACCTCGACAAGGATGTGAACAGCTATATCGACTTCAAGATCCCGCCCTATCAGGGCAAGCCGATCACGCTGCGTAACATCATGACGCATACCGCGGGCTTCGAGGAATCGGTGCGCTATCTGATCAGCAACGATCCGAAAGCGGTGATGGCGCTCAAGAAGCAGATGCCGCTCGCGCTACCCGAGCGCGTCTTTGCGCCGGGCACGACGCCCGCCTATTCGAACTATGCCACCGCGCTCGCAGGCTATATCGTCGAACGCGTCAGCGGCGAGACGTTCGACGATTATGTCGAAAGCCACATCTTCAAGCCGCTCGGCATGGCGCATTCGAGCTTTCGCCAGCCGCTTCCGGCGAACCTCGTTCCATTCATGTCGGGCGGCTATCCCGACGTCACGCAAAAGGCGCGGCCGTTCGAGATGGTGATCCCCGCGCCTGCAGGCAGCCTTTCGGCGAGCGGCGCGGACATGGGCAAGTTCATGATTGCGCATCTGAACGACGGTGCGGGGCTGCTGAAGCCCGAAACCGCGAAGATGATGCACGATTTCAAGGCGCCCGGCGTCGGCCCGCTCAACAGCATGGCGCTCGGCTTCTACGAACAATGGGTCAACGGGCACCGGGCGATCGCGCACGGCGGCGACACCGTGTGGTTCCATAGCTATCTGTGGCTGTTCCCCGATGCCGATGTCGGCGTCTATATCTCGATGAACAGCCCCGGCAAGGAAGGGGCGGCAGGCGCGGTGCGCAGTGCGCTCTTCCATAAATTCGCCGACCGCTATCTGCCCGGCCCGGCGCCGACCGGACAGGTCGACGCGAAGACCGCGCAGCAGCACGCACAGATGATGGTCGGCAATTACGTCACCAGCCGCGGCTCGTTCACCAATTTCCTGAGCCTTCTCGGGCTGCTCGGCCAGCCGACCGTGTCGCTGACCGAGGACGGCAAGATCAGCGTTCCCGGACTCGACGGCCTCGGCGCCGGCGCGCGCGACTGGGTCGAGGTCGAGCCGTTCGTGTGGCGCGACACCGGAACCGGAGAGCGTCTTGCCGCCGAGGTGAAGGACGGCAAGGTCGTGCGCTGGAGCCTCGACGCCGGCTCGCCCTTCATGGTGTTCGAACCCGCGCCGACCGGCACCAACGCGGCATGGCTGCTCCCGGCGCTGATCGCGGCGCTCTGCCTTGCCGCGCTGGCGGCGCTTGCCTGGCCGACCCGCGCGCTCGTCCGCCGCAGCTTCAGGGCCGAGTTCGCGCTCGAAGGCAAGGCGCGGCGCGCCTATCGCCTGTCGCGCGCCTTCGCCTGGCTCGTGCTTGTGGCTGTGGCAGGCTGGATGGGACTGGTCGCGGCCTTCTCGGCCGATATCGGCAGCATCGGCGGCCCGCTCGACTGGCTGATCCAGCTTCTCCGCGTCCTGACCCCGATCGCCGCCTTCGGACTGCTGATCAGCGCTGCCTGGCATCTGGTGCTGTGTTTCCAGGGCAAGCGCAAATGGACGATGAAGCTTGGGGCCGTGTTGCTCGTGCTTGCGGGACTGGTCCTCGCTTGGGTCACGGTCGTCTTCCATCTCTATGGTTTCGGGATGGTCTATTGATGGCGACGCAAAGCATGCGCGAACTGACGCTCGACCTTCGGGTCGAGCGTTTTCCCTATCATCAGCCGTTCCGCATCTCGGGGCACGTCTTTACCGAAACGGCGCTGCTCGTCGCCGAACTGTCGGACGGCGATCATGTCGGTCGCGGCGAGGGCGCCGGGGTCTATTATCTCGGCGACGATATCGACCATATGCTGGCCGAGGCGTCGCGGGTGCGCGGGGCGATCGAACGCGGGGCGACGCGCGAGCATCTGCAGGCGCTGCTGCCGCCGGGCGGCGCGCGCAATGCGCTCGACTGTGCCTTCTGGGATCTCGAGGCGAAGCAGAAAGGGCGGCCGGTCTGGGATCTGGTCGGGCTCGAAGCGCCGAAAGCGCTGCGTTCGACGCTGACGCTCGGCGCCGACGGCGCGGGCAATATGGCGAAGGCGGCGCTCGCGATCGATCCCGAGGCGCCGGTGAAGGTCAAGCTGACCGGCGACCTGTCCGACGATATCGCGCGGATCGTCGCGATCCGCACGGCACGGCCCGACGCGTGGATCGGGGTCGATGCCAATCAGGGCTATGATCGCAGGACGCTGGAGGAGCTTCTTCCGGTACTGGTCGACACGCGCGTCGCGCAGCTCGAGCAGCCGCTCCGGCGTGGACGCGAGGCCGATCTCGACGGGCTCAAACGGCCGCTGCCTTTCGTTGCCGACGAAAGCGCGCTGTCGCTTGCCGACACGGCGTCGCTCGTCGGGCGCTTCGATGTCGTCAACATCAAGCTCGACAAATGCGGCGGCCTGACCGAGGGGCTCGCGATCGCGCGGCAGGCGCGCAAGCTCGGCCTCGACGTCATGGTCGGGAACATGATGGGGACCAGCCTGTCGATGGCGCCATCTTACCTGGTCGGGCAGCTCTGCGACATCGTCGACCTCGACGGGCCGACCTTCCTTGCGTGCGATCGCGAGCCCGGCGTCGAATATCGCGCCGGCATGATCCATTGCCCGGCAGAAATTTGGGGCGAATAGCAAGCAGATGTCCTAAACGGGTTGACAATTTTCTGATTAGGACAATAGTCTCTGAATTGTAATTTCGGGAGGTAGGAACGGGATGGCAGTGTCATTCCCAGTGACGCGCCGCGCGATCTTCGCGGGCGCGGTCGGCGCCGCTTTGTCCGCGCCGATGATCAACCGGGGCGCTTTCGCTTTCGCGGCGGCGCCGGCGAAGGCCTATTCGCGCCGCGCGGTCGATCTCGTTGCCTCCTCGCTCGTCATCGACATGCTCGCGCCGCTCAAGATCACGACGTCGGAAGATTATGTCGCGCACCGGCTGACCGACGCGGAGGCGGCCGAGTTCAGGGCAAGCGGGATCACCGGTTTCCACAATGCCTACGGGCTCGGCGGCCCGAATGCGAAGGCGCAGGCGATGGAATATCTCGCCGGGTGGCAGGGGTTCGCGGGACGCAACAGTCACGTCTTCACGCTCGTCGACACCGTCGGCGATTTCGACCGGGCGAAGGCCGACGGCAAGGCTGCGGTCATCATGGGCATCCAGAACGCCGACCAGTTCGAAACGCCGGATGACGTCGCGCTCTTCCGCCGTCTCGGCCTCCGCTGCGCACAGCTTACCTACAACAGCCAGAACCGCATCGGGTCGGGCAGTACCGAGCGTGTCGACGGGGGCGTCAGCGACTATGGCGCCGCGATCATCGCCGCGATGGAAAAGGCGCATATGCTCGTCGATGTCTCGCACTGCGGGGACAGGACGACGCTCGATGCGATCGAGATTGCCAAGGGGCCGATCGCGATCACCCACAGCAACGCCCGCGCGCTGATCGATCATCCGCGCGTCAAGACCGACGCTGCGATCAGGGCGCTCGCGGCAAAGGGCGGGGTGATGGGGATCAGCGGCGTCCGCAATTTCGTCCGTGCGAGCGATCCGACCAATGTCGGGCACATGGTCGACCATATCGACCATGTCGCGAAGCTCGTCGGGGTGGATCACGTCGGCATCGGGTCGGACGCCGATCTCAACGGCTATGACGATATGAAGCCCGCCGAATATGCGCTGCTGAAGCAGGGCTACAAGGACAGCTACGCCTTTCGCGACAAGATCGACATCGACGGCTTCGACCATCCGAAAAAGGTCTTCGACCTGACCGAGGAGCTGATCCGTCGGGGCTATTCCAATGAAAACATCACGGCCGTGCTCGGGGGCAATTTCCGCCGCCTGCTCGGTCAAGTCTGGGGGTAAGACGATGAAAAGAGCATTTCTGATTGCCGGCAGCATGGCTGTCTTGGCCACCGCGATGCCCGCTTGGGCCGACGAGGGCACGACCGAAGACCAGAACGACATCGTCGTTACCGCGCAGAAGCGCGAACAGCGGCTGATCGACGTACCGCAATCGGTCAGCGTCGTGTCGGGCGATGCACTGGAAAATATCCAGGCAACCAGCTTTTCGGACTATCTGAAACTTGTTCCCGGGCTTCAGCTCAACCAGACCACGCCGGGCTTCGGCCGTCTCGTGATCCGCGGGGTCAACACCGGCGGCGTCGCGTCGACCGTTGCCATCTATCAGGATGAAACCACCTTCGGGTCGAGCAGCGGGCTCGTCAACGGTGCGATCCTGGCGGGCGACTTCGACACGTTCGATGTCGATCGCATCGAGGTGCTGCGGGGACCGCAGGGCACCATCTATGGCGCGAGTTCGATGGGCGGCGTGCTCAAATATGTCATGCGCAAGCCCGATACCGGCGGTTTCGAGGCGCGTGCGCGCGGCAGCATCGAAACGACCAAGGGAGGCGACGAATCCTATCTTGGCAGCGCGGTCGTCAATGTGCCGCTCGGCGACACGCTCGCCTTCCGCGCCTCCGGCTTTTACCGCGACTTCGGCGGCTATATCGACTCGATCGGCACCGGCGGGTCGGACGTCGAGAACAATATCAACAGTTCGAAAAGCTATGGCGGCCGCGCGTCGGTGCTGTTCAAGCCGAGCGAAGGCTTTTCGGTCCAGCTCGCCGCCTATCTGCAGAATCTGAAGACCGATGCGTCGAACAGCGTCGACAGCGATCCGGCGACGGGCCGCACGCTCTATGGCCGTCTGTCGCAGTCGCAGTTCGTCCCCGAAGGAACCGACGTCCGTTACCGCGTCTATAGCGGCGTGGCCGACGCCGATCTCGGCTTTGCGAACCTCGTCTGGGCCACGAGCTACAGCACGCTGTCGCAGAATTTCCGCGGCGACCTGACGACGCAGTTCGGAGGATTGATCGAAGCGGTGTTCGGCACGCCCAACGATTTCTACCAGGGGCAGCTGACGCGGGTGAAGCGCTTCACGCAGGAAATCCGGCTGCAGTCGCCCGAAAGCGACGCATTCGAATGGCTGGTCGGCGGCTATTACACCCGCGAGCGCGGAGTCATCGACCAGACCTTCAACGCGGTACAGCCGGGCACGCTGACGCCGATCGGCGGCCTGCCGCTGCTGGGCGTCGCCAACATCCAGTCGCGCTATCGCGAGCTGGCGGGCTTTGCCAACGCGACGATCCACTTCGGCGAGCGCTTCGATCTGACCTTCGGCGGTCGCTACAGCGGCAACAAGCAGTCGGCGCTGCAGGTTTCCGACGGCGTCCTTGCAGGTGGCCCGCAAACGCTGCCCGTCGCCCGATCGTCCGAAAATGTCTTCACCTTCTCGGTCGCGCCGCAGTTCGAGGTCAGCGATCAGGCGACCATCTATGCCCGCGTCGCCAAGGGCTTCCGCCCCGGCGGCCCGAACGTTCTCGCGCCGGGGGCGCCGCCCGAGCTGGGCTCCTATGGCTCGGATTCGCTGATCAGCTATGAGCTCGGCGTGAAGGGCGAAACCGTCGACCGCAGCTTCTCGATCGACATCGCCGCCTTCTATATCGACTGGAAGGACATCCAGGTGTTCGGGCAGGTCAATAATTTCGGCATCAACTTCAACGGCGGCAAGGCGAAGAGCCAAGGTCTGGAATTCACGACGACGCTGCGCCCGACGCAGGGGCTCAGCTTCTCGATCAACGGCGCCTATACCGACGCCAAGCTGAAGGACGACACCCCGCCGCAGGTCGGCGGCCTGAGCGGCGATGCGCTGCCCTACACCCCCAAATACAGCGTCGGCGCCAATGCCGACTATGAGTGGGAACTGGGCGGCGAGACCAAGGCCTATGTCGGCGCGTCGATCCGCAGCCTGTCGAAACAACCGGCGGCATTCGACTTTGCCTTCCGCAGCGCCAACGGCCGTCAGCGTTACCTGCCGTCCTATGAGGTGGTCGATCTGCGCGCCGGGGTCGACTTCGGCAAATATTCGCTCGAACTTTATGCGAAGAACCTGACCGATGCCGAGGGCAAGACCTCGCTGGAGGCGCCCGCGAACATCCCGCTCGGCGCCGCCGGCACCGCGGTCATCCGCCCGCGTACCTTCGGCGTGACACTGACGGCCGGCTTCTGACGGCCCATAGGAGACGAATGACCATGGCCACCGTGCTGCAACGGCGTGCTGACGCCGGACGGGAGGGTGTACCCACCTTGCCGCAGCCTTACCTGCTCTTCCTCGGCGATACTGTCGAGGCGGGCTATGCCAAGACCGCCTTCGGGCTCGCCGACTGGGCGGGCGACCGCTGCGTCGGCGAACTGGCGATCGCGGGCTGCACCGTCACCACCGGCCTGCCGCCGATGTCGCCCGCCGAGGCGGCGGGGGCAGGGGCGAAGGCGCTGGTGATCGGGGTCGCCAATCAGGGCGGCATCATCGGCGATGCGTGGGTAGCGGTGCTGGTTCAGGCGATGGAGGCTGGGCTCGACATCGTCAGCGGGCTACACACCCGGCTGACGAGCGTCCCCGAACTGGTCGAGGCGGCGCGGCGCACCGGGCAGCGGCTTATCGACGTCCGCACGCCGCCGCCGTCGATCCCGATCGGCAACGGGCGGAAACGCAGCGGCAAGCGCCTGCTGACGGTGGGCACCGACTGCGCGCTCGGCAAGAAATATACCGCGCTGGCGCTGCACCGCGCTTTCGTGGCGCGCGGGATCGACGCAGACTTTCGCGCGACCGGCCAGACGGGCATCATGATCGCGGGAGGCGGCATGCCGATGGACGCGGTGGTTTCGGATTTCGAGGCGGGAGCAGCGGAGATGCTGAGCCCCGACGCCGCGCCCGGCCACTGGGACCTGATCGAGGGGCAGGGGTCGATCTTCAACCCCGCTTATGCCGCGGTCTCGCTCGGCCTGCTCCACGGCAGCCAGCCCGACGTCTTCGTCGTCTGTCACGATCCGACGCGCAAGGTCATCCTCGGCATGGAAAGCTTTGCGCTGCCGACGGTCGAGGAGGTCATCGACCTGACGATCCGCCTCGGCAGCCGTACCAACCCCGCGATCCGCTGCGGCGGGATCAGCCTCAACACGTCGAGCTTCGACGCCGACAGCGCCGAGGAACTGATGGCGGCAGAGCGTCAGCGGCTGGGGCTGCCGGTGACTGATCCTATCCGCGGCGGCGCATCCTTCGACGCGCTTGTAGAAAATATTCTCGCATGATGGTGGGCGAGACGGGCGGCAGGTCGAGCTGGTTCCAGCGCTTCCTGCTGCCCGGTTTTGCGCTCAAGGCCGTCATCATCGGTGGTGGCTATGCGACGGGACGCGAGCTCGCCGAATATTTCGTACCCTCGGGACCATGGGGCGGGCTGGCCGCGATGCTGCTCGCGACCGTCATCTGGAGCGTCGTCGCGGCGCTGACCTTTGCGCTCGCGCGCAAGCTTGGCGCCTATGACTATCGCGCCTTCTTCAAGAGTCTGCTCGGCCCCGGCTGGATCGCGTTCGAGGCCGCCTATGTGATCTTCGTCATCCTGATCCTCGCGGTGTTCGGCGCCGCGGCGGGGGCGATCGGCGCGGCGACCTTCGGCTGGCCCGAGCTTGCCGGCGTCATCCTGCTCGCGGTGTCGATCGTCGCGGTCACCGCCTGGGGCACGGGCGTGGTCGAGCAGATGTTCAAATATGTCTCGATCCTGCTCTACACCGTTTACGGCCTGTTCCTCGTCCTCGCGCTCGCGAGCTTCGGCGGGCTGATCGGGCAGGGTTTTGCCCATGCATCACCACCGTCGGGCAACTGGATGGCGGGCGGTATCACATACGCCAGCTACAATATCGTCGGTGCGGTCGTGATCCTGCCGGTGCTGCGCCATTTGACCAGCCAGCGCGATGCGGTCGTCGCGGGACTGATCGCGGGGCCGCTCTCGATGCTGCCCGCGATCCTCTTCTTCGTCGCGATGATGGCCTTCTATCCCGCGATCGGCGCCGAGACTTTGCCGTCGGATTTCCTGCTCCGCCAGATGGCGATGCCGTGGTTCCATGTGCTGTTTCAGGTGATGATCTTCGCCGCCCTGCTCGAAAGCGGCGCGGGCGCGGTGCATGCGATCAATGAGCGCATCTCGGGCGCGGTCGAAAGTCGCGGGCGCCCACCGCTTTCGCCGCAAGCGCGCGCGATCATCGGCGCGGTGATCCTGACCGGCTGCATGTTCGTTGCCGGCGAGATCGGCCTCGTCGACCTGATCGCCAGCGGATACCGTTTCCTCGCCTGGCTGTTTCTGGCGGTCTTCGTCGTCCCGCTCATCACCATCGGCAGCTGGCGCTTGCTGCGCGGCTCATCAATTCCCCCAATGGAGGCCTCGGCATGAAACCCATCCGTCTGCTTGCCCTGTCGCTGATGCTGTCCGCCGCGACGCCGGTCTGGGCCGATCCGCCCGCCGACATCGTTCAGAGCGTCGAGGCGCTTCGCCAGAAGATCGGGGCGCCGGGCGTATCGATCGCGATCGTCGAGGACGGCAAGACGACGCTTTCGCGCGGCTGGGGCGTGCGCAAACTTGGCGAGAAGGCGCCGGTCGACGCGCAGACGATCTTCCAGACCGGATCGACCGGCAAGGCGATGACCGCCGCCGCGCTCGCGGTGCTCGTCGACGAAGGCAAGATCGCGTGGGACGATCCCGTGATCAAGCATATGCCGTGGTTCCGCATGAACGACCCGTGGGTGACGCGAGAGATCACGATACGCGACCTGCTTGTCCACAGGAGCGGGCTGGGGCTGGGGCAAGGCGATCTGATGTTCGTGCCGCGCACCAACCTGACCCGCAAGCAGACGGTCGAACGCGTCGCCCATCTCAAGCCCAAGACCAGTTTCCGCTCGGCCTATGCCTATGACAATATCCTCTATGCCGTCGCTGGACAGCTGATCGAGGAAGTCACCGGCCAGCGCTGGGAGGATTTCATTCGCGCGCGGGTACTGCGTGCGGGCGGCATGAAGAATGCGACGAGCGACAGCGAGGAGCGGTTCGCCGTTGCCAACCGCTCATGGCCGCATGCGCGCCTGTCGGGGCCGCTGCGCGGGCTCGGCGATCAGCAGGCGCTCAACGAGCGCGACGAGCTCGGGCGCAACGGCGCCCCCGCGGGCGGGCTGGCGCTCAGCGCCGACGATATGGCTGCCTGGCTCAAGATCCAGCTCGCGCATGGCGCGCTGCCCGATGGCAAGCGCCTCTTTAGCGAGAAGCAGGCCGCCGAGATGTGGGCACCGGTGACGCCGATGCCGATCACGCAGCTGCCCGACCAGCTCAAGCCCGCGCAGCCGACGCAGCAGGCCTATGCGCTCGGCTGGCAGGTGCAGGATTATCGCGGCCACCGCATCATTTCGCACGGCGGCGGGGTCTTCGGGTCGATTACCCGCGTCGTGATCATCCCCGACAAGAATGTTGCCTTCGCGATCATGATGAACAGCGAGGAAAGCGGCATGCTGCTCGGCCTTACATACGAACTGCTCGACCATTATCTGGATCAGCCCGACTATGGCTGGACCACCAAATGGCAGGACTGGTACGCGGCGCGGCTCGAGGGTGGCAGGGCCTTTCTCGAGCAGAAGGCGGCCTCGCCGGTCAAGTCGGGGCCGTCGCTGCCGCTTACGGGCTATGCCGGGCGCTACCGCGATCCCTGGTATGGCGATATCGTGATCGGGCAAGGTGCGAATGGCGGTCTGACGATAGACTTCACCTCGACCCCGCGGATGGCCGGACGCCTCGAGCATTGGCAATATGACAGCTTCGTCACCAAATTCGACGATCCGGCGATCGAACCGGCCTATGTCACCTTCAGCCTCGACGCTGACGGCAAGGTGACGGGCGCGAAAATGAAGGCGGTGAGCCAGATCGCCGACTTCAGCTGGGATTATCACGACCTCGACCTGAAGCCAGTGGAGGACAAGAAGTGAAGCGTATCGCGATCCTGCTGATGGCGACCGCGCTGACGGCCTGTTCGACCGGCGGCGACAAGCCGAAGGCGCCCGAAGCGCCGCTGCATAGCCGGATGCTCGTGCTCGACACGCATCTCGACACGCCGCTCCATTTCGAACGCGCGGGCTGGAATTTCGCCGACCGTCATCCGCTCGCCGACGACATGGCGCAGCTCGACATACCGCGGATGAAGGACGGCAATCTCGATGGCGGTTTCTTCGCGATCTACACCGAGCAGGGGCCACTGACCGCGAAAGGCTATGCCGATGCATTGGCTTTCGCGCGGGGACGTTCGGACCTGATCGACAGGACCATCGCGGCAAACTCGGGGGCGATCGCGCCGGCGCTGACTGCGGCCGATGCGCTGCGGCTGAACAAGGAAGGCAAGCTGATTGCCTTCAAGTCGATGGAGAACAGCTATCCGCTCGGCGAGGACCTGTCGCTGTTGCAGGAATTCTACAACAAGGGTGTCCGCCTTGCGGGGCCGGTGCATTCGAAGGACAACCAGTTCGCCGACAGCGCGACCGGCGAGGGGCGCTGGAAGGGGCTGAGCCCGCTCGGCAAGCAATGGGTGGCCGAGATGAACCGGCTCGGCATCGTGATCGACGCGAGCCACGCGTCCGATGCGGCGTTCGACCAGATCCTCGCGCTGTCGAAATATCCGGTCCTGCTGTCGCACTCGAGCCTGCGATCGGCCTACAATCATCCGCGCAACCTCGACGAGGGGCGGTTGAAGGCGCTCGCGGCTAAGGGCGGCGCGATGTGCATCTCGACGATCTTCATGTCGGAGATGAACATGTCGCCCGCGCGCGCCGAACTGTTCGGCAAATATGAGCATATCGGCAGCATGACCCCCGCCGAACAGGCCGACCTCAACAAGCGCTGGCGCGAGCTCGACAAGACCGAGAAGCTGTGGGCGGTGAATTTCGAGGATTATATGAAGATGGTCCTCCGCGCGATCGAGGTCGGCGGCGTCGACCATATCTGCTTCGGCGCCGACTGGGACGGCGGCGGCGGGCTCGACGGAATCGAGGATATCTCGGCGCTGCCGAAAGTCACCGAACGGTTGAAGGCCGCAGGCTATTCGGACGCCGATATCGAGAAGATGTGGAGCGGCAATATCCTCCGCGTGCTCGCGGCGCAGGGGAAATAGTCAGGCCGCGGCGGCGAGCTCCGCCGCCAGTTCGACCTCGATCACCGCGAACATCTCGCCGAGCTTGGCGGCGATGACGGCCGCTTGCGCCGCGGTCAGGCTGTCGACCGTCACCTCGACCCGCATATGCTGGCGCAGCATCCGCATCCGCATCGTCGACGGGATCATCGCGCGCTGCGCGAAGAAGCCGGCGATGCGGGGAAGCGACTGCGGATCCGGGATAGCCTCGATCCGGAAGCGATGCATCAGGCGGCGACCCGTTCGGCGCCGGCGATGACCTCCTCGGCCATCTCGTCGGCGACGACGGCGGGCGAGCGGCGTTCGCGCGCGGCGCCGTCGAGCAATGCGGCGACGCGCGGCGCGATCTGCGACACGCGATAGTCGACGTCGCTCGCGTCCTCGCCCAGATATTCGGCCGAGACGCTGATGATCCCGCCCGCATTGACGACATAGTCGGGGGCATAGGCGATGCCGCGGTTCATCAGCAGGTCGGCGACCTCGGGCGAGGCAAGCTGGTTGTTCGCCGCCCCGCAGACGAGCTTCGCCTTGAGGCCCCGAACCGCCTCCGCGGTCAGCGCGCCGCCGAGCGCACAGGGCGCGAAGATTTCGGCCTGCACCGAGGCGATCTCGTCGACCCCGACGACTTCGGCGCCGAGGATCGCGGCGAGCCGGTCGCGCCGCGCTGCACTCGGGTCCGCGATCACGAGCCGAGCACCTGCATCGGCAAGGCGGCGGCAGAGGTCGGCGCCGACATTGCCGGTACCCTGTACCGCGACGGTGAGCCCGGCGAGGTCGCTGTCGAGCACAAAGCGCGCGGCGGCGCGCATCGATTCGAACACGCCCCTCGCAGTCCATGGCGAAGGATCGCCGCCCGCGCGGCCTTCGGCAGCGGGAAGTCCCGCGACATGGCGTGTCGCCCCCGCAACCTCCTGCATGTCTTCGACCGACGTTCCGACATCTTCGGCGGTCACGTAAAGTCCGCCGAGTTGCTCGACGGCGCGGCCAAAGGCATGGAAAAGGCGGGCGCGGTCGAAATCGCCTTCGGGACGCCGCAGCACCGCCTTGGCGCCGCCGAGCGGCAGCCCGGCAAGAGCATTCTTGTAACTCATCCCTTCGGCGAGCCGCAGCGCGTCGGCGAGCGCCTCGTCCATGCCCGGATAGCTCCAGAAGCGGCAGCCGCCAGCGCCTGGGCCGAGCGTCGTCGAATGGATCGCGATCACGCCGTCGAGCCCGCTGTCGGCATCGTACAGCCGGACGCATTCGACCGGCGGGGTCAGGCGGGTGGGACGGGCAACCATGAAACTTCTCCCCTGTGGATGAGGTCCGGACAATGGCATTAGCAGGCGGATAAAACTTGCCCGCTTTTCGCCGATATGCGAGAAATGGCGGATTATTTTACCGATATATTTTATAATTCAGGATAAAATGACCGATCTTGATCCCTTCGAGATAAAAATTCTCCGCGAGATGCAGCGCGACGCAAGCCAGACGACGGCCGAGATCGCGGAGCGCGTCGGCCTGTCGGTTTCGCCATGCTGGCGCCGGATCGACCGGCTCGAGCGCGAGGGTTTCATCCGCAAGCGCGTCGCGCTCGTCGACCGGCGCAAGGTCGGGCTCAACGCGCATGTCTTTGCGCAGGTGAAGCTCGACGCGCATGGCCGCGCCAACCTCGACGAGTTCAGCGAAGCGATCCGCAGCTTTCCCGAAGTTCTCGACGCCTATGTGCTGATGGGTACGACCGATTTCATGTTGCGGATCGTCGCAAAGGATATCGACGCGTACGAGCGCTTCTTTTTCGACCAGCTGAGCAAATTGCCGGGGGTGCAGGAAATCAACTCGACCGTGGCCTTGTCGGAAATCAAGGCGACGACCGAATTGCCGCTGCGATGACATACGATCCCGCGCTCGGAGGCGTTGCATTTCAGCCGCGGCGATAAAATATGGGCAGCATGGCACTGCGGACGCATTATCATCTGTTCGAAACCGCGGCGGGCTTCGCCGCGCTCGGCTGGAACGAAAACGGGGTTTGCAGCCTGCGCCTTCCCGCTGCGAGCGCTCATGAGGCCGAACGCGCATTGCTGCGCCGTTTTCCCGAAGCGCAAAGAACCCCGCCCTCGCAACCCGTGCAGGCCGTCGTCGACGCGGCGATCCGCTATTTCGCCGGCGACAGGGTCGATTTCGGAGAGATACCGGTCGACATGGGTGAGCAGGGCGATTTTTTCCGGCGCGTCTATGCGTTGGTTCGCGGGCTCGGCTGGGGCGAGACAACCACCTATGGCGCGGTCGCGAAGGCGCTTGGTGCCGGGCCGGAGTTCGCGCGCGACGTCGGGCAGGCGATGGCGAACAATCCGGTACCCCTGATCGTCCCCTGCCATCGCGTGACCGGCGCCGGCGGCAAGATCGGCGGTTTTTCGGCGCCCGGCGGGTCCATGTCGAAGGCGCGCATGCTCGAGCTCGAAGGGGTGGTGATCGACGCAGCCCCGGCGGTCAGAAGAACGGCGAGCCGCAAGGACGAAGGACAGGCCGGCTTCGATTTCTGAGTGCGTCCGCGCGTGCCGCGCCCGGCAACCAGTCGCAGCTTTGGCGCGGTTCGACGCGCCACCTCTTGTCAATCATATAGGTTGAGTTATTTCGGGCGTTACGGGACGTATGCCGAGTCGACCGAAATCGAGCCGATCGACCGAAGGAGAGCGCTTATGGCCAGCCTGGCCCAGATTCCCGATATTTTTGACGCCGCACGGTCGCTGGGCGTTGCGATCCTGCCCTCGACGCCGACAATCGGCGCCGAGATCGGCGGGCTCGATCTCGACCGCCCGCTCTCGTCGGCCGAAGGCGAATTGCTGCGCGCGGCCTGGCTGCGCTTCAAGGTCGTCTTCTTCCGCGATCAGGACATCAGCCACGAAAGCCACGTCCGGCTCGGCCGCTTCTTCGGCGAACTTGAGGGGCATCCGGTGATTCCGTCGGTCGAGGGCTATCCCGAGATTCTGCGCATCGAAGGGGTGGAAGGCGTTCAGTTGACGGCCGAGACGCTCGCGCCGTTTCAGGCCTACAACAAATGGCACACCGACGTGACCTTTCGCGAGCGACCCTCGATCACCTCGATCCTGCGCGCACGACACCTGCCGCCGCTCGGCGGCGACACGATGTGGGCCGACGCCGCGGCCGCCTATGCCGGGCTGCCGCAGGTGGTGAAGGACCGCATCGAGGGGCTGGAGGCCGAGCATGATATCGTCCGCAGCTTCGGCGGCCGCGTGACCGAGGAAAAGAAGGCGCAGCTCGCGCGCGACTTCCCGCCGGTTCGCCATCCGGTGGTGCGCACGCATCCGGAGACGGGCGAGAAGATTCTGTACGTCAATTATACCTTCACGACAAAGATCGTCGGCCTGCCGGAGGAGGAGAGCGACACGCTGCTTCGCCTGCTGTTCGACCGGATCAAGGTTCCCGAATATCAGGTGCGCTTCCGCTGGACGCCGAACGCGATCGGCATCTGGGACAACCGGTCGACCCAGCACTATGCTGTCGGCGACTATTGGCCCGAATATCGCGCGCTCGAGCGCGTGACGGTGTCCGGCGACATCGTTACCCCGTGAGGATGATCGAGGCCCAGCTCCACTCGCCGCGCCCGCGGTTTCGCACCGCGACGCGCGTCGCGATAGTCGGCGCGGGCTTTTCGGGCACGATGCTCGCGCTGAATCTGCTCGAACAGGCCGATGTCGAAGTGCTGCTGATCGAACGCGACCGCCACCGCATGGGCGCGGGGGTCGCATACAGCAGCAGCGAAAGCGCGCACCTCCTGAATGTGCGGGCGGGCAATATGAGCGCCTTCGCCGACCGGCCCGATCATTTCTGCGACTGGCTGGCGACGCGCGGGCTGGGGTGCGAGGCCGCGTTCGTGACGCGTGCGACCTATGGCCGTTATCTGCGCGAGACGCTGGCGGGTGCGATGGAGAAGCACGGCCGACGGCTGAAGTTGGTCGACGACGAGGTGCTCGATATCGAGGAACGCGGCGGGCAGGTGACGCTTGGCCTCGTCAACGGCGGCTTGATCGAGGCCGATCGCGCTGTGCTCGCGATCGGCAATCTGCCGCCGCACGATCCGCCGGCAATCGCCGGCGCGCATCTGCCTTCGCACCGCTATATCGGCGACCCTTGGGCGAGTGCCTTCGAGGAAGGACTGCCGAAGGATGCGTCCGTGCTCGTCATCGGCACCGGGCTGACCGCGGTCGATGTGATCCTGCGTCTCGTCACCCACGGGCATGAAGGGCCGATCACTGCGCTCTCGCGGCGCGGTTTGCGACCGCATCGCCATATCGACGGTCTGCGGCCCAAGCCGGTGCTGGCAAAGCCCGCGCCGGAGCTTTCCGAACTCGTGGGCTGGGCCCGGGCGGAGGCACGCGGTCGCGACTGGCGGCTCGTCGTCGATTCGATCCGCCCGATCACGCAGATGATGTGGGCGTCGGCCGACGCCGGAAAGCGCGAACGCTTCCTGCGCCACCTGCGCCCCTTCTGGGATGTCCATCGCCACCGGCTGGCGCCCGAGGTCGCCGACCGGATCGATGCGCTCGTCGCCTCGGGACAATTGCATTTCCGCGCCGGCAAGATCGGCAATGTCGCGGTCGAGCCCGACGCGCTCGCCGTGTCATGGCTGCCGCGCGGCGAGCCGGACATGGTCGTCACGCGCGCGGCACGGATGATCAACTGCACCGGCCCTCAAGGTGACCTGCTGCGCTCGACCGATCCGCTGGTAAAGCGGATGCTTGGCGCGAAACGCATCCGGCCCGACGCGCTGCGCCTCGGGCTCGATATCGACCGCGACGGGCATGTCGTCGATGCGAAGGGTCAGCCGTCCGAACATATTCTCGCGATCGGGCCGATGACGCGCGGCGATCTGTGGGAGGTCGTCGCGGTGCCCGATATCCGCATCCAGGTGAGCGCGCTCGCGCGGCGTCTCGTCAACGCGCACTGGACGGGTGGCGAGGGGCTCTAGCTCCCGCACCCGCAAAATTTCCTTCCCCTGCATCTACCGGCGGGGCTGATGCCGTCTAGTCGGTGATCGGCCGCTGCGCCGGTCCCGGCGGCGGCTCCGCGCGCATCCTCGACCCGTCCCCCGTTTCGGGGCGACGATGCGCCTTGCCGGGAGTCGCCGCCTGTGGTTTCACCATGCCGTCCGGCATGAAGGGAGGAAGAACATGACCTATCTGCTTGCCGCGACTGCAGCGGCCACCGCAGCCCCGGCGACGGCGCCTGCCACCGCCGTGACCGTTCCGGTTGCCGCCGGCCAGTCGATCAGCCCCGCCGACGTCGCGGCCTATATCGATCCGCGCGACATCGCATCTTTCCTGCCGCCGCCGCCGCCGACTACCGAGCTGGTGGCGATCAGCGACAGCTTCTTCGGCCTGCTCGAAAATATCACGATGGTCGCGCTGTTCGTGATCGGTTTCTTCCTGCTCGCGCGGCTGCTTCATGCGTGGATGCTGCACCGCTCGATCCGCCGCGCGCTCGAGGCGAAGTCCGACGCCGCGCTGCCGCTGATCGACAAGCTCAACAAGCCCTACGAGCATCTGGGCGTCGGACCGCGCCAGGGCGATGCGCCCGGCGACGATCGCAACGGGCTGGTGCTGATCGCGATCGGGCTGGCGATGGCGGGCTTCGGCCTGATCCAGGGTCATGAGCAGCTGGTCCGCCTTTCGGCGGGTGCCGCACTCTTCCCGGCCTTCGTCGGCGCCGCCTTGCTCTATCGCCGGCGCCTTGCGCGCGCCGCGGCTGCCGGGGAGCGTGGCGCTGCGTGACCAGGAAGACCTGCTCCTCAACCAGCGCGTTGCCGGGGGAGACCGCGCCGCTTTCCAGCTCCTCGTGCTGCGGCACGAGGGGCGGCTGCGCGCCTTCCTGTCGCGCGTGGCGGGGAGCGAGGGTGACGATCTGGCACAGGAGGCCTTCGTCCGCGCCTGGCAACGCGCGGGCGACTATCGCGGACAGGGCAGCTATGCTGCCTGGCTCACCGGAATCGGCTGGCGGTTGTTCCTCGACCAGCGGCGCACTGCACGGCGGCGCGAAGCGCTGGCCGCGAACGAAGACGTTCCGAAATCGACCGATCCGCGTTCTGCGAGCGACGCCGCTCTCGACGCCGAACGCCTCCTCGCCGCACTCACGCCGCAGGAACGCGCGGCGCTCACGCTGTGCTTCGGTCATGGCTGGTCGCACGGCGAAGCGGCGGAGATCATGGGTGTCCCGCTCGGGACGCTCAAGTCACTCGTCTTGCGCGGGCGCGCAAAGGCGCAGAAGATGATCGGCGAAGGAGGCGAGACATGACGCAGTCCGACGACAATCTCGACGCGATGCTCGGCACGCTGCTTGCCCCAACCGTACGAGCGGGGGACCGCGCCTTCCTTGCCCGGGTCGAGCACCGGATCGATGCCGAGGCGGCGCTGGGGCGTGCCGAACGCCGCTTCTGGAAGAGCTTCGCCTTCGAGACGCTGGCGATCGGGGCGTTGCTCGCGGCGCTTTGGATGCTATCCTCGTCCGACCTGCTCGCGCCGCTCGCCGGATCGACGCAATGGGGCCTCGCACCCCCGCTTCTGCTGATCGTCGCACTGTGGTTTGCCGGAACGCAAAGGCATCGGCAAACCTAGACGACGGGCGAGTCTTCGCCGTCGATGCCCTGATATTTGAGCTGGAGATAGCGCTCGCGCGTCGCGAGTTTGTCGAGTTCGCCCGCAGCCAGGCTACGCGCCGCGTCCCCGATCTCGCGTTCGAGCATCGTCAGCCCTCCGACGAGTGTCTCATCGGGCGTGCGACCGGCGTGGGCTTCCTTGCGGAGCCCTTCCGGAATGCGCTGATAGCCGGCGACCAGTTCGGGCAGGTCCTCGCCGACGAGCTTACGAATATTGGATGCCGCGGGGCTCGATGCGTCGAGCGTCTGGAGCTGCGGCGCGAGCAGGTCGAGTTGCACACCGATGCCGTCGACGAGCTGGCGCGCGGGCGCGGGAAGCGCCGGGCGCTGGGCCTCGAGCCAGATTTCGGTGCGCCCTGCGAGTTGCTTCAAATCGGCCTTGGGCAGGTCGGCCTGGCGCGGCTCGGGAAAGGGCGAGCGGCCGAAGAGCACCGCGACGCCGATCAGCAGCACGAACAGCGCGAGCAGCCCGATGAAGCCGAGCGGCTTGATCAGCGCGCCGAACAGTGCGGCGCCGATCAGCACGATGCCGCCCGCGATCAGCATGCGGCCGAGCTTCTTGTAGAGATGCTGGCGGCGCAGCGCGATGCTCTTGGTGCCGATCGGACGCCGCCGCTCGCGCGATCGCTCGATCGCCGAGGCGGCCGACAGCCGGACCTTGTCGACTTCGCTCATGCTCATGCCTCAGCCTTCGAGCGCGGCGAGCGGGCTGTCGGCGCCGCCGACGCTCGCCTGCGCCTGGCTCGCACCCTCGGCGCGGGCGATATAGCCCTTCGACTTGGCGACCTCGCCCTCGAGCGAGGTGACGGTCGTCTTCATCGTGTCGAGCGCCTTCAGCTTGAAGGTATCGATCGCATCCATCGTGTCGTAGATATTCTGGAACGCGCGGCTCAGCGTCTCCATCGGGATCGTGCTCGATGCCGCCTGCTCATGAATGCGCGCGGTGTTGTCCTTCAGCATCTTCGACGTGCCGTCGATGATATTCGCGGTCGTGGTGTTGAGCGCGGTGATCTGTTCGAGCACCAGCTTCTGGTTCGTCATCGCCTGCGCGACGGTGATCGCGGTTTTGAGCGCGCCGACGGTGGTGGTCGAGGCGCGGTCGACGCCCTTCACCAGCTCGACATTATTCTTCTTGACGAGATCGAGTGCGAGATAGCCCTGCACGGTCACCGCCATTTGCGTCAGCAGGTCCTGCGTCCGCTGACGGGCATAGAAGAGCGCATTTTCGCGGATGATCTTCGCTTTCGCCGGATCGGTGCCGTCGAGTTCGGTCGCTTTTGCCTCGAGCCGGGCGTCGAGCGTATTCGAGATGTGGATCATCTGCTCGAGCTTGCCCATCGATTCCCACATCTTGCGGCGCTCGACGTCGATGGCGGCATTGTCCATCAGCAGCTCGTCCTTGCCGTTGGCAAGCGCGGTCAGGATGCCGCCGATATGCGTCTGGGCGCTGCGATACTGCGCGAAGTAATTGTTGATCTTGCTGCCGAAGACCTTGTCGAGGAAGCCGCGCTTGCTGAGCAGCTTGCCGTTCGCCGACGGGTCGAGTCGCTCGACGGTCGTGCGCAGTTCGATCAGGCTCTGGCCGATGTCGGTGTCGCGGTCCATCGCGCGGATCGGGCGGTCGAGGAAACGGTTCGAATGGCTCGCCGCCTCCAGCATCTCCTTGCGGCCCATATTGGTGATCTGATCGACCCGCTTGCCGAATTCGGGCGAATTCTCGTCCTGTGCAACCAGGTCGTCGATAAAGCTGTCGACGCGTTCCTCGAGCTTCGATTTCTGGTCGGTCGACAGCGGTACCAGCCCCGCGGCCTTTTCGGGGGCCACGATGGGGACGGGATCGGGCGGCGTCAGCGTCAGTCCTTCGGTAGCGGTGGCCGTCACGGTCTCTTCGCTCATTCCATTTCCTTCCAACCCCAATGCCGCTGCCTATATGGCACGCGACCCTGTATTATTCAAGCACTACACCCCTGCGCGGCGCGCAAGTCCCGGCGCGATCCATGCCGAGAGGATCAGCTGCGCCATATGATAGACGAGGATCGGGACCAGCACCATGCCGGCGGTCGCGGGCGGAAACAGCGTTGCGGCGAGCGGTGCGCCGACCGCGATGCTCTTTTGCGCGCCCGAAAAGAGCAGGGTGATCCGGTCGGGCCGCGCGAGCTTCAGCAGTCCGCCGAACACCCAGGCGCCGCCGAAGGATAGCGCCAGCAACATCGCGACCGCGGCGAAGACGATGCCGATCTCGCGCCCGTCGAGCAGGCCCCAGATGCCCGCGACGACCGCGGCCGAGAAAGCGACATAGACTGCGATCGCGATCGCGGTGCGATCCATCAAGGTCGCGAGGCCGCGGTTCGCGAGCACCCACGGACGAAGCCAGCGCTGGACGAGCTGGCCGGCGATAAAGGGCAGGAGCAGGATCGAGACGATGCGCAGCACCGCCTCGCCATGAATCTCGCCTTCGGCGCCCGCGAGCGCGGCGAACAGCAGCGGCGATGCGGCAACGCCGATGAGGTTGAGCAGCGCGGCCGCGACGACGCTCGCCGCGACATTGCCCCCCGCGAGGCTGCTCGCGGCGGTCGCCGATTGGACCGTCGACGGCAGGATTCCGAGAAACAGGAAGCCCAGGGCAAGCGTGGCAGGCAGGAACGGCACCGTCGCGAACTGCGCGCCGAGCCCCAGCAGCGCCATGACGCCGAAACAGAAAGCGAGCGCGCTGCCCTGCAGCTTCCAGTTGCGGATGCCGTGAAGCACCTCGTCGCGCGGCAACCGGACGCCGTTCAGGAAGAACAGAAAGATGATCGCTGCGGTCGAGACACCCTGGGCGATCGGCACCGCGGCGCCGCGGACGGGCAGCAGGCTCGCAAGCAGGATCGTTGCGAGCAGCACGGGAACGAAACGGTCGGGAAAGACGCGCGAAAACATGGCTGCGAGCGATGGCCGCGCGGCCTCCACTTGGCAAGGCCACGCGAGACGATAGAGAGACGCCATGGCCAATATCCTGATCCTCGCCGCCCTGCCCGAAGAGGGCGATGCGCTGTTTCCCGGCCGGGGCGAGCGTGGAGGCGGCTCGTTTGCGGCGCGTAGACTGACGACCGACGGGCATGCGCTCAGCATCGCGATCTGCGGGCTCGGCAAGGTCAACGCTGCGCTCTGTGCCGGAATGCTCGGCGGCGATACCGATATGCTGATGATGAGCGGCACCTGCGGATCGCTCGGCGCTGCACCCGGCGCATACTGGCTCGCCGAGGCGGTGCAGCATGATTATGGCGCCAACGAACCGGGGCTGTTCCGCCGCTACCGCGCGGGCGAATGGCCGATCGGCGAGGCGGGCGAGGCGCATTTTGCCGCGATGGCCGATCCCGGACTCGGGCTGCCGCACGCGCGGATCGCGAGCGGTGATAGCTTCGTTGCCTGCCCCCAGGCCGCGGCCGATCTTGCCGATACGCTCGGCGCGACTCTCGTCGACATGGAGGTCGCAGCCGTTGCGCAGGTTGCGACGCGACTGGGCAAGCCATGGGCGGCGATCAAGGCGGTCACCGACGAGGCGAACGGCGAAAGCGCGGGCGATTTCCACGCCAATCTGGTCCGCGCCGCGCGGCTGGCCGCGCAGGAAGTCGAACGGCTGGTCGCCGCGATCTGACCGTTCCGCATGCAGCCGGCTTGTGCTAGTCTCCTCGCCTGTTTCGGCCATGGGAGAGGTCGTTATGCGGTACAAATCTTCGCTTGCCCTTGTTGCTGCCTGCGCGGTGTTCGCCACGCCGCTGGCCTTTGCCGCAGGAAGCGGCGGTGGGGGCACCGGATCGATACCGAGCCAGAGTGCGCCGTCCTACGACCCCACGGTCGATTACAAGAAGGGTGCCGACGCCTTTGCTTCGGGCCAGTATGACGAGGCGGCGAAGGCCTTCAAAAAGGTCGTTTCGGCCGTTCCGAAAAACCCGCAGGCCAATTATCTGCTCGGCGCGAGCTTCATGGCGCAGGGCGATTTCGCCAAGGCGCTGAAGCCGCTCGAAGCCGCCGTGCGCTATGACGAAAAGATGGTCGACGCGCGCCGCGACCTCGGCATCACGCAGGCGAAACTCGGCAAGACCGAGAAGGCGACCGAGCAGTTGGGGGCGCTGAAGGCGATGCAGGAAGCGTGCGGCGGCATCTGCGCCAACAAGGACAAGATCGCCGACGGGATCGCGAAGATCGAGGCGGCGATTGCGGCGGGCCCGCAGGCACAGAGCGCGGTCGAGCCCGAGGTGCGGCTGGCGGCGGCGGGATCGCTCGACGCGACTTATGTTGCCGCGGTGTCGCTGATCAACGAGCATCGCTACGAGGCCGCAATCGCGAAGCTCGATGATGCGCTTTGGGCGGCGGGGCCGCATCCCGACGTGCTCACCTATCTCGGCTTCGCGAACCGCAAGCTGAAACGCTACGATGTCGCTGAAGCCTATTACCGGAGCGCGCTCGACATCGCGCCGACGCATCGCGGAGCGCTCGAATATTATGGCGAGCTGAAGCTTGAGCGCGGCGACGTCGCCGGCGCGCGGGCGAATCTCGCGAAGCTGGAGGGCATCTGCGGCTTCGGCTGTCACGAGGTCGACGAGCTGCGCCGCTGGATCGCGGAGGGGCGGTCATCCGTCAGCTGATCGCGCTCGCCGCGCTGATCCTCTGCCTCGGTGCGACGCGCGCCGGGCCACCGGCGTTCGAACAATTGCGCTGGACCGAGCCGGGCGCCGAATATGCGCTCTTGTTGGAGCAGCCATCGGCGTGTTTGGCGTCCGAAGATCCGCTCGTTAGCAGCGGCCGGGCGCTCTTCGGGACGCCTACGCTGCTTGGCGGCCAGGCCGCGAAGGCCGGGCTCAGCTGCGAAAGCTGCCACATCAACGGGCGCGGCAATCCGCATTTCCTTCTCTCGGGGGTTTCAGCGGGGCCCGGAACTGCCGACGTCACCAACAGCTTCTTCAGCGCGGCGCGCGGCAACGGACGTTTCGATCCGGTCGCGATCCCCGACCTTGCGGGGCCCGGCAAGGTTTCGCGGGATGCGCAGGCCAAGGCGCTCGAACCCTTCATCCGCAATCTGGTCGTGGAGGAATTCGGGGGCGAGGAGCCGACTCCTGCGGTGCTCGACGCGCTGGCGGCCTATGTCCGCGCGATCGGTCGCTGCGATCCTGACACGCAGCGCGGGCGAAACGTCGGCGACCAGTTGCGCTCTATCGACGATGCTATGACGGGTGCAGCGCTGATGACGGAGCGCGGCGACCGGGCGGGCGTGCGTCTGTCGATCGCAGCGATGCGGCACCAACTCGGCCTGATCGCAGAGCGTTATACCGAGCGTCGCGCCGATCTGCTCTCGGCCTCGCGTGCCTTGCAGATGATCGGCGAGCGCGACACGGCCGGCTTGCCCGTGCTCCTGCGCTGGAAGGACGATTTCGACAAAGGACTGGCGCAGGGGTTGCGCCGCGACGAGGGCCGGTCGTTATACGATAGGGCGCGTCTTCAACGGGCGCTTGCACGGCAATGAGGCGCTGGCTTTCCGTCGGCTTGCTGGCGCTGGCGCTGACTATCCTGCTGGCGACGCCGATCCGCCACAGCTTTCGCGTCACCGATGAAGATATGTTCGCGGGCTGGCGTGCCGGAAGGGCCGCGGGCGACGTTGCCGCCATCGAAGCCTATCTCGCGCGTGAAGGCGTCGGCGATGTCCTGCCGCTCGCCGACATATTGCGAAGCGACGCCCGCTGGCGGCGTTGTCCGAAGCTTCAACCCTTCGCGGTTCCGCCGCGATCGATGTGGCCCGCGATGGTGCCGACGCTGCGCTATATCCGCGACGAGGTGGTGCCCGCGGTGGGGCCGGTGCGCATCGTCTCGGGCTATCGCGACCCTGTCGCGAACAGCTGCTTCAGGGGCGCCAGGGCGAGCAAGCATCTCGATTTCGCAGCGCTCGACCTGATGCCCGAAGGCCAGCTCGATCGTGCCGGGCTGATCGCCAGGCTTTGCCCCCTTCATGCACGCTCCGGCGCTGCGAACCGCGTCGGGCTCGGCATTTATGTCGCGACGCGCTTTCATATCGACACCGCGGGGTTCCGGCGTTGGGGCGGGGATTATCACGCTGCCTCGTCGCCCTGCCCCTGATGCGGATTCGGCAACGGGCAATCATGTTGCGCCGCAGCACCACTTCTGTTAGGGGCGCGGCGTTTCGCGGCGCCTTGGGCGCTGCCCTCTCCATAAGGCCTATTTGAGCATGTCTCTGCGCAATATCGCCATCATCGCGCACGTCGATCATGGCAAGACCACCCTCGTCGACCAGCTGTTCCGCCAGTCGGGCACGTTCCGCGACAACCAGCGCGTCGAAGAACGCGCTATGGATTCGAACGACCTCGAAAAGGAGCGCGGGATCACGATCCTCGCGAAGTGCACCAGCGTCGAGTGGGGCGAAGGCGCCGATCAGACGCGCATCAACATCGTCGACACCCCGGGCCACGCCGACTTCGGCGGCGAGGTCGAGCGCATCCTGAGCATGGTCGACGGCGTCATCCTGCTCGTCGATGCCGCCGAAGGCCCGATGCCGCAGACCAAGTTCGTGACCGGCAAGGCGCTGGCGCTCGGCCTCAAGCCGATCGTCGTCGTCAACAAGATCGACCGCAGCGACGCGCGCGCCGCCGAAGTGCTCGACGAAGTGTTCGAACTCTTCCTCGCGCTCGAAGCCAATGACGAACAGCTCGACTTCCCGATCCTCTATGCCTCGGGCCGCGGCGGCTATGCCTCGGAAAGCCCCGACGCGCGCGAAGGCGACCTGACGCCGCTGTTCAAGACGATCGTGTCGCACGTCCCGACCCCGGGGCTCGACGAAGACGCGCCCTTCACCTTCCTCGCGACCCTGCTCGACCGCGACAATTTCATCGGCCGCATCCTGACCGGCCGCGTCCAGTCGGGCACGGTCAAGGTCAACCAGCCGATCCACGCGCTCGACATGGACGGCAAGGTCATCGAAACCGGCCGCGCGTCGAAGCTGCTGGCGTTCCGCGGGCTCGACCGCGTGCCCGTCGAGGAAGCGAAAGCGGGCGACATCGTCGCGATCGCGGGCCTGACCAACGCGACCGTCGCGAACACGATCGCCGACACGAGCGTCAGCGAGCCGATCGCCGCGCAGCCGATCGACCCGCCGACGCTGTCGATGCGCTTTGCCGTCAACGACAGCCCGATGGCGGGCCGCGAGGGCAGCAAGGTGACGAGCCGCATGATCCGCGACCGCCTGCTCCGCGAAGCCGAAACGAACGTCGCGATCCGCATCACCGAAAGCGCTGACAAGGACAGCTTCGACGTCGCGGGCCGCGGCGAGCTCCAGCTCGGCGTGCTCATCGAGACGATGCGCCGCGAAGGCTTCGAACTCGGCATCAGCCGCCCGAAGGTTCTCTATGGCGAGGACGACGCCGGCAAGCGCACCGAACCCTATGAAACCGTCGTCATCGACGTCGACGACGAACATAGCGGCACGGTCGTCGAGAAGATGCAGATCCGCAAGGCCGACCTCACCGACATGCGTCCGTCGGGCGGCGGCAAGACGCGCATCACCTTCAGCGGTCCGTCGCGCGGCCTGATCGGCTATCACGGCGAATTCCTGTCCGACACGCGCGGCACCGGGATCATGAACCGCCTGTTCGAGAAATATGGCCCGTACAAGGGCGTGATCGAGGGCCGCAAGAACGGCGTCCTCATCTCGAACGGCAATGGCGAAGCCGTCGCCTACGCCCTCGGCCCGCTCGAAGAGCGCGGCATCCTGTTCGTCTCGCCCGGCGAGGCGCTCTATGAGGGCATGATCATCGGCGAGAATGCGAAGCCCGACGACCTCGAAGTCAACCCGATGAAGTCGAAGCAGCTCACGAACTTCCGTTCGACGGGCAAGGACGACGCGATCCGCCTGACCCCGCCGCGCCGCATGACGCTGGAACAGGCGATCGCCTATATCGACGACGACGAGATGGTCGAAGTGACCCCGAAGAACATCCGCATCCGCAAGGCGCTTCTCGACCCGCACGAGCGGAAGAAGGCGTCGCGCAAGAAGGAAGCGGCATAAGACACGAACCGGCGGCCCCAGTGGCCGCCGGTTTTGCATTGGGCACCCTCTTCCCGTTCGTGTCGAGCCCTTCGACTGCCTGCAGGGCGGGCGCTCAGGATAAACTTCGACTTTCGGTCGAAGTCGAGACACGCCGAAGGCATGCGCTCCCCATGGGTGTCTCGACTTCGCTCGACACGAGCGGTTACAGGTAGGTTTTCCGATAGCCGAGGATGCGCCGTGAGCCGCCTGATCCTGTTCAACAAGCCGTATGGCGTGCTGTCGCAATTCACCGACAAGAGCATGGCCGCGAGCGCGGATGGCCCGCGCGCGACGCTGTCCGACTATGTCGACGTGCCGGGGGTCTATCCCGCCGGGCGGCTCGACCGCGACAGCGAGGGACTGCTGATCCTGACCGATGACGGCGCGCTGCAGGCGCGGATTTCGTCGCCGAAGCACAAGACGCCCAAAACCTATCTGGCGCAGGTCGAGGGAGAGCCCGACGACGCCGCGCTGGCGGCGCTGCGCCGCGGGGTCACGCTGAACGACGGCCCGACGCGCCCCGCGACCGTCCGCCGCATCGAGGCGCCGAAGCTCTGGGACCGCGACCCGCCGGTGCGATACCGCAAGAGCGTGCCCGATAGCTGGATCGAACTGACGATCACCGAAGGCCGCAACCGTCAGGTGCGGCGGATGACGGCGGCGGTTGGTTATCCGACGCTGCGGCTAGTGAGGTGGCGGATCGGGGCGTGGGAGATTGGGGATTTGGGGCTGGGGGAGTGGCGGGAGGTTTGAGGTAGGTCTCGTGTGTTGGAAAGGCCAAGAGGCGATGCATTCTAAATCCCAATTGTGCCTGTTTTAGTGCTCGTGCTAACGCGCACCAATGAACGGTATATCTTCTTCCGATGTTCTCGCCGAGTTTGATCAAGCGAAGAAGACCGCTCCAAAGCTGTTTCGGCAATATGGGGGAAGGATACCGTCGGGCGTCGAATTGACTAGGCGGGCGATCGACGAGGCACTTGGTCAGCCGCCTTATAATACCGAGTACATCAAGGATAACTTCAGCTCGCTGGTAAGTGATCTGCAGCTCGCCGCGTACGGGTATTATCTTCAGGCAGAGCGCGAAGTTTGCGGAGAAGCTCTAGCCGCGTACGTCAAAGGCCAGTCAAATGGTGATACCGCCGCTGATGCCTTGCAGAGCCTCCAGAGCTCATTTTTCGTGCTCGACCGATTTTTTCTCAGCCTTACTCAGAGCCGACGGCAACGGGCCGGCGCATCTTTCGAAGAGGTTGTCCAAACTCTGTTTCGAGCCTTGGGCTATCCGTACACGCCCCAACCAGAGCTCTCGGGGAGCAGGCCGGATTTCGTGCTTCCAAGCCTAGGCCACTACGACGCGTTCGCTGCAGATTGCATGATCTTTACCTGTAAACGGACGCTTCGCGAGCGCTGGCGTCAGGTCGTTACTGAGGGGCTGACTGGCCAAGCTTTCTATTTGGCAACGATCGATGATGGGATTTCCCGACCAGAACTGGCGAAGATGAAGGATCGTAGCGTGATCGTGGTCGTCCCTAAATTGATCAAAGAGAATTTCTACGGGGGTCAGCTAAATGTAATCAGCTTCGAAAACTTCTTCGATCATCATCTTGATCCCGCGGTCGCCAGATGGACAGCAAACGGGGTCATCTCTGGCTGAGTTGATCGTATGCTATCTGCTATCGAATCGACAAAAGATCGCAGATCTTGTTCTTTCCTTCGAAGCTCGCATTCCCACACGACCAATGCCTTCCAACCCAGTTGGGTAATTTTTTCTACAGTGCGGGCATCCCGCTCTCTATTGCCCGTTATCTTCGTCACCCAAAATTCTGTTCTGGTTTTAGGCCATTTGAACAGATGGCATTCGTGACCGTGCCAGAAGCATCCATGAACGAACACTGCAGCTCGGTACCGAGGGAAGGTCAGGTCGGGAGAGCCGGGGAGGCTTTTCCGATGGAGTCGGAACCTTAACCCCCTTTTGTGCAACATCTTTCGAAGCAAAACTTCGGGCGCGGTGTTCCGGGATCGGATGCCCGCCATCATTTTGCTGCGGACCTCTGGTGTCACCACATCAGCCAAAAGCCACAACTTTCGATCGTTCTAACCGATCCTCGACCGGCAGCGCACGGCTGTTGAGCGCTGTTGCCAAATACGGCTTCATTGCATTCGCCAGAAACTCGACCACCGGCACGACAACGGCATTACCGAATTGCCGATAAGCCTGCGTGTCGGACACCCCGATCTGCCAGCGCCGCTCATCGCGATCGAAGCCCATCAAGCGTGCGCATTCCAGCGGCGTAAGTCGGCGGGGGCGTTTGCCGGGCTGGTCGATCAGGATTTCCGAGCCGTCTTTGTGATAGCGGGCCGACAAGGTCCGCGCGACATCGTTGGGTCCGAACAGGCTGAAACCGAAACCGTTGCCTTTCGATGCGTGCTTCTCCTTGTACATCTGGAGATACTCCCAGAGGCGCGGGGTCAACGTATATTTCGGATCGACGTCTTCATGCCGTTCGAGAATGCTTCCGAGCTTTGGGCCGTCAGAAATTTCGGGGATTTCGAGCGTCGCAAGGTCGAACGCCGTCTTCTTTTTGAAACCGACAATGAAGATGCGCTCGCGCTTTTGCGGAACCCACGGCGCCGAACTGATTATGCGGGCCTGGACATGATAGCCGAGTTCATTTTGCAGAACGTTCATGATCGTCGCGAACGTCTTGCCCTTGTCATGGCGTTCGAGATTCTTGACGTTTTCCAGCACGAAAGCGGCCGGCCTGTGGTGAGCGATAATCTGCGCCGTATCGAAGAACAGCGTGCCTTGGGTGTCGCAAAGGAAACCATGCGGGCGGCCGAGAGCGTTTTTCTTCGATACGCCGGCGATTGAAAAGGGCTGGCACGGGAAGCCGGCAAGCAGAACATCATGCTCGGGGACAAGCGCGGGGTTTTCAGAAAATTCCCGGATATCGCCATGCAGATCATGGTTGTCACGGAAGTTGCGGCGATAGGTTTCCTGCGAATTCTTGTCCCATTCGGATGTGAAGACACAATGGCCGCCGATGGCCTGAAACCCGATCCTTAGCCCGCCAATTCCGGCAAAGAGGTCAATGAAGCGAAATGACAGGTCGCCCGTTGGCGCATCCTGCACCGGCTTGGGGGTAAGGTTGCCAATCATTTCCAGCGAGCGGTAGATGTGGGCTTTTGGTGCCGTCTCGCCACGATCCCATCGATAGACAGTGCTAAGATCGTAATCGAGTTCCTGCGCTACATCTTCCACAGACATGCCGAGGCGCTGCCGAAGCTCGTGGAAGGAGAGGCTTTCGGTCATAATATGCTCCTCTGGGTCGATTTTTGGCAAAATGCCAAGGAGAGTCCCAGAGTGCAAGAACAAAATAAAAACAAACCCGCTTTCGAAGATCGGGCAAAGTCCCGTACCCTGCGGCCGCGGACGGCCGCAGGGGGGAGGGGTCACTTGGTCGTGTAGCCGCCGTTGACGAGGATCGTCTGGCCGGTCATCCACCAGCCGTCCGACACGAGCATGCGGATCCACGGGACGATGTCGGCGATGTCGGTCAGCCCGGTCTTGGTGAAGCCCGAGAGCGCCGCGGCGCTCTTGTGATAGGCCTGCGCATCGGCTTCCTCGGCGGGGTAGAAGAAGGGCGTGTCCATCGGGCCGGGGCCGATCGCGGTGACCGAAATGCCGCGCGCGCCGAACTCCTTCGATGCCGCTCGGGTGAAATGCTCGACCGGGGCCTTGGTGCCGGCATAGGCGGCATAGAAGGGCGTGTAGGCGCCGAGCAGCGACGTCACGAGCGTGCAGATCTTGCCATTGTCGTTGAGGTGCTTGCCCGCCTCTTTCAGGAAGAAGAAGGCGGTCTTGCTGTTGACCGCGGTCATGCCGTCATATTCGGCCTCACTGATTTCGGTGAAGGGCTTTTTCAGTACCTTGCCCACCGTGTTGATCGCGATGTCGGGGCGGCCGATCGCGGCGATCGTGTCGGCGAAGAGCTTTTCCATCGCGGCGGCGCTGGTCAGGTCGGCCTGGAAAGCGACGGCTTCGGCGCCGGCGGCGCGGATCGCGGCGAGCGTTTCCTCGGTCTCGGCCTTTGCGGCGGCGCTGTTGTAATGGACCGCGATCGCCTTTGCGCCCTGCGCGGCGAGATCGCGGGCGACGAGGCCGCCGAGATTCTTGCCGCCGCCGGCGATGAGAACGGTCTTACCCTTGATGCTGTGATCCGTCATGGCTGGTCTCCTTTATTGACGGGGGAGGGACGCCGCCGTGGGCACGGCGGCGCTATCGGACGGACAATATGGGGCTTTCGGCTTGCCCGCTTTCCAATTCGGGCGCAGTTTCGGATTCAGGACGAATCGTGAAAGGCGTGCGTGACCGGGCAGGCAATTCGGGTGTGGGACGGAATACGGCCGCTGGCGCCGCGCGATCTGGTTGCGCGGCACGAGGTGCAGATCGGCGCACTGGGACTGGTCGCGGCGGCCGAAAATCTTCACCGGCCCACCGACTGGGCTTTCGAGGAAAATCATCACACGATCGTCGTCCATCTGGGTGGCCGGATGACCCGCATGGAGTGCGAATTTTCGGTGGGGCCTTCGGGGCCCGTGCTGCCCGAGCGCGGCGACATCTGGATGATCCCCGCGGCGTGCCGCTATGCCGCGCTGGCGGAGGGCGAGCGCGCCGAGTTCGTCGAGTTCCGCGTGCCGACCGCATTGCTTGCCGATGCGCCGATCGAGGCGCGGGTGCGGCACCGCGACGACTTCGTCTTCGGCAGCGCGGCGCGGCTGGCGGCGTTGCTGCACGGGCCCGCGAGCGACCTGTCGGAGATGGCGTCGCACGCGATCGTCGACGCGCTGGGGTTGCATCTGCGGCAGAGTTACGGTCCGGTCGTGCCGTCGCGGGCGCGCGGCAGCCTGTCGGCGTCGCAGCGGACGCGGCTGGCCGAGGCGATCCGGGGGCAGCTCGACGAACGGCATAGCCTCGAGGCGCTGGCGGGGCTCGTCGACATGGACGTGCGCCGCTTTACCGCCGCGTTCCGGCGGGCGTTCGGTCTGTCGCCCTGGCAATATGTGCTGCGCGCGCGGCTCGATGCCGCGGCGCGGATGCTGCTTCAGGGCAGGGAGCCGGTGACCGAAGTGGCGCTGGCCACCGGTTTTGCGACCCCGAGCCATTTCGCGACCGCCTTCACGCGGCGCTTCGGGGTGCCGCCGTCGCGCTTTCGCGCTGCCGCAGCAGGCTGACGAGCGCCGCTGCAAGGGTGGCGAGCGCAGCGAAGGCGAAGCCCGCGCGCGCGGCTGCCTCGAGCGGCCATGTCGCAAAGAACAGCCCCATCGCGAGCGCGCCGAGCGTCTGCCCGGCGAGCCTTGCGGTCCCCTGAAGCCCGCCCGCCGCGGCCGAGCGTTCGGGCGGCGCGGCGAGGAACATCGTGCGGTTGTTCGGGGTCTGGAACAGCCCGAAGCCGATCCCCGCGAGCGCGGTGAAGGGCAGGATGAGGAGCGGGCTTTCCGGCCGCGTCAGCGCGAGCGCGGCGAGACCGGCGGCAAGCGCGAACCCTCCGGCGGCGCAGAGGCGCGCCGCGTCGATCTTGCGGAGCAGGCGCGCGGTGACCGGGGTGGTGCAGGCGACCGCGAGCGGCCAGACGGTCATCAGCAGCCCGGTTTCGGCGGGCGAGGTCCCGAAGCGCCGATGGAGGAAGAAGGGGAACGCGACCAGCGCGGCGCCCTGTCCGGCGAAACAGCAGATCGAAGCGAGGACCGAGCCGGCGAAGCTGCGGTTTGCGAGCAGATCGAGCGGGAGGAAGGGCCGGTCGCGGCGGCGCTCGCGGCGGACGAAAAGCGCGGCGGCGGCGAGCGCGGCGACGATCAGGGGCAGCGCGCGGATCTGGATCGCGGCGACGAGGAGGAGCGCGATCGCGGCATAGGCGAGCATCGCGGGCGGGTCGAACGGGCCGGCGCGGCCCGGTGTGGCGGGCAGCGCCATCCCGGCCGCGAGCGCGAGCAGGGCGACCGGCACGTCGGCGGCGAACAGCGCCGGCCAGCCGCCCCAGGTCAGCAACGCCGCGCCATAAGTCGGCCCCGCGGCGGTGCAGAGCGCGACGGTGAGCGCGTTCCAGCCGATCGCATCGCCCAGCTCGTCCGCCGCGACGCTGTGCCGCAGCAGCGCGACCCCGAGCGCCATGATCGCGGCGGCGCCGAGGCCCTGCACGAAGCGCGCAGCGACAAGAGGCGGAAAGGCGGGCGCCAAGGCGGCGAGCGCTGCTGCGCCCGCAAAAAGGGCGAGCCCGGCAAGGAAGCTGCGGCGGAGGCCGAAGCGTTCGCCGAGCGCGGCGGCGGGGAGCAGCGCCATGACGAGCGCGGCCTGATAGGCGGTGACGACCCAGATGGCGCGGGCGGGTGCGATTGCGAATGCCTGCGCGATGACCGGCAGCGCGACATTGCTGCCCGCGGCGTCGAGCACCGCGACCGCCATCGCGCCGAGCACGGCGGCGATGGCGAGACGGCGGCACAGGCCCGATGGCCGGCCCATGTCGAGCGCCGCGGCGCTCATGTCGAAGCCGGCACCCAGCGCCCGCCCCGTTCGGCGTAGCGGGTGATGCGATGTTCGACCTGATCCTCGTGGCGCAGGTCGCGCTCGGTGAAGCGGAATTGCAGCGCGGGGCCGGCGACGCAGCGCGTGTCGTGGATGTCGCCGGGCAGATAGACGCGCACGTCGCCGGCGCGGAGCAGGCTGGTATCGCGCTTCACGAGGTGCACGCTGCCGTCGGGGTCGGTGACGCGCGCATAGGTGCTCATCTCCATCTCGCCCTGCTGGACGCCATAGATCACCCAGCCGCGGCCATGATCGTGCGGCGGCCGGTACAGAGCATGCGGTTCGTGATGCGCGAGGAGCACGAAGCCGTGGACGGGGTCGCGGTAGAGTTCGCGGCTGGCGTCTTCGCCAGCGAGGAGTGAAGCGAGCCAAGGCTCTTCGGCGGGCGCGCGGAGCAGGTCGGCGAGATGCGCGCGGCACGCCGCGGCGAGATCGCTGGTAAGCGGCCCCCAGCCGTCGCGGACGCGCGCGGCGAAGAGGTCGAGCGAGGTGGCGGTGGTGATCATGGTCGTCTCCCGGTCGGTGGATGACCGGGAGTTAGGCGGTGCAAATATAAGGCGGAAGACGCAGCATTTGCACTTAATCAGTGCATCAAACGCCATATATGACTAGGATGGCCTATGGCCGGTCCCGACCTCAACCTGCTCATCACGCTCGACGTGCTGCTCGAGCAGGGCAGCGTCGCAGGGGCAGCGCGGCGGCTGGGGCTCAGCGCATCGGCGATGAGCCGCACGCTGGCGCGGCTGCGCGAGGTGACCGGCGACCCGCTGCTCGTCCGCGCCGGGCGCGGGCTGGTGCCGACGCCGCGCGCGACGGCGATGAAGGACGAGGTGCACCGGCTCGTCGAGGATGCGGCCGCGCTGCTGCGTCCCGAGGCGATGGTCGATGTCGGCGCGCTGACGCGGAGCTTCACGCTGCGCGCGAGCGACGGCTTTGCCGAGACCTTCGGCCCCGAGCTCGTGCGCCGGCTGGGCGCCGAGGCACCGCATGTCGCGATGCGCTTCATCCGCAAGCTCGACAAGGACAGCGCGGGGCTGCGCGACGGGAGCATCGACCTCGAGACCGGCGTCGTCGGCAAGGCAATCGGGCCCGAGGTGCGCGCGCAGGCGCTGTTCAACGACCGCTATGTCGCGGTCGTCCGGCGCGGGCATGCGCTGACGGCGGGCGAGTGGACGGCGGGGCGCTATGCCGGCGGGCGGCATGTGCTCGTATCGCGGCAGGGGCTCGACCTCGGCGCGATCGACGAGGAGCTGGCGGCACAGGGGCTGGCGCGGACGATCGTCACGACCGTCGACGGCTTTGCCGCGGCGCTCGCGCTGGCGCGCGGATCGGACCTCGTCGCGACGGTGCCCGAGCGGCACACGATCGGGCTGCGCGGCGACATGGTCGCACTCCCGCTGCCCTTCGCGTCGCGCAACTTCACCGTCTCGCTGCTCTGGCACCCGCGGCTCGACGGCGATCCGGCGCACCGCTGGCTGCGCCAGCATGTCCGCGACGTCTGTGCCGCCATATTGGCGCAGAACGCCTGAGCCCTTCATCTTTCGGCCATAATCGCGGACCAGACTGGCGAAAGAAGGGGGAAGGTCATGAGAAAAGCGATAATTTCCGCTGCATTGCTCGGGCTCTGCATCCAGCCGGTTCAGGCGCAGATGGTGAGCGCGCCGGCGCCCGGCGGTGCCGAGCCCGTCGCCATGGGCGGCTTCGTCGGAGCGCGTGTGCGCATCTCGCTCGGCGGGACCCGGAGCGAGGATCAGAAGCTGCGTGCGGGGCTGACGATCGCGCCGATGCAATATCGCGGCGGCGGCGACCTGCAGGGCTTCCGCTCGCGGATCGGCGAGGGGCTGGAATTCGGCTTCCGCGGTGGCGAGACGGCGCCGCAGCTGTCGCTCGCGGGAATGCGGCTGACCGGCGGCAAGAGCCTGCCCGGCAAAGCCCGCAGCAACCTGTCCGACGGCGCGACGATCGCGCTGGTCGTCGTCGGCGTGGTCGCCATTGCGGGGGTCGCGCTCTATGCCGCCGCCGACGAGGCCGACGACGTCTGACCTAAAAGTCCGGTAGCGCCTGCGACGCGAAGCCCCAGCCCCTGAGTTCGGGGCTTGCGGCGCGTTCGAGCAGGTCTGCGGCGTCGCGGATCGTAAACGCTCCGGCCTTGTCGATGTCTGCCAGTTCCGCCCAGCCGACCGGCGCTGCGACCGGCGCCTGTTCGCGCGCGCGCACCGACCAGGGCATCACGGCGGTGCTGCCGCGCTGGTTGCGGAGGTAATCGATGAAGATCTTGCCCTTGCGCTTTGCCTTGCTCATCGTCGCGACGTAGCGGTCGGGTTCGGCAAGGCTCAGCGCTTCGGCGAAGCGTTTCGCGAAGTCCTTGTGCGCGTCCCAGCTATGTCCGGGATCGAGCGGCACCACGACATGCACGCCCTTGCCGCCCGAGAGCATGGCGAAGCTGACGAGCCCGATGTCGGCAAGCTGGCGGCGGATATCGAGCGCGGCCTTCTTCACGTCGGTGAAAGCGAGGCCTTCATCGGGGTCGAGGTCGAAGACCATGCGGTCGGGCTTTTCGAGGCTGCCGACATGGCTGTCCCAGCCGTGGAACTCGATCGTCCCCATCTGGACGCAGGCGAGCAGGCCGTCGGCATCCTCGACATAGAGATAATCCTCGTGCCCGCCGTCCTTCTCCTTGATGGGCACATGGAGGACGTGTCCCCCGAACGAGCCCGAGTCATGCTTCTGGAAGAAGCATTTCCTGCCGCGCCCCTGCGGGCAGCGGACGAGGCTGATCGGGCGGCGCGCGGCGTGCGGCAGCATGAGCGGCGCAATCGCTTCATAATAGTCGGCGAGGTCGCCCTTGGTCGCCTTCGCCTCGGGGAAGATCACGCGGTCGCGGCTGCTGATTGTCACGTCGGATTCGGGAGCCGGGGCGGGTTGTTTCACTTCGGGGGTCACGTCTTTGGCCTCCTTGTCGCTGCGCAGGCCGAGAAAGCTCGCGTGGCGCACCGATCCGCTCGCGGTGAATTCGGCAAAGGCGATTTCGGCGACGAGATCGGGTTTGAGCCAATGCACCTTGCGTGCCGGTGCGGCGTCGACGTCGAGCGGCGCGGTCTGTCGTTCGAGTTTCGCGAATTTTTTCGCGAGGTCGGCCATGGCGTCGGCGTCGAAGCCGGTGCCGACATTGCCCCTGTAGACGAGCGTTTCGTCTTCGCGCTGGGCGAGCAGGAGCGAGGCGAAGGCGCGGCCCTTCGCCGATGACGGGTTCCAGCCGACGATGATGAACTCCTGCCGCCGGGTGCATTTGACCTTCACCCAGCTTTTGGTGCGGCGGCCGAGATAAGCCGCGTCGGCGCGTTTCGAGATGATGCCTTCCTGTCCCGCGCCGCACATCGCGGCATAGAGCTTTTCGCCTGCGCCGATGACATGATCGGCGACCGCGATTGGGGCCTTGGCATCGCGCAGCAGCGCTTCGAGACGTTCCTTGCGTTCGAGATTGCCGAGTTTGGTGAGGGTCTTGCCGTCCTGTTCGAGCAGGTCGAAAGCGAAAAAGTGCAATTCGGTCGCGTCGTCCTGCGCGCCATGGCCGCGTTTGAGCACCGCCTGCAGCGACGAGAAGTCGGGATTGCCGTCCTTGCCAAAGGCGACGATTTCGCCGTCGATCAGGCAGGGCGGCAGGTCGAGCGCGGCGATGTGGCGGACGAGCGGCGCGAACTTGTCGGTCCAGTCGAGTCCGTTGCGGGTGTAGACGCGCACCTCGTCGCCGGCCGCGGCGACCTCCGCGCGGTAGCCGTCATATTTGATCTCGTGAAACCAGCCGTTGCCCGAGGGCACCGCGTCGACGAGCGTTGCGAGCTGGAGCGGGCGGAATTTGGGCCGCTTGCCCTTGGCGACCGGCTTGGCGACCTTTTTATTGTGCGCGGCGGCGTCCGCCATTTTCTTCGCGAAGGCGGCGCCCTTCGCGCCTTTCAGCGATTGCTCGCCGCCTTCGTCGCCTGCGATTTCGGCCATCGTCCGGCCGGTGAGGACGCTTGTGAGCTGGCGCCCGACGAGATCGTCGGCGCCGCCGGCGTATGCGTCGTCGACCTTGCGGAGCAGCCAGTTCTCGCGCTTCTCGCCGGGACGCGGCTTCATGCGGACGAGCAGCCACTCGCCCTTCATACGTTCGCCGTCGAGGATGAAGTGGAGATGGCCCTTGTCGATATCCTTGGCGCTCTTGCCCTCAATGGGTTTCCACGTGCCACGGTCCCACAGCATCACGCTGCCGCCGCCATATTCGCCCTTGGGAATCACGCCCTCGAAATCGGCGTAGCTCATCGGATGGTCTTCGGTGCGCACCGCGAGGCGCTTGTCGGCGGGATCGGCGCTCGGGCCTTTGGTGACCGCCCAGCTTTTGAGGACGCCATCGACCTCGAGGCGGAAGTCGTAATGGAGACGCGTCGCGTCATGCTTCTGGACGATGAAGCGGTTGCCGGCGCCCTTCGCAACCTTGCCCGCGGGTTCGGGGGTCAGCGCGAAATCGCGCTTGGCGTTGTACTGCGCGAGGGGATCGGCGCGGGCCATGTCACGCCCGCTTGCGCGCTGCCGGCTTTTTCGCGGGCGCTTTCTTCTCGGCCTCTGCCGCCGGTGCCTTCTTCTTGCCGTCGACCGAAGCCTTGAGCGCCGCCATCAGGTCGATGACGTTCGAGCCCGATTTGACCGGGCCGGGTTCCTCGACATCTTCGAGCACGCGCTTGCCCCTGGCTTTCGCCTTCTTGGCGATCACGCGCTTCAGCGCGTCGACATAATGATTGTGATAGTCCGACGCGTCGAACTTGCCGCTCTTCTTGTCGATCAGCGTCTCGGCCAGATCGAGCAGGTCGGCGTCGGGTCTGGAATTGCCGACATCGCGGAAATAATTGGCCGCCTTGTTCACCTCGTCAGCGTAGCGGAGGACTTCGAGCACGAGGCCCTTGCCGCAGGGCCGCAAACCGACAAGCTGCTCCTGCCCGCGCACCGACAACTGGCCGAGCCCGACCTTCTTCGTGCGTTTGAGCGCCTCGCGCAGCACGATATAGGCCTCTTCGGCCAGCTCGTCGGCGGGGACCACATAATAGGGCTTGGCATAATAGAGGATGTCGATGTCGTTCGCGTCGACGAACTGGAGCAATTCGAGGGTGCGCTTGCTGTCGAGCTTGACCGCCTCGATCTCCTCTTCGTCGAGCAGGACATAATTGCCCTTCGACGTCTCGTATCCCTTGACGATGTCGTCGGTGTCGATCGGCCCGATGCCGGGCACGACCTTTTCATATTTGACCGGCTTGCCGCTCGGTTCGTGGATTTGGCGAAAGCTGATCGCCGCGCCCGATTTGGTCGCGGCATAGATTTCGACGGGGATCGACACCAGCGCGAGGCGGATCTGTCCCTTCCAATAAGCGCGTGCAGCCATAGGCGTTCCTTTCGCTGTCCCCATTCGGAGTCGGAGTCCAAATGATCGGGATCGCGAGCGGTTCCTTATGGCAGGCGGGACCGGAGGCCGTGATCAGACTTAGGTTGCGTGCCCCCTCTCCCGAAGGAGAGGGGGCGCCGCCGGTCAGAATTCGACCGAGGCCGAAAGCTTGAAGGTGCGCGGGCCGCCCTGGAGCAGGCGCGCGCCAAAAGCGCTGAAGGCGTTATAGGCGGTCGCCCAGTACCGCTTGTCGGCGACATTATCGACGTTGAAGCGGAGCGTCAGCGGGGTGTCGCCGACAAGCGCGACATAGCGCGCGCCGAGGTCGAAGCGCGTCCAGCTGTCCAGTTCGAGCGCATTGTCGGCGGTGACCGGCTGCTTGCCCGTATAGACGACGCGGCCGACCAGCGTCAGCGCGGGCAGGAACGGGATGTCCCATTCGACATTGGCGTTGGCGAGAACGTCGGGCACGCCGATCGCGTCCTTGCCCTCGTTGAGACCGCCCGCCGTGCGGCGCAGCTTGGCGTCGTTGAAGGTCAGGCCCGAGATGATACGGAGCCCGTCGACGGGCTCGCCGTCGAGCGTGATCTCCAGCCCGCGGTTCCGCTGTACGCCATAATTGCCGTAGATCAGCGTCACGGGGTCGACGAAGCTGTTCGGCTTGTCGATCTGGAACAGCGCGGCGCCCGCGTTGAAGCGGCCAAAGTTCAGCTTGCCGCCGACCTCATATTGCTTCGACTTGACCGGCGACAGCACGGCGCCGCCGTTGAGGACGGGGATGTCGTTGCCGAGGCCGTCGCCGATCGTCACCGGCGCGGTCGAGCCTGCGACCAGCCCCTCGATGCGGTTGGCGTAAAGCGAGAGGCCCTCCACCGGCTTGATGACGAGGCCGAGGACGGGTGTCGCCGCCGATTCCTTGTATCCGCCGGTACGCGCGCCGCCGAAATAGGAATAGGATGTCGTCTTGATCTCCTGCAGGCGGAGGCCCGCGGTGAGCAGGATTCGGTCGTCCCAGAATCCGAGCGTGTCCGATACGAAGACGCTCGACAGCCGGCTGCGGCCGATCGGGAAGACATTGTCGAGATCGCCGCCGACGAACCCGCCGGGCGTCGGGGCCGGCGCGACCACCGGATCATAGAGGTTGGTGGCGTAGTTCGTTGCCGAGAAGTCGTAGGCGTTGCGATTGAGCTGCCAGTTCACCGCGACGCCGGCGTTGATCTCGTGACTGACGCCGCCGCCGGCCAGCTTGATGCGGATGCCGGTGGTCGCCGATTCATTATTGTCCTCGCGCGGCACATACGAGCCGCTGCCGGTCGCGGCGCCGGTGACGGGATCGAGGATGGTGATGCTGGCGGTGGTCTGGTCCTCGCGCCCGTCGCGCGCGCCGACCTTGGCATAGAGCATCGCCTCGTCGGAGACGTCATATTCGACGCTGAAGGTGCCGAAATAATCCTTGGTCAGGATCTGGCTCCACGGCTGCGAATAATTGGTGTCGGCGTCGGGCACGCGCGGGACGACCGCGCCGATCCCGACCTGGCCGCGCCAGTTCTTCTGGTTAAGCCGCTGGTAGTTGAGGTTGAGTGCGGCGCGCAGGGGGCCGCTGTTATAGTCGAGCGTCGCGCCGAGGACGTAGCTCGAGTGGAATTCGTCGTCGATCGCGATGTCGCCGCGGCGCCCCGATGCGTTGAGGCGCAGGCCCCATTCGTCATTGGCGCCGAAGCGGCGCGCGACGTCGATCGCACCCGAGAAATGCGCGTCGGAGGTATAACCGAGCGTGGCCCGCGTCACGTCGCGCTCGGCCTTTTTCGGCAGGATGTTGACGCTGCCGCCGATGCCGCTGCCGCCGGGCGCCGCGCCGTTGAGGAAGGCGCTTGCGCCGTTGATGACCTGAACCGACGAGACGAGTTCGGGCGCGACGATCTGGCGCGGGGTGATGCCATAGAGCCCGTCGAAGCCGACGTCGTCCGACGACAGGTCGAAGCCGCGGATCACGAAGACCTCGCCCGCGATCCCGAACCCGAGTGCGGTGCGGACGGTCGGGTCGTTTTCGAGCACTTCGCCCAGCGAATCGGGCTGCTGGTTGAGGATCAGCGCTTCGTTATAGCTGCGGATGTTGAACGGAATGTCCTCGGCCGCCTTGGTGCCGAAGACGCCGACGTCGCCGCCGCCCGTCACCTTGGTCTGGTTGTTGCGCTGCGCGGTGACGATGATGTCGCCGCCGCCTTCTTCCTGCGCGGCGGCGGGCGCGGCGGCGGCGAGGACGCCTGCGGCGGCGGAGAGGCCGAGCAGCGTGCGGGTGGAGAGCATGGTCATTCTTGGTCCTTTCAGGGTCAGATCAGGTGCGGCGGGTCCGCATCGCCCAGCCGACGGCGACGACGGGGATGCCGAGCGCGAGCCACGATGCGGCGTCGCGAAGGCCGTCGCCGGTGAGCGCGACGACGAGGCCGGCGACGCTCGCGAGCGCGAGGAGCAACGGGATTGCGAAGATCGCGCGGAGGCTTTGCCGCTTTTTCATCCCGCGGGTGCCAGGTCGCCGCCGCTTTCGACCTCGCGGACGAGCGCGTCGGTGCCGCTGCGGCGCTTGCCGAGCCAGAGATAGAGGCCCGAGCCGAGGACGATCATCGTGAAGAGGGTCAGGATCGCCCACAGGATCTTGAGCGGCAGCCCGCCATAATCGCCGAAGTGCAGCGGTTGCGACAGCGCGAGGGCCCTGGCGTACCACGGCATCGGGCGCGCGTCGGTGAATTCGCCCGTTTCGGCGTCGATCAGCGCCACGGTGAGCAGCCGTTCGGTGAGCGGCGTATTGCCCTGGAAGAAGACCGCATAATGATGCTTGCTGCTGAAGCTGCCGCCGGGGAAGGCGATGAACTGCGGGTTGTTGCCGGGGATAGCCTTGCGCGCCGCGGCCATCGCCTTGTCGATCGAGCCGTAGCGCGACGGCCGCACCGCGCCCTTGCCGGCATAGGCCTTCGTCATGTCGGCGAGCTCGGTCATCTGCCAGTACTGGAAGATCGGGGTCGCGAGCGCGTTGATCACCCCGGTCGCGCCGACGACGGTCATCCACGCGAGCGCCACGATGCCGAGCAGGTTATGATAGTCGAGCCATTTGAGGCGCGTGCTGCGCGAGGTCCGGAGCGTGCCGAATTCGAGCTTCTTCATGAACGGCGCATAGAGCACGACGCCCGAGACGATCGCGATCACGAAGAGCAATCCCATCAGCCCGAGAAAGAGCATCCCCGGCAGGCCGAGGAACATGTCGGTGTGGAGCTGGAGGATGAAGTGCATGACGCCGTCCTCGTCGACCGCGCCGGTTGCCTGACCCGTCGAGCGATCGAGGAGCTGGATCGTCATGTCGGCGGCCGGCGAGTCCGCGCGCGGCGCGGTGGTGACCGTCATCGACGGCTGGTCGTTGTCGAACGCCATGAAGACGGGAACCTCGCCCGGCCGCGCCGCAAGCGCCTTGGCCAGCATCGCGTCGAGGGGCTTGAGGCCCGGCGCCTCGCCCGACGAGCCGACCCCGGGCATGCCGAATTGCGGCGCGCCTTCGGTCAGTTCGTCGATCTCGTCGTGAAAGATCAGCGGCAGCCCCGTGACGCACAGCATCAGCAGAAAGGCGGTGCAGACGATACTCGTCCATTTGTGGATCAGGAACCACGCGCGGATGGTCGAGCGTTGCATGGATGGGGCCAGTGATATTGCGAATGATAATCAATAATCCCTATGGCGTGTATCGCGGTTTGACAACCGGTTTCGCCGTCCCGACTCCATCATTCGGGCCATGTTTCCCGTCGATCGGGCCACGCCGGATATTGCTGAATCGGGTTAACCCTGTTTTCACGGCGAGCATCTAGCAGGGAAATCCGAGGGACCGCTCGCATCGGAAACAGATGATGCCCAGGAAGCGGGAAATCGAGCGGTTGCGCGCCGAACATGCGGCGCTGGAGACGCTGTCGCAGTTTCTCATGGAGCTCGTCGCCGCCGCGCATCCGCCGCGTGTGACCGAGCTGGCCGCGGTGCGCGGGATGCTGCGCGATACGCTGGTGCGTCACCTGAAATGCGAGGATTGGGCCCTCTACCCGCGGCTTCGTGCGACGGGCGATTATGAGCTCAACCGGCTGGCGAAGGAGTTCGTCGACGAGATGGGCCATATAGCCGGCGACTTTTCCGCCTATGACGCGCGCTGGACGGCCGAAGCGGTCGAGGCCGATTGGCCGGGGTTCTGCGCCGAAACGACGGGCATCCTTGCCGCTCTCGGAATGCGGATCGAGCGCGAGGACCGCGATCTCTATCCGGTCGCCGAACGCATCGCCGCGGCCGGGGTCGAGCGCGCCGGGCGACGAAGCGCCCGCCGCGCGGCCTAGCGGTCGCGGTTCGTGACCAGCGTGAAGGGCGCCCAGCTGGCGGGATGCGCCCAGTGCGGTTGCCAGCCTTCGACCGGGCTGCCGTCCTTGTGCCTGCCCGTGCGGACGGCTTCCATCGCTGTCGCCAGAGCGGTTGCGGGCGTCGCCTGCTCGTTCGAAAGCACCTCGACGATCAGCGCCGCGGTCGCGTCGTCGGCGAAGCGCCAGTGGCTCGCGAGCAGATTGTCCGATCCCGCATAAAGGAAACTGCGCGCAAGGCTCGACAGCGATTCGCCGCTCGCCCCCGGCTCGGTACCGGGGGTCGCGGTGTTGCAGGCCGAAAGCACGACCCATTTGGCGCTGAGCGACAGCGCCGCCGCCTCGCTCGCGGTGAGCAGGCCGTCGTCCTCGATGCTCGCTTTGCCGGGCGGGGTGAGGACGAGCCCGGGTTCGGAGCCGATCCCCATTTCATAGGGGAGCAGGCCGTGCGTCGCGAAGACGACGGTGACCGCGCGCGGCAGGTCGGTGTCGGCCTTCAGTGCCGTCTCGGTCGCCTCGGCGCCGAGCCGCGCGCCGCCGCCTTTGCCGATCGTCGCCGACAGCCGCGTCAGTTCGGCGGCGGTGCCGGGGAGCGGCGAGAGGCGGCGGAGCTTGTCGACCGACGCCATCGTCTTGTCGCCGGCGGCGGCGGTGAAGTCCGACCCGCGCACCCCGACACCGCCGCGCCGGCGGGGGCCGGTGCCGCGATTGTCGGCGGCCTGCTCGCCGCTGCCGAGCAGCACCGGCGCGCCATAGGCGACGAGCGGCGGCCGCGCGGCGTCGCTATCGGGCGCGCGCTGCGCCAGCGCCAGAGCGCTGACCGAGGGCAGGGTGATGAAGCGGTAGCGTTTCCCGAGCCATTCGGTCGCGGCAAGATCCTCGGCCGCGCCGCTTTCGGCCGCGCCCTTCGGCGCCTTCGCGACGAGCGCCGCGAGCGGCAGGCCCGATATCGGCCCGCTGACGACCGTATAGACGCGGCCGTCCTTCGGCAGCGCCGCGGCGACCGGCGCGATCAATTGCTGATAGAGGCGATAAGCCGCAGCCCGGTCATAGCGCGGGTAGCGCTCGTCGATCACACTCTTCGGTCCCCGCGCTTCGGCCGCCTGCAGCGCATTATAATCGGCGAGCGAGCAGGTGTTCTCGTCGATCCGGCATTTGAGCCGCGCGACGTCGGCGGCGACCGGCGCGGCGCCATTATCGACGCGGTGCCACAGCGCCTTCGTCTTCGAGATCGCGAAGGCATAATGATGCCCTTCCGACGGGAGCAGCATCAGCACGGCTTCGTCGGGGGCGAGCAATTTCTGCACCGCGGCGACGTCGATCGATTTCGGCGCGACGAGCGTCGCATAGTCGGGAAACTCGGCCGCGATCCGGGCGTCAAGCGGGGCGAGCTGCGTCGCCGCCTCGTCGAGCTGCTTGCGGAGCGCCGCGGCGCGCGCCTCGTCCTTGCCGAGCGCTTCGTCGCGGTAGCGGCGGGTCAGCGAAACGACCGCCTGCGCGGCGTCCTGCCGCTGGCGGACGAGGTCGCCGAGCGGCCCGGCGCCGGCGATGTCGCGCGCCGCGGCCTCGTTGATCGCGTCGCCTGCATCGGTCAGCGTCAGATCCTGCGCGGCGAGGAAAGCGGGGCCCATCGCATCGGCCTTGCCGCCGCGCGCCGCCCAGCCCGCGAACATCACCATGTCGAACGCGCCCGACAGCGGATTGCGGCGAGTGCCCTTCGCGACCGCCCTTGCGAGTGCCGCAACAGCCGGGTTGGCGTCGCTGCTGTTGAGCCCAGCCTCGCGCTTCTGGCGCAGCCGGTCGGCGGCTTCGACCGCCGCGGCGAGCCCGGCGCCCTCGTGGCCCTTCACCTGCGCGCGGGCGCGCGCGAGGGTGGTGAGCAGGATGACGGTATCGTCGCGGCTGCCGGTCCATGTATCGCTCTCGACCGCGAGCTGGAGCGGCAGGGCCTCCTCGAAATAGGGCAGGGCTTCGTTCGCCTTACCCTGCCCGAGCAGTGCGAGCGCGAAATTGTAACGCGATTTCTGGGTGCCGATCGACTCGCGGCCGTTGAGCCGTTCGCCTTCGACCGCGGCGAAGCGCCCGGGCTCTTCGGCCGCGGCGAAACGGCCGGCGATATTGTGGAAATAGCTGATCTGGTTATTCGCGAACTGAAGCTGATATTCGTTGCCGCTCGCGAGCAGTTCCAGCGTCTCGGCAAAGCGTTGATCGGCCTCCTCGTCGCGCCGCGCGAGCGTCAGCGCTTCGGCGTAGGCGAGCTGCATTTCCCAGCTGGCCTGCTTCACCCCCGCCGCATCGAGTTCGGCCCATGTGTCGTCGAACGCGCGCAGAACCTCGTCCTGCCGACCCTCCTGAAGCAGCGTTTCGCTGGCGATCTCCATCGACACGCGCGCGCTGCGTCCCACGGGGCCGTCCAATTGCCCGAGCTGTGCGGCGCGGCGATGGACGAGACGCGCATGCCCCAGCCGGTCGTCGTACGGCACGCCGTTCTGCATCCAGTCGAGGAAGAACAGCTCGGCCTCCGGATTTCCCGCGCTGCGGAACTGTTCGGCATGCGATCGCATGCGCGCGATCACGCGGGCATATTCGGGACCGTCGGCGTTGCGCTTGTCGTCGCCCATATAGATCCACAGCCCGAAATCGATGTCGGAGCGCGTCTTTTCCGAGAGCTTTCCGGGATTGCGCGCGACGAGGTCGACGAGCGTTATCGCGGCATCGACCTGTGCGTCGCCGGCGAGCGCCTGAAAATGCTCGAGCGCCGCGTTGACCGCCTTGTTCGCTTCATCGTCGCATTCGCCTTTGGCGCTTTTGGGGCAGGGGGCGGGTGCGGGGCTCGCGGCGTGAGCGGGAAGGGCGGCCGCCAACGGCAGGGCGGCCAGAACGGCAAAAGCGCGGCGTATCATCGAAGACCTGTCCTGCGATACGCGACCCGCGGCCCTTATCGTCGGCGCGAGACGCGAGCGCAAGGGGATCGCGCGATCAGGGCCGGATCGACAATTTCCAGCTCAGGGCGACGCGCCAGCCTTGGTCGAAACCGGGGACCGGCTGCTTCCACGCGTCGGCGACTTCGAGGCCGATCGTGGCATTGTCGGCATAGGACAAGCGCACCCCGCCGCCCCAGCTGCCGAGCTGATAACCGGTACGCAGATTCGTCGGACGCGCGAGCAGGGTGACGTCGGCATAATCGGCGAAGCCATAGATTTCGCTCTGGGCGAGCTTGCCGGTTTTGAGAGGGCGCAGCGCAAATTCGGCAAAGCCGGCGCCGCCGCGGTCGCCCGCGACGAGCCCTTCGTCGAACGCCCGGCCAAAGGTCGCGCCGCCGACGTTGAAGCGCTGCGCGGCAGGCAAGCGGTCGCGCGTCCAACGGCCGACGGCGGCGAGGCGCAGAACCGCGATCTTGCCGATCGCCTGGTTCGCCTCGACCCCGGCGTCGGCATAGAGAAAGCCCGTTTCGCCGACCGCCGCCGGCACGTCGGCGCCCCAGATGTCGAGGCCTTTCGATACCCCGAACCGCGCGCCGAGCACCGTCCGCTCCTCGGTCATCCGAAAAGCAAGGCTGCCGCCCGCGGTCCAGGTCTTGTCGGCCGCGAGGGTCGATCCGAAGAGTGCGTTCCTCGAATCGAGATGGTCGAGGCGCGCCGCGAGAATGAGGTTGCGCCGCGTGCTGCGGATCAGCGGGTGGCTGACGCCGAAGCCGACGCTCCACGCATCGCCGTCGATTGCGAGCCGGCGTGGCCGGGTGCGGAGCGCCGCCGCCGAAATTTCGGCGCGCGTCCCCTCGAACCCGATCGGGGTGGCATGCGAACCCGCGACATAGAGCAGCGACCTGAAGTTCGCGGCGGCGGCGCCGGTCAGCCGTGTCTCGTCGCCGCTGCGGAGCAGGCTGGTGCCGCGCGCGTTCGCCTCGACGATCCCGTCCTCGACATAGGGGCTGGTGCGGGTCGAGAAGCCGAGGCCGAGCGTCGGCCGCTTCGCGTCGATGCCGAGGTCCAGCGCAACCGCTCCGGGTTCGCCGGTGAGCGCGAGGGTCGGGGTGACGCTGACCCCCGGAATGTCGCCGATATTGCCGAGCGTGCGTTCGAAGCGCGAGCGGGGCAGCGGGCGCTTGCCGGGCAGCGTCGACGCCATGCGCTGGATCAGGGGCGTTGGTCCGCCCCCCTTCTCTCCCCGGCCGGTCTCGCCGCTCAGCGTCACCCCGGCGATATAACCTTCGGCCGATGCGACCTCGACGATCCCGTCGGAGAGATCCTGTTCGGGAATGACGAGGGTGAAGAGCGCAACGCTCGACCGGCTGTAGGCGCGGGTCATCGCGCCGGCGAGGCGCGCGAGATTGTCGGCCGAGGCGGGCTTGCCGACGAAACGCCGCGCCGCCCTGCCGACGCTCGGGGGTACGCCGGCGCCGAGGAAGCGGATTTCACGGATGACGACATCGGGGCGCGCGCCGAGTTCGACCTTGCCCAGTTCGATTTCGGGCGCTTTCGGGTCGGGGAGCGGGTCGCGGTTGTCGCCGATGGGAGCGAGCGGCGGCCGGCCGTCGATCGGCGTCGCGGCCGGTGGGGCCGCCGAGGCCGCGGCGGGGAGGAGCAGCGCTCCCGCCACCGCCGCGGCGCGGCCGAGACGCCTCAGCGTCACGATGCGGTGCGGCATGGGGGCTTATTGGCCCTTCGGGTTGAGGCCGCCGAGGACGCCGCCGACGGTGCCGGTTACGCCCTGCACAAGGCCGGTGACGGCGTTGCCGCTGCCGCCTCCACCGGTGGCGCCGCCCGTGAGCCCGCCGGTCACCTGGCTGACCGCGCCCGTCGTGGTGTTCAGCACATTGCCGACCAGCGCGACCGGCGTTCCCGCGGGCTGGCCCGGACTGCCTCCGGTGAGACCGCCCGTCAGCCCGCCGAGCAGATTGCCATTCGTCCCGTTGCCGAGCGTGACGAGCTGGCCGCCCGATCCCACGCCGACGGTCAGGAGCGAGCCCGTCTTCTGCGTCGGCGAGAGGATGCTCGCCCCGATCAGCGGCGATGCGCCCGGCGATCCCAGCGCGGTCGCCTTGCCGATCGTCGCGGTGATCAGCTGGCCGGGGGCGGCGCTCAGGCCGTCGACCAGATATTGCTTGCCCTCGCCTGTCTGGACGAGCGCGACGCCGGTCGCCTTGACGACGCCGATCACCGTGCCGACCAGATTGGTGCCGCCCGGCACCTTGCCGTCGACCGCGCTCGCAAGCAGCAGGCCCTTGTCGGCCACCACGTTGACGAGCCCGCCGGTCTTGATCAGCACCCCGCCGATCACCGGATTGACGTTCGAGGGGTCGCCGGTGTTCGCGAGCAGGCCGGTTCCCGCGACGCCCTTCGGTCCGACGAGGCCGCCGACTGCGAGAGCGCCGGCATCGCCGAGGCCGAGCGTCCCGCCGGGAGCGCCTGCCGGCCCGGCAGGTCCCGCCGGTCCCGTCGCGCCGGTCGGTCCGGCGGGTCCGGCCGGCCCGGCAATGCCGTTGGCACCGACGCTGCCGATACGCTGACTGCCCGAGGATTCGCATGCCGTAAGCGCAAGGCACGCGGGGATCGCAACAAATATCATGGATGTAAAACGAGACGAGCGCATGGAGGTTCTCCTTCGCGATACTCTGGTCCCATCGCGAAGACCGTTGAAATTAACAATAGTTCCAATTTTTCATATGGTTAAATCCTGTTATCCATGCGCAATATCTATTTATCCGGTTCAAATGGCAGGGCTTTCATGCGCCCCCTTCCGTCGCCCGGTTAACGCATTTTTGCGGTGGGCCGTGGCCGGGGATAGCCGAAATGCGAACGATGCCGCCGATCGGGACGCGGTTACTTAACCGCAGTCAAGAAGGCTGAACCGTGCAGGGCCGGGCTGGCGCTTGATTTGGCGGGCATCCTCGCCTAGCGGCAGCCGCAAGAAACCGGAGATTTTGCAATGAGTGATACGCCCCCCGACCATCTGTCGACCAACCCGCGCTCGCCGCATTTCGATATGGACGTGCTCCAGCGCGGTATCGGCATCCGCTTCAAGGGCAAGGAGCGCACCGACGTCGAGGAATATTCGATCTCGGAAGGCTGGATCCGCGTCGCCGCGGGCAAGTCGAAGGACCGCTTCGGTCAGCCGATGACGATCAAGCTGTCGGGCGAGGTCGAGGCCTGGTTCGAGGATGTCGCGGACGTCGCCGACAAGGACGGCGAAGCGTCGGACGACTGACGCGCGCAAAAGGGGGAAGCCACCCGGGGAGGGTGGTCCCCGGATGGCTTCTGTGCTCGGCAATGACCCTTGAGGGTAATGGGGGGCAGGGCCTTAGCTGCCGAGCGAAGCGGCGACGAGTTCGAGGCCGTTTCCGGGTTTCCAGTTGTTGTTCGCCCACGCCGGCGTGTCGAACGCCTTGTGGTCGGGACGGGCGTTTCCGCCTGCATAGATAAAGCCCTGCACCGGGTTGGCGCGCAGGCCGAGATCGCCGATCGGGGCATACCACACGCGGACCATGCTCCAGTCGCCGGCGCTGCTGACGTCGACGACGCGGACGTTGCGCTCGATCTGGCCGCGGCGGCCGTTGATCGGCGACCAGTTGGCATGGTCGATCAGGATTTCGCGGTCGCTGACGATCTTCTTGACGACGGCGACATGGCCAAGCGGCATGCCGCCGGTGCCGGCAAAAGCCATCACGGCGCCCTTGCGGGGTTCCTGGCCACGTTCGTAGGTGCCGGCTGCCTGCGACCACCAGGTCTTGGCATTGCCGCGGATCTCGACGCCCGATTCGGCGCGGGCGAAGGGGACGCACTGCAGATAGTCGCGGGCGGCGGCCGGTGCGCTTGCGAACAGACCGGTGATGGTCATCACAGACGCGACGACGGCAGCCAGATAACGACGATGGAGCATGGATTGCGACCCCCTGTGGCCCGTGTTCGGGCGTTGCAGGGTCTTTGCTATGGCTTGGCTTTTCCACCAACCGCCAAGCGGTGAATTGCGCCATCGATGCGGTGAGCGGGGGAACCTTTTGGTAACAGTTTCAGCTCGTCGCGCGAGGCCGTCGGTTCACCGGAAGAACCGGGCGATCAGGCGGCAGCGGTCGCGGCGGGCTCGGGCGGACGAAACAGCATCAGCACGTCGGTCGCGGGCATCGGACGGCCGTAATAATAGCCCTGGATGTTGCTGCAGCCGAGGGTGCGCAGCGTATCGACCTCGACCTCGGTCTCGGCGCCTTCGGCCGTCGTCGACATGCCGAGGCTGTCGGCAAGCGCGACCACGGCGCGGATGATCGCGATCGATTCGATGCTGCCCTTGGCAGCCCCGACGACGAAGCTGCGATCGACCTTGATCGTCGAGAATTGCGTCTTGCGCAGATAGCCGAGCGACGAATAGCCGGTACCGAAATCGTCGAGGCTGAGGCGGATTCCAAGCCCGATCAGCTGATCGAGCAGCTGCGCGGCGCCGCCGCCATCGCGCAGGAAAACGCTTTCGGTGACTTCGATCTCGAGCCGCTGCGGCGGCAGCCCGCTTTGCGCGAGCGCCGAAACGACGACCGAGGCAAAGGCGGGGTCGGTGAGCTGTTCGGCCGAGACGTTGATCGCGACCTTCAGGTTCGACGGCCATTTCATCGCTTCGTGGCAGGCGGTGCGCAGCACCCATTCGCCGATCGGCGAGATGAGGCGGCTGTCCTCGGCGAGCGGGATGAATCGGCCGGGCGAGACATTGCCGAGCTTCTGGTTGTGCCAGCGGATCAGCGCCTCGAAGCCGTTCAGCGTCCCGTCGGCGGCGGTCACCACCGGCTGATAATAAAGCTCGAACTCGCCGCGATCGAGCGCGCCGCGCAGTTCCTGCTCCATCACGCGGCGTTCCTCGGCCTGTGCATGGAGCGATGCGACATAGGCCGCGACGACGTTTCCGCCCTTGTCCTTCGACTTGTAGAGCGCAAGGTCGGCGTTGCGGGTCAGCGTCTCGACCGTCGCGCCGTCGGTCGGGCCGATCGCGAAGCCGACGCTGGCGCCGACGAAGAGCTGGTGGTTGTCGACGACATAGGGCCGGCTGATCGCCTGGATGATCCGCATCGCCAACTCCTCGGCCTCGTTCGCCGAAGGAACATTGTGAAGCACGACCGCGAACTCGTCACCGCCGAGGCGGCCGCAGGTCATGCCGCGTTCCATCATCCCCTTGAGGCGCGCCGCGACCTGCGCGAGCAGCTTGTCGCCGACGGGATGCCCCAGCGTATCGTTGACCGCCTTGAAGCGGTCGAGGTCGATCATCAGCATCGCGCAGCGCGACTTCGTCTCGATCGCCTGGTTCAGCGCGCGGGCCAGATCCTCGTGCAGGCTGAGCCGGTTCGGCAGTCCGGTCAGATTGTCGAAGCGCGCCATCTTGGCGATCTGCTCGGCGGTGGCATGCTGTTCGGTCACGTCCGATCCGACGCCGCGAAAGCCGAGGAACTTGCCGCTTTCGTCGAGGCGCGGCGAAGCCGACAGCTCCCACCAGCGGGGCTTGCCCCCGATCGTCACGGGGACGATCAGGTTCGAAAAGCTCTCGCGCCGCTTCATCCGCTCGGCCATGTTGTGCAGGCTTTTCGGGAAGTTGCCGGTTTCCCAGGCGTCGCCCGAAAGCGCCTGCAGCAGCGGTATTCCCTCGAGCGCCTCGGCGGTGCCACCGAGCGCATAGGCAAGGCGCGGCGTCACATGGATCAGGCGGCGGTTGTTGTCGGTCTGCCACAGCCAGTCGGCCGAGGTTTCCTCGAACTCGCGGAGCAGCAGGCTCACCGTCTCGGTCTTTTCGTGCAGCGTTTCCTCGGCGCGGCGGAAGCGGACATGCGCCTGACCGAAGCGGATGCAGAACAGGCCGAGCAATGTGCCCGCGACGATCGACACCCCGGCGAGCGACGGCGATCCGGCGCGGAACAGGGCGGCACTCGCCGAAAGGCTTACCGGCGCGATGAACAGCAGGCAGGCGCGGGGAAGGCTGTGCGCCACGATCGCGAGCGTCAGCATCATCAGCAGCGCGACCGCCCACATCGACAGCGCATGGTCGAGCGAGGGCGTCAGCCCCTGCAGCCAGAAGGGGGTCGACCAGACGGCGGCCGAATAGAGGGCGTGGCGCGTGCACAGCCGGTATTCGGCCGTGCCGGGCGATTTCGGATCGCCCAGCGGCAACCGTGCGAAGATGCGGTAGGACCAGAGGCTGAAACCCAGCGTCCCGGCGAGCCAGCCGCTGATGATCGGCCAGGCCATGCTTTGGACCATCGTGAAGGCGGCGACGAGCGCCATGCCGACGCCCATCCACAGGCGCAGGCCGCCCTTGCCGCGAAGCGGCGCAAGCTGAAGCTGGCGGAGATCGCCCACGTCCTCGTTGCGCGGCCCCAGCCCCAAAAGGGTCCGCACGGGAATATCGTTGGCAACTATCTGGTCGGTCAGCAAACTCTTCACATCGCCGGGTTTAGCGGCGACGGGTTACGGGAAGGTAACTACCGGACTGTTCGGGCGTGAAATTCTTGTCCCGGGCCGGGACAGAAATGCGGAGGGTGACTCGCTGGCCAATGGCGGTTTCGGGGTGGAAAGCGGACGCCTCCCATGCGCACCCCGGCGAAAGCCGGGGCCCAGTGCGCTGGTGAAATCATGGGCCCCGGCTTTCGCCGGGGTGCACATCTCTATCGTCCACAACCGGTCGTTACCAGCCGCCCCTTGCCCGCGAACGCAGCCTCAGGCCGCGAGTTCGAACGGCTGGATTTCGCCGGCCAGATATTGCGCGCGCGCCTTCGAGCGGCTGAGTTTGCCCGAGCTGGTGCGCGGCAGCGTGCGCGGCGGGATCAGCTCGATCAGGCAGTTCATGCCGGTGATCGCGCGGACGCGGTCGCGAATCTTTTCGCGGAGCGCGACGCGCTCTTCCTCGTCGCTGGTCCGGCACTGGACGAGCACCGCAGGGGTCTCCTCGCCGCCCGGCGCGGTGATCGCGAAGGCGGCGATGTCGCCCGACTTGAAGCCGGGGAGCTGTTCGACCGCCCATTCGATATCCTGCGGCCAGTGGTTCTTGCCGTTGATGATGATCATGTCCTTGGCGCGGCCGACGATATAGATGTAACCATCTGACAGATAACCCATATCTCCGGTGTCGAGCCAGCCATCCTGCATGCAGGCGGCGGTCGATTCGGGATCACGGAAATAGCCGGTCATCAGCGACGGGCCGGTGCACCATACCTTGCCGACGGTCTGGTCGGGCAGGATGTTGCCGGCTTCGTCGCGGACTTCGATGGTCATGTCGCGCGCGGCCTTGCCGCAATTGACGATCGCACGATAGCGCGTCGGGCGGCCGGCGTCGTTCGAGGCGCCCGACAGCTCGGTTTCCTCGACGAGCTCGACGACGATACCTTCCCCCGGGGGCATGATGCTGACCGCGAGGGTCGCTTCGGCGAGGCCGTAGCTCGGCAGGAAGGCGCTCGCCTTGAAGCCCGCGTCGGCGAAGGCGTCGACGAAATGCTGCATCACGTCGGGGCGGATCATGTCGGCGCCATTGCCCGCGACGCGCCAGCGCGACAGGTCGAAGCGGTCGGCGACATGCGTCTGGCTCGACACGCGGCGCGAGCAGATGTCGTAGCCGAAGGTCGGCGAGTAGCTGAGCGTCGTGCCCTTGTTGCGGCTGATCAGGTCGAGCCAGGCGAGCGGTCGGCGGGCGAAATCCTCGGTCTTGAGGTAATCGACCGACACCTGATTGGCGACGGGCGAGAGCAGGCAGCCGACGAGGCCCATGTCGTGATACCAGGGGAGCCAGCTGATGCAGCGGTCGCTGTCCTGGACATGCATGCCATGCGAGTGCGCGGCGAGATTGTTGAGCAGCGCGCCATGGGTGACCGCGACCCCGTGCGGGAAGCGCGTCGAGCCGCTGCTGTACTGAAGGTAGCAGGTCTCGTCGGTCTTCTGTTCGGGCAGCCCGGCGACCGGCGCGGGGCGCTTTTCGAAGGCGCTCCAGTCCATCGGCTCGACACCGCGTTCCTGCGCCGCGTCGACCGCCATCGTGGCGATTTCGGGCGGGAAGAACAGCATCTTGGGATCGCTGCTCGTCAGCTGGACGACGAGCTGACCGACATAGGAGTCGCGTCCGCCGAAGCTGGTCGGCAGCGGCAGCGGCACCGGCCAGGCGCCGGCATAGATGGTGCCGAAGAAGAGCGCGGCGAACTCCGGCCCGGTCTCGGCGATCAGTGCGATGCGATCGTTCGGCTTCACCCCGGCGGCGATCAGGCGGTACGCGGTCGCCAGCGCGTCGGCCTTGAGCTCGCTATAGGGATAGGGACGCACCAGCTTGCCGCGCGGATCGTGGAAATTGAGCCCGCGCGTGCCGCTGGCGGCATAGTCGAGCGCTTCGCCGACGGTGGCGAAATCCGAAAAGCGGCGCGGCAGGGCGCATTCGGTCGGGGTGGGGACAAGGTCCTCCACCACAGGAGCGGAAATTTCAGTCATAGGGCGTGTCGGGTCCCCGGAAACGGGACGCGTGGCAATAATCATGTCATCTTTTTCAGCCATGTCTGCCTTGCGCGATCCCTGATAGTTGGAACAAAAAGGCCCATTTTCGGGCGTCAAGGCCCGATATGGCGGCGCTGATCGTTCTCAATCAGGCCCGACTGTGGCATAAACATGGCATGGTGTCTCGCCGCAATCCGTCCGACCGGTCCCGCAAACCTCTTGGCGCAGCGAAGCTCGACGAGCTGGCGCTGGCCTATGTCGCGCGATTCGCCACGAGCCGCGCGAAGCTGACGCGCTATCTTGCCCGGAAGATACGCGAATCCGACTGGACCGATGAAGCCGACGCCATGGCGGCGTGCGAGGCGGTCGCCGACCGGATGGAACGGCTGCAGTTTCTCGACGACCGGCAATATGCCGCGATGCGGGCCGGGGCGATGACGCGGCGCGGGCTGGGCGTGCGGCGGGTGAAGGCACAGCTTTTCGTCGACGGCATCGCGCCCGAGGACAGCGGCGAGGCGATCGCCGAGGCCGAGGGGAAGGCGATGGCGTCCGCAATCGGCTTTGCGCGGCGGCGGCGACTCGGCCCCTTCGGCGTGCGCGCGGCCGACGATCCGAAGGACCGCGAACGGCAGGTCGCGGCGTTCGCCCGGGCGGGACACAGCCTTGAATTCGCGCGCCGCATCCTCGCGGTCCCGCCGGGGGACGAACCGGCGCTGGCCGCGCTGGACGCCGAGGCGGCGCTCGACTAGGTCCGCGGAACCTGGTTTTCCGGAGAAGGATCTGCCGATGCGCCCGTTGCTGACCGCCCTCGCCCTGTCGCTTGCCCTTCCCGTGGCGGCATGCGGCGACAAGGATGCGAGCGCCGCGGCAAAGGCGAACACGATCCCGCTGACGATCGAGATGGCGGGCAAGGCGCATCGCTTCAACGTCGAGGTCGCGCGCACCGAAGCCGAGCAGGAACAGGGGCTGATGCTCCGCATGAGGCTGTCCGATGACGGGGGTATGCTGTTCCCCTTTCCCAAGCCGAGGATCGCGACCTTCTGGATGAAGAACACGCTGATCCCGCTCGACATGATCTTCGTCCGCGCCGACGGCAGCATCGACCGGATCGCCGAAAACACCATCCCCGAATCGCTCGAGCCGGTGGCGAGCGGGGGCGAGGTTGCCGCCGTCCTCGAGCTTGCGGGCGGCACCTCTGCGAAGCTCGGCATCGACGAGACCGCCAAGGTGACATGGAAAGACACGAAATAGCGTCGCGCGGCGCGGTTTGCAGCTTGCGGACCGCGGGGGCTTGCCTGTAAACGCCGCAGCCATGAGCATTTTGGGCAAGATTTTCACCTGGTGGGACGGCGCGACCGTCGGCACGTTGCTGAACAGCTGGAGCACCGGCGAGAAGGTCGGCGAGGACAGCCTTGGCAACCGCTATTTCCGGGCGAAAAAGGGCAGCCGTCGCTGGGTGATCTATAACGGATCGAACGACGCGAGCCGCGTGCCGCCCGAATGGCACGGCTGGCTGCACGGCACTCTCGACGAACTGCCCGGCGATGTGCTTCCGGCACCGCGCGCGTGGGAAAAGGAACCGACCGCGAACCTGACCGGCAGCGTGGGCGCCTATCGCCCCGCCGGCGCGCTCGAGCGTGGCGGCCACCGCGCCGCCGCGACCGGCGACTATGAGGCGTGGCGTCCCGGCGCCGACTGAGCTTCGTGAGGTCGCATAGCATCCGCATCGCGCTTCTGACGCTTGTCGCGGCGACCGCGCTGACGGCGTGCGATCGCGGCAACAACGGCAAGCGCCCCGGCGAGACGACCGCGCAGCTCGCCAAGTCCGAACGCGTGCCGCAGGAAGTCGGCGGGATCGAGGGGGCGACCCCGATGGACCAGCGCGTCGCGGTGGTCGGCCTGCTCAACAAGCGCAACGGGCTGGTCCGCGAGCTCGAGATGAAGCCCGGCGATACCGTCCGCGCCGGTCGCGCGATCGTGCGCCTGCGCGCGTGCGAGACCACGGCGCCGTGGGAAGACCCGCCCGAAACCGGCGCTTTCGTCCAGCTGACCGTGCAGGATCAGCGCGACGACAAATGGTATCGCGTCTTTTCGGGGTGGCTGTTCAAGGAACGCCCCGAACGCAATGTCATCCAGCACCCGATCTATGACGTCTTCGTCAAAAGCTGCGCGATGACATATCCGGGCGGTGAGCCCGTGACGCGCCCGGCGCCCAAATCGGCATCGGCGGCGCCCAAGGCGTCGAGTGCGCCCCAGTCGCCTGCGGCGAACGGCGGCGAGGGAACGTCCCCCGCGCCGGCTCCGGCGGCACCCAAGGCCGCGCCCGCACCGTCCGACAACACCGAGTAAAGCCGCCTGAGATAGTCGGCCTGCGGAATTTCGATCGCGCCGAGGCTTTCGAGGTGCGGCGTGATGAACTGGCAGTCGAGCAGGCGCCAGCCGCCGGCAATCAGCCGCGCGACGAGGTGCGCCAAGGCTACCTTCGATGCATCGCGCGCGCGGCTGACCATCGATTCGCCGAAAAAGGCGCGGCCGAGCGAAACGCCGTAGAGGCCCCCGGCAAGATCGCCGTCCAGCCAGACCTCGACGCTGTGCGCGTGGCCGAGCTGGAACAGGCGCTCGTAGCTCGTCCTGATGACCGGATTGATCCACGTCGTCGGCCGGTCGTCGGCGGGTTCGGCGCAAAGCGCCATCATCTCGCGAAAGGCGGTGTCGGTGGTGACGCGGAAGCGATCGGAGACGATGACTTTCCTGAGGCTGCGCGACAGGTGAAAGCCATCGAGCGGCAGGATCGCGCGCAGCCGCGGTTCGACCCAATGGACCGACGGGTCATCCGCCCCGTCGGCCATCGGGAACAGCCCCTGCGCATAGGCGCTCAGCAGGAGCGCAGGGTCGATGGTTTCGACGTGTCTCAGGACGCGGGCTTCACGAATTTCAGCGTCATGCGGTCCGATTCGCCGATCGCCAGATATTTTTCGCGGTCCTTGTCGCCCTCGCGCAGGTTCGGCGGCAGCGTCCAGACGCCGTTCGGATAATCGTGCGTATCCTTGGGGTTGGCGTTGATGTCGCTCTCGCCCGCCAGCCTGAAGCCCGCGGCTTCGGCGAAGGCGATCACCGACGAGCGCTTCATATAGCCGCTCTTTTCCTCGAGCGCCGAATCCATGTCTTCGGGCAGGCGATGTTCCTCGACCCCCAGCACGCCGCCGGGCTTCAGCATCGCATAGATCTGGCGAAAGGCCTCGGCGGTGTTGTCCTTGCCGCCGAAGCGCCAGTTGTGGATGTTGCGGAAGGTCAGCACGAAATCGGCGGTGCCGTCGGGTACCTTCGGTCCCGCGCCGGTGGCCGGAAACTCGGCGAGCTTCAGCGCGCCATAGGTCGCGGCGTCGGCCGTCTGCCTGTCCCTGACGCGGGTCAGTCCCTTGTCCCACGGCGCCGCGACATACAGCGTGCCGCCGCCGGCCTTTGACAGCGGCGCGAGAATTTCGGTGTACCAGCCGCCGCCGGGCCACAGCTCGACGACGGTATCGCCCGGCTCTACGCCGAAGAAGGAGAGCGTTTCGGCGGGATGGCGATATTTGTCGCGCGCGACGTTCGCAGCCGAGCGGGTCGGTGCGGCCACCGCGGCCGCGAGCGGGTCGGCGACCTTGCTTTCGGTCATCGCGAGTGCGGGTGTGGCAAGCGCGACGACGGCACTTGCAACGATCAGGAACGGACGCATATGGGCACCTCTCGATTTCTCTCTTGGAGAGTTGGGGGGGAAGAGGCCCCTGTTTGCGAAGGGATGCGCGTCAATGCAAGGGTCGATGCTGGCGGTCAGTGCGGCGGGTGCTGCCGTTGCCGTCATTGCCGAAGTCGCCGACTATCGGCGCCGTAACCGGCACGACATCGACAATGTCGGTTTCATGCCATGGCGAGGGATTGCGCTGACCGCCGTGGCGGTCGCGCTGCTCGCCGCAACGCTTGCGCTGAAAAACTAGAGGCAGGCCTCGAGATACGGCTGGTCGAAGCCGTATTGGCGGGCCTTTTCCAGCGTATAGGGGCGCAGACCCATCGCGCGATATTCGCCGATGATCTTGCCGTCCTTGTCCTCGTCCAGATATTCGAACTTGAACAGTTCCTGGGTGACGATGACGTCGCCTTCCATGCCGATCACCTCGGTCACGTTGGTGACGCGGCGCGAACCGTCGCGCAGGCGCTTGATCTGGACGATCAGGTCGACCGAGTCGGCGATCTGCTTCGAGATCGCTTCCTTCGGGATCTTGATGTCGCCCATCAGCACCATGTTCTCCATACGGCCGAGGCATTCGCGCGGGCTGTTCGAGTGGAGCGTACACATCGAGCCGTCGTGGCCCGTGTTCATCGCGGCGAGGAGGTCGAAACATTCCGCGCCACGGACCTCACCCATGATGATGCGGTCGGGGCGCATACGCAGCGCGTTCTTGACGAGGTCGCCCATGTGGATCGCGCCATTGCCCTCGAGGTTCGCGGGGCGCGTTTCGAGCGGCAGCCAGTGCGGCTGTTGCAGACGAAGTTCGGCGGCGTCCTCGATGGTCAGCACGCGCTCGCCCGGGTCGATCATCTTCGACAGGGCGTTGAGCATGGTCGTTTTACCCGAGCCCGTACCGCCCGAGATGACGATGTTGAAGCGGCTGGCGCCCGCGATCTTCAGCGCGGTACACATCTTCTGGCTCATCGCGCCCCACTGGAAGAGCATGTCGAGCGTGATCGGCTTGGCCGAGAATTTACGAATCGAGATCGCGGTGCCGCGAAGCGAAAGAGGCGGCACGATCACGTTGACGCGGCTGCCGTCCTTCAGACGGGCGTCGGCGAGCGGCGTGGTCTGGTCGACGCGGCGGCCGACCATGTTGCAGATGCGCTGCGCGATCTGGAACAGATGCTGTTCGTCGCGGAACTGGATCGGCGCGATGACCAGCTGGCCCTTGCGTTCGACATAGGTCTGATACGGCCCGTTGACCATGATGTCGGAAATGTCGGGGTCGGCCAGCAGTTCCTCGAGCGGGCCGAAGCCGAGCAGTTCGTCGACGAGCACCTTTTCGAGCGCGAACTGTTCGCGGCGGTTGAGTGTGATGCGCAGTTCGGCGAGCACTTCGAGGATGATCGGGCGGAATTCCTCGGTCAGCTCGTCCTTGCTCAGCGTCGCGGCGGCCTCGGGGTCGACGCGTTCGAGCAAGCGCGGCAGCACCTGTTCCTTGATCTTGTGAACTGACGCTTCGAATCCCTGGGCCTTTTCAGGCTCCGCCATCTCGGCGGTCGAGCGCTGATTCAGCCGCTCCATCGCCTCTTCTTCGGGGGTCAGGTTCGACGGGATCGGGGGCGGCGCTTCGGCCGGCGGGGTTTCGATGGCAGGAAATTGCGAGCCGCCACCCATGCCGGAGCCAGTCTGCATCGGCTTCGCCACGCCAAAGGCGGGGCGGCCAGCGGTACCGGGGCGGCGTCCGAATGCACTCATGTCATCATCCTGCTTCGAAACTACAAGCGCGGGAATCGGCCATTTCTCATGGCAAACCCCCATCCGACACGGTGAATAAACCGGAAACTTTGACATTCTCCTAATGCGCCGGCCGGCTTCGGAGCGCGCATGAAAAAGCCCGCATCCAGCAGGATGCGGGCCTTTGATCTGCCGCAAAATGCGGAAAAATCAGTTCGCGATATGCTCGGCGAGGACGGTCAGGCCGGCTTCGTTGACTTCGGCAAAGCCGCCTTCGACCTCGATCGTCTCGGGCGCGGCGCCGTTGGTGGCATAGATGGTCAGCGGACCGTTGCGCAGCGTCGCCATGAAGGGTGCATGGCCTTCGAGCACCGAGAAATCGCCCTCGCTGCCCGGCACGGTGACCATATAGACGTCGCTCGACCGCTCGAGGCGGGCGGGGGTGACGAGTTCGAACTTCAGGGCCATATCTGTCTCTCGAATTCCCTCCCGCCGGAGCGGGAGGGGAATTGGGTAATTATGCGGCGTCGGCAGCCAGCTTGGCGGCCTTGGCAACCGCTTCCTCGATGCCGCCTACCATGTAGAAGGCCGCTTCGGGGAGGTGGTCATACTCGCCGTCGACGACGGCCTTGAACGACTTCACCGTGTCTTCGATCGCGACGAACTTGCCGGGGATGCCGGTGAAGACTTCCGCGACGTGGAACGGCTGCGACAGGAAGCGCTGGATCTTGCGCGCGCGGGCGACGACGAGCTTATCTTCTTCCGACAGCTCGTCCATGCCGAGGATCGCGATGATGTCCTGCAGCGACTTGTACTTCTGCAGCGTTTCCTGAACGCGGCGGGCGGTCTCGTAATGCTCCTGGCCGACGGTCGCGGCGGTCAGAACGCGCGAGGTCGAATCGAGCGGGTCGACCGCGGGGTAGATGCCGAGTTCCGAAATCGCACGGCTGAGCGTCGTCGTCGCGTCGAGGTGAGCGAACGAGGTTGCCGGCGCAGGGTCGGTAAGGTCATCCGCGGGAACGTAGATGGCCTGCACCGAGGTGATCGAACCCTTGGTGGTCGAGGTGATGCGTTCCTGCAGCGCGCCCATGTCGGTCGACAGGGTCGGCTGGTAGCCCACTGCCGAGGGAATACGGCCGAGCAGCGCCGACACTTCCGAACCCGCCTGCGTGAAGCGGAAGATGTTGTCGACGAAGAACAGAACGTCCTGGCCTTCCTGATCGCGGAAATATTCGGCCATCGTCAGACCCGAGAGGGCGACGCGGGCGCGGGCGCCCGGGGGCTCGTTCATCTGGCCGAACACCAGCGCCACCTTCGACCCGTCAGGGGTCGGGTTGCCGTCGGCGTCCTTGGCGATGACCTCGGCGTCGAGGAATTCGTGATAGAGGTCGTTGCCTTCGCGGGTGCGTTCACCGACGCCCGCGAACACCGACACGCCGCCGTGGCCCTTGGCGATGTTGTTGATCAGTTCCTGGATGAGAACCGTCTTGCCGACGCCGGCGCCGCCGAACAGGCCGATCTTGCCGCCCTTGGCGTAAGGGGCGATCAGGTCGATGACCTTGATGCCGGTGACGAGGATCGCCGCTTCGGTCGACTGGTCGACGAATTCGGGGGCCTTGGCGTGGATCGGCGCGCGCAGGTCAGTATTGACCGGGCCGCGTTCGTCGATCGGTTCGCCGATGACGTTGAGGATGCGGCCGAGCGTCTGCGGGCCGACGGGCACGGAGATCTGCGCGCCGGTGTCGGTCACGGGCTGGCCGCGGGTCAGGCCGTCGGTTGCGTCCATCGCGATGGTGCGGACGGTGTTCTCGCCGAGGTGCTGCGCGACTTCGAGGACGAGGCGGTTGCCGTTGTTGTCGGTTTCGAGCGCGTTCAGAATGGCGGGCAGCGCACCGTCGAACTGGACGTCGACGACGGCGCCGATGACCTGCGCAACGCGGCCGGTCGCGGTGCCGGCGGTTGCGGCGGCCTTCGGAGCAGCGGCCTTCTTCGGCGCAGCAGCCTTGGGCGCGGCGGCCTTCTTGGCGGGTGCCTTCTTTTCAGCGGGAGCGGTAGCCATGGTCTTCTTCCTTGGGTTGATCGATTAGAGCGCTTCGGCGCCCGATTTCTTCGTGAAGCTACAGCGCTTCCGCGCCAGCGATGATTTCGATGAGTTCGGTGGTGATCGCCGCCTGACGCGTGCGGTTGTAAACGATGGTCAGCTTGTTGATCAGCTCGCCCGCGTTGCGCGTCGCATTGTCCATCGCGGTCATCGACGCGCCCTGTTCGGACGCGGCGTTTTCAAGGAGGCCCTTGAAGATCTGGATGGTGACGTTGCGCGGCAGCAGGTCGGCGAGGATCGCCTCCTCGTCGGGCTCATACTCGACCGCGGCACCGCTCGACGCCGGCGCTTCGGCCGGGGCGGGAACGGGGATCAGCTGCTGGCCGGTCGCGATCTGGAGGAGCGCCGAGCGGAACTTCGAATAGAAGAGGTGCGCGACGTCGAAGGCTCCCGCTTCGAACAGCTCCATGATCTTCGCCGATATTTCGTGCGCCTGATCGAAGCCGATGTCGCGGATGCTCGTGGTTTCGTAATTCTCGATGATCTGGCCCGGGAACAGGCGGTTGATCACCGGGCGGCCCTTGCGGCCGACCAGGAAGAACCGGACCGTCTTGCCCTGCGCCTGCAGTTCGAGCGCCTTGTCGCGCGCGGCCTTGACGATGTTCGAGTTGAACGCGCCCGCAAGGCCGCGGTCGCTGTTGAGCACGACGAGCAGGTGCGTGTCGCTCTTGCCCGTGCCCGACAGCAGTTTCGGCGCCGAATCCGACGCGCCGACCTTCGATGCAAGGCTGGCGACGACGCCTTCGAGCCGCTCGGCATAGGGGCGCGCGGCTTCGGCCGCGGCCTGCGCCTTGCGCAGCTTGGCGGCCGCGACCATCTTTTTGGCCTTGGTGATCTTCTGGGTCGACTTGACCGAGACGATCCGCCCTTTGAGTTCCTTAAGCGATGCCATTACGGCCCCTCTTGTTCGTCAGCCCGGCGCGGAGCCGGGCTCACGGTAACTTGGCTTACGCGAAAATCTTGCCGAACGCTTCGAGCGCCGCGACGAGGCCCTTCTTGGCGTCGTCGCCAAGATCCTTGGTGTCGCGGATCGTCTTCAGCACGTCGGCATGGTCGCTGCGCAGATAGGCGAGCATCGCCTGTTCGTAGCGCGACACGTCGGTCGTCGCGACATTGTCGAGATAGCCGTTGGTCCCGGCGAAGATCGACGCGGTCTGTTCCTCGAACGGCATCGGCTGGAACTGCGGCTGCTTCAGCAGCTGCGTCAGGCGCGCGCCGCGGTTGAGCAGCTTCTGCGTCGAGGCGTCGAGGTCCGAACCGAACTGCGCGAAGGCTTCCATTTCGCGATACTGCGCGAGCTCGAGCTTGATCGAGCCCGACACCTTCTTCATCGCCTTGGTCTGCGCGGCCGAGCCGACGCGGCTCACCGACAGGCCGACGTTGATCGCCGGACGGATACCCGCGTTGAACAGGTTGGTTTCGAGGAAGATCTGGCCGTCGGTGATCGAAATCACGTTGGTCGGGATGTACGCCGAAACGTCGCCCGCCTGCGTTTCGATGATCGGCAGCGCGGTCAGCGAGCCCGAGCCATTGTCTTCGTTCATCTTCGCAGCGCGCTCGAGAAGGCGGCTGTGGAGATAGAACACGTCGCCCGGATAGGCTTCGCGGCCCGGCGGGCGGCGCAGCAGCAGCGACATCTGGCGATAGGCGACGGCCTGCTTCGAAAGGTCGTCATAGACGATGACGGCGTGCATGCCGTTGTCGCGGAAGAATTCGCCCATCGTCACGCCGGTGTAGGGCGCGAGATACTGCAGCGGAGCGGGCTCCGACGCGGTCGCGGCGACGACGATCGAATATTCCATCGCGCCATTTTCTTCGAGCTGGCGGACGATCTGCGCGACGGTCGAACGCTTCTGGCCGACCGCGACATAGATGCAATAGAGCTTCTTGCTCTCGTCATTGCCCGCGTTGACGTCCTTCTGGTTGATGAAGGTGTCGATCGCGACGGCGGTCTTGCCGGTCTGACGGTCGCCGATGATCAGTTCGCGCTGGCCGCGGCCGACGGGGACGAGCGCGTCGAGCGCCTTGAGGCCGGTCTGGACGGGTTCGTGCACCGAGGTGCGCGGGATGATGCCCGGCGCCTTCACTTCGACGCGCATGCGCTTGTCGGCCTTGATCGGGCCCTTGCCGTCGATCGGGTTGCCGAGACCGTCGACGACGCGGCCGAGCAGGCCCTTGCCGACGGGAACGTCGACGATCGTGCCGGTGCGCTTGACGACGTCGCCTTCCTTGATCTCGCTGTCCGAGCCGAAGATCACGATACCGACGTTGTCGGCTTCGAGGTTGAGCGCCATGCCCTTCACGCCATTGGCGAATTCGACCATTTCACCGGCCTGGACATTGTCGAGGCCGTGGACGCGGGCGATGCCGTCACCGACCGACAGCACCGAGCCGATCTCGCTGACCGTGGCGTCGGTGCCGAAATTGGCGATCTGGTCCTTGATGACCTTGCTGATTTCAGCGGCGCGGATTTCCATTATTCAGCCTTTCATCGGGCAGTTTGGCGTACGGGCTTTCAGCCCTTCATCGCCTGGGCGAAACTGTTGAGACGGGTACGGATGCTGCCGTCGATCAGCTGGCTGCCCAGCTGGACGACGAGGCCGCCGAGGATGGCGGGGTCGACGGTGGTCGCGATCTGGACGTCGCGGCCGACACGGGTCTTGAGGTTGGCGGCGAGCGCTTTCAGCTGCTCGGCGCTCAGCGGGTGCGCGCTGGTGACCTTGGCGGTCACTTCGCCGCGGTGCGCCGCGACGATCGCATTATAGGCGTCGATCATGCCGGCGAGGTCGGCGAGGCGGCGGTTGTCGGCGAGGACGCCGAGAAACTTCGCGGTCAGCGAATCGAGCTTCAGCGCCTTGGCGACCGCTGCGATCGCCTTCGCCGCATCGCTGCGGCCGACGACCGGGCTCGACACGAGCGCGGAAAGGTCGGCCGAATCGGCGAGCGCGGTCTTCAGAACCGAAAGGCTCTTCTGGACGCTGTCGATGGCGTTCGATTCGCGCGCCAGATCGAACAGCGCGCTGGCATAGCGGCCCGCGAGGCCCGCCGTGATGTTGCCCTGAATGCCGCCGGAATTCTCCACGCGCGAAAGTCCTTTTCTACGATCCCTTGGGGGATGGCTGCGCGGATTTTCATGGCGTCCGAAAACACCCCCGCTGCACAGTCGCGGCGCGCGTAGCAACGATTCTGTTGCAATGCAAGGTGAGGGTGGGGGCTAGTTGCAGGCCGATTGCGGAATCTTCGCTGCGGCTTCGGCGTGCATCGCCCTGAGCCGAGTCAGTAATGCGTCATCGCGTTTTTTCCTGGTCTTGTTCCAGCCTTCGATTGTCCCGTCGTCCGGGGCCGCGGCATCCCAAACTCTTTGCAGTTCATCGGCCTGCTTTGCTGTGCAGACGAAGTCGCTGTCCGATCGGGAGTGAGTCACTACAATGCGGCCCGCGCAGGCCTGCTCGCCGAGTTGGGGGTAGCAGACGCTGTCGGCCTGGAGTGGAACGCTCGATGTCATCCAGGTTTTCGTCTCCAGTGAAGCGGTGAGCCGCTCCAGTTCGCGATCTAGCCTTGATGTGTCACGTCCGGCCATCGCGCACAGGCATATTTGATCGCCGAGTTTCACAACGCGGCCGGATTGTATCTCTTTCCGTCTGGCTTCCGAAATCTCCGGAGCCGGAGGATTGCAACCTGCCAGCAGGACCATCGCGACTGCCCCGAGCGCCAGACCTCTTGCTTGCATTCTTGCCGCCCTCCCATAAACCCGCCCAAGCTAACACGGGAGACAATGATGGGCGAGATGATCCGGATGACGATGGACGATGGCGCCGAAATCGCCGTCTATCACGCGCAACCCGAAGGCGAGCGGCGCGGCGGGCTGGTGCTGATCCAGGAGATTTTCGGGGTCACCGACCATATCCGCGAGATGTGCGACGAATATGCCGCCGACGGCTATGAGGTCCTGAGCCCCGCAATCTTCGACCGCGAGCATCCGGGGTTCGAGAGCGACTATTCGGGGCCGCAGTTCCAGCGCGCGGTGCAACTGGCGCGCGAGCTGCACCCGTTCGAGCAGAGCCTGAAGGATGCGCAGACCTGTATCGACGCGCTGAAAGGCAAAGGCCCCGTCTTCATCACCGGCTATTGTTATGGCGGGTCGGTTGCGTGGCGGATGGCGCAGATCAGCCCCGACCTTGCGGCCTCTTCCTCTTATTATGGCAGTCTGGTGCCGACGATGTTCAGGGACGAGGCTCCGGCCTGCGCCACCATCGCGCATTTCGGCCGCTTCGACGACGGTATCCCGATGGAGGGCGTCGAGGCGCTGATCGCGAAGGATCATCCGACCGCGCAGATCTTCGTCTATGAGGCCGGGCATGGTTTCAACAGCGACCGGCGCAAGGATTATCACGAAGCGTCGAGCGAACTGGCGCGCGAGCGGACGTTGATGCTGTTCAGGGCGTGCGGGGGGTGACGATCGTCCGGATCGCGCTGTTCGGGCTGTTCGTCATTGTCGCGCTCTATGCCGGGGCGGCGGCCATTCTCTATTTCAGCCAGCGCGGCATCTTCTATCCGGCGCCGCGTGATTATCCGCGCGAGGCGTTGCCGGGCTTCGGCTCGATCGAGACCCGGACCGAAGATGGCCTGCGGCTCACCGCTCTCTATCGTCCTGCTGCGCCGGGTCATCGCACCATCGTCTTCTTCCACGGCAACGGCGACAATCTGGCGGGCGCGGCAGAGGCGACGCGGGGCCTTGCGGCGAGCGGCAGCGGCGTGCTGCTGGTCGAGTATCGCGGTTATGCGGGCAATCCGGGGTCGCCGGACGAGGCCGGATTCTATCGCGACGGCGAGGCTGCGATGAACTGGCTTGCCGGGGCGGGCGTCGCGCCGTCGCAGATCGTGATCGTCGGCAATTCGATCGGGTCCGGACCGGCGACCGAAATGGCGCTGCGCCATCCGGTGGCCGGCCTGATTCTCGTCTCGGGATTCTCGAGCCTGCCCGATGTCGCGGGTGCGCATGTCCGCTGGCTCCCGGTCCGGGCGCTGGTAAGCGACCGTTTCGCGAACGCGGACAAGATTGCGAGGGTCCACGGGGAGGTACTGATCCTCCACGGCGATCATGATGCGCTGGTGTCGGTCGCCAACGCGCGCCGCCTGCATGCCGCGCGACCGCGATCGACGCTGACGATCGTTCCCGGTGCAGGGCACGAACTTGTCTATGGCGAGGTGGCGCAGCGGGCGATGACCGACTGGGTCGCAGGACTGCGATAGCGCCGACGGAACGTCGGACGGCTAACCCGTTGTCAACTTCTTCGGCGCAGCCTCGCGTGCGAGGAGGGCAGGCCCATGCCGCTGATCGCTGCCATGCTGCTGATGACGACCTTCGATATCGATCCGTCGTACAAGCCGGTGAAGGACCCGCTCGCGCCCGCGCGCGCGGGCAAGATCCAGTGTCACGAGCCCGATACCGAGGGGCACACCTGCCGGATCATGACCTGGTTCAGTGAGGGCGCCGACGGCCGCGTACAGGCGCGCCAGATCACCGCGCTCGCCGACAAGCCCTCGCTTGCCGCCGAGCTCAATATCGCCCTGACGCGTGAGGGTGCCGGCTTCTGCGGGGTGGTGAACGAAAGCTATATGGCCGGCTTCCGCATCGTCAGCGGCAGCGCGCCCTATGCGCCCGCCGACAACAAGCGTTATGCGATCCTCTATCGCGAAGGGCTGCTCGCGACCTTGTGGAACCGCAAGACCTGTTCCTATGCCTTTGCGCGGCCGGGCGACGACATGCAGCTGGAGGTCGGTACCGTCGACGGCGAATTCGCCGGCGAACTGATGGCGAGCTATATCTGGATCGATCCCGGCGCGGGCTGGCGGCTCAAGGCGCGGCCGCAGGTTTGATCGCGGCTGCCGCACCGGCGGCTACCTTCTGGCACTGATAGACGAGCCGCTCGTTCGGGCTCGCGGGAAGCACGGCCCGAACCGCATCCTGCTGAACCCGCAAACCTTCAAGCGCATCGGCGTCGGCGGTGCAGCCTTTCAGCGTCACGCCCGCGCGGACCTCGCGCGCTTTCGCCATCGTTTCTGCGTCGAGCAGGTAGCGCTCGACGCGATATTCGCGGCCTGCGGGGTCGATCGAGGCGACGGTGACGGTCGCTTCCTCGTTGGGGACGAGAATCCGCTGCCAGTGTCCGTCGGCGGCCTGTGTATATTGCGTCTTGTCGTTGACGCAGCCGTTTGCGGCGACCTTGATCGGCACGTCGGTGGTCTCGGAAACGGTGATGCGGCTGCGGTCCTGACGGATCGTGCAGAGCAGATTGCCCTCCGCGAGTTTAGGCGCATCGACAGCCGCCGGAGCGGCCGCCTCGTCCTTTACCTCGGCATGGGCATCGGGGCGCGTCACGAACAGCACCGCCGCCGCGAGGATCAGCACGCCGCCAGCACCGCCCGCGATCTTCGCGTTGCGGATATTCTTCTGGCCGTGGAACATCAGCGCCGCGCCCGCCGACAGCGCGCCGATCACGAACAGCACCCCGGCGAGCGCGATGCGGTTCTCGCGCGCGGCAAGCGCTCCTTCCTCGGCGCGCGCCTGTTTGAGGTCGTGGTCGAGCCGCGCGGCCTCATCCTTTGCGGCATTCGCCTCGGCCAGCTTGCGCGCGTCGGCGTCCATCGCGGCGCGGTCGCGCGCGTCGGCCTCGGCAAGCGAGAGACAGGGCGTGCCGACCGAGCCATATTGCTGCCCGGCATCGGCAAGGAAGCGCGAGAGCTCGCGCGTCGAGATCGCGAAGGCGAAAGGCGAATCGCCGTCGTCGGCGCGGGTGATCGCGCTGTTGATCCCGACGATGCGGCCGCACTGGTCGACGAGCGGCCCGCCCGAATTGCCGCGCGAGATCTTTGCGGTGTGGACGAGCATCGCGACCCCGTCGACGCTCTGCGTGTTCGACAGATTGCCCTCGCTCCGCGTCGGCGTGCGCGGGGTAATATAGTCGGACGCGCTGCGCGCGGTCGCCAGGTCGACATTGCCGGGATAGCCGAGCGCCACGACATCAACGCCCGAATCGAGCGGGCCGGTATAGACTGCCGCGGCGGGAAGCCTCGTTCCCGTAATCTCGATGAGCGCGAGATCGCGGTCGGTGTCGATCGCGATCAGCTTCGCCGCATAGCTTTTCTGCCCCTCCGACGGGACGACGCCGAGCGCGACATTGTCGGGATATTTCGCGGCCGATTCGACGACATGTGCGTTGGTCAGGATGCGCGTCGGCGAGATCGCGATGCCGCTGCCGTGGCCGAAGCCGACAACCTCGCCATCGACCATCGCGACGGTGACGACGCGCACGACGCTGCGCGAGGTCGCGCTGATATCGTCGGCGGCGCGCGCGGGCAGGGTGATGGTCAGGACGGCGAGCAGCAGCGCGAGGAGGCGGGTCATGGCGGCGAACCTAGCCGCTGATGATGCGAAGGCAAGCTAGAGATAGGGGCTCCACATCATCATCCACGCGCCCGCGCTGCCGGCGAGGATGACGAGGCCGCTTACGCCAAGCAACGCAGCGACACTCGTCTTCGCTGCGGGCGTGCCGTGTGCACCGGCGCGCAGATAGAGCTCGGTCACCGCGAGCGGGAGCAGCGAATTGGCGAAGGCGAGGAAGATATCGAACGGCCCGTCCATCGCCTTGCCGATCCCCGCGCCGCCGCTTGCGATCCCCCACGCCATATAGCCGACGCGCATGAACCAGACCGCGCTCGCGACCGCGAACAGGCGGAGCGCCCAGCGGCGATGGTCGGCGAAGCGACGGGCGCGGGCGGTGCGATACGCCATCGCGGCAAAGGCGAGGATGAGAAGCGCGTCGAGGCTGATGCCGAACGCGCCGATGAGGTTGAGCCACGTGCCGCGCCCCCAGGTGAGCCACAGCCCGCCGAGCGCCAGCGCCAGCGCGCTCAGCAGATAGAGCCGGCCGTTCCAGCGGTGGACTGCGGGCCAGCGGCTGCGGATCGCGGGGACGAGCTGGACCAGCCCGCCGAAGGTGATCACTGCCGCCATCAGCACATGCGCCGCGAAGAAGAGATTGCCGCTCGCGTCGCCCGCGACGAAGCCCTTGATCAACGGTTTGGCGTTCCACGCCGCGAAATTCCCTGACAGCGACGAGGGATAATAGAAGGCGAGGATGAAGGCGGTGAAGAGCAACTGGCCCGCCGCGATTGCGAGATAACAGAAGGTCGCGGCGCGACCGAGCCAGTCGGCGCGGCGTGCCGGCCGCACAGGTTCGAAGGATGCGTCGATCGTCGCCATGGCAGTTCCCCGATTTTCCCGGGAGAGTGCCGCAAGCCTTATGGTGAGTCAATGATATAATACAGTAACACACTAAGGTCGCTACTTTGAACGCAAGCATCGGGACGCGCCGGGAATCGCGGCGTGGCATTGCCGGGTCAGACAAGAAAGGACCTGCAAATGACCTATATGATCCGGGGCCTCGACCCCGATCCGTTCGCGCCGCTGTTCGACCTCGACGAGGCCGGGCTTGCCGCGGTCAACGCGCGCCGCGTCACGGCGACCGCCGACCGCGGCTTTCCGTGCCGCGTCAGTCTCGACGATGCGAAGGCGGGCGAGGAGCTGATCCTGCTCCATCACACCAGCCATGATGTCGCGACGCCGTATCGCAGCGCCTATGCCATCTATGTACGACCGGACGTGACGGCGGCAAGCTACCGCGACGAGACGCCGCCGGTGTTCGAGGGGCGTCCGCTGGCGCTGCGTGCTTTCGATGCGGCGGGGATGCTGCAGACCGCACGGCTCGCGGCGCCGGGCGAGGCCGATGGCGTGATCCGCGACCTGTTCGCCGATGAGGGCATATCCTATATCGACGCCCATAACGCCGCGCATGGCTGTTTTGCCGCGCGAATCGAAAGGGATGCAGCATGAGCGCCGACCTGATGACCGACGACGATCGCTGGGCGGCGGTGCTGCGCCGCGACCGCGCGCTCGACGGGCGCTTCGTCACCGGGGTGCTGACGACCGGCATCTATTGCCGGCCGAGCTGCGCCGCACGGCATCCGCTGCGCGACAATATCCGCTTCTTCGCCGATGGCGCCGCGGCACGCGAGACGGGGCTCCGCCCGTGCAAGCGCTGTCTGCCCGACGATGTCGCGCGCGACGAGGGTGCGGTGCTGGCCGCAATCAAGGCGATCAAAGGCAGCGAGGAGCCGCTCGCGCTCGCCGACCTCGCGGCGCGCACCGGCTATTCGCCGACGCATTTCCAGCGCGTATTCACCCGCCACACCGGCCTGTCGCCCGCCGCTTACGCTCGCGCCCTGCGCGAGGAGCGGGCGCGGCAGGCGCTGAGCGATGGCACGAGGGTGACCGACGCGATTTACGACGCGGGCTTTTCGGGGCCGTCGCGCTTTTACGAGAATATGGAGGGACGCATGGGCATGACGGCTTCGGCTTGGGTGAATGGCGGCAAGGGCGCGACGATCCACTGGGGTGTCGTACCGACCAGCCTTGGCGACATGCTCGTCGCGGCGACGGAGAAAGGCGTATGTCGCCTCAGCTTCGACGAGGGCCGTGAGGCACTCGAAGAGCGCTTCCCCGCGGCCGAGCTGGTCGAGGGCGGCGAGGAGTTTTCGGCGCTGTTGAAGCAGGTCGTCGATGCGGTCGAGGCGCCGGTGAACGGATTCGACCATATCCCGATCGATGTGAAGGGTACCGCCTTTCAGGAAGCCGTGTGGCGCGAGCTGCGGCGAATTCCTGCGGGTGAGACGCGGAGCTACTCGGACATCGCCGCCGCGGTCGGCAAGCCGAAGGCGGTGCGCGCGGCGGGGAGCGCGAACGGCGCGAATAACGTCGCGGTGTTGATCCCGTGCCACCGCGTGGTACGCAGCGACGGGACGCTCGGCGGCTATGCCTATGGCCTGCCGATCAAGCGCGAGCTTCTGAAAAGGGAAAGCAAATGACCGACAAAGTAGCCGAGTTTCGTGCGCTCCATGTTCCGGGCGACCCGCTGATCCTCGTCAACATCTGGGACGCGGGGAGCGCGAAGGCGGTCGCCGCGGCGGGGGCGAAAGCGATCGCGACGGGAAGCTATGGCGTCGCCGGCGCGCAGGGCCGGAACGACGGCGAGGATTTCCCGCTCGAGGATGTGTTCGAGAATCTCGGCCGCATCCTCTCGGTCACCGACCTGCCGGTCACGATCGACATGGAGTCGGGCTATGGCGCCGATCCGGCGGCGGTCGGCGTCTCGGTCGGCCGAGCCTTCGATGCGGGCGCGGCGGGGATCAATATGGAGGACCGGCTGCCCGGTGAGAGTGCGCTGCTGCCGATCGCCGGCGCGCAGGCGCGCTACCGCGCCGCCGCCGATACCGGCATTTTCATCAACGCACGCTGCGACACGTTCCGCGGGCAGGATGCGGCGAAGGATGGCGAGGCGCTCGTCGCCGCGACGCTCGAGCGTGCACGCGCCTATGCCGACGCGGGCGCGGGATCGCTGTTCGTGCCCTTCCTGCTCGACCCCAAATGCATCGGCGCGATCTGCGAAGGCTCGCCGCTGCCGGTCAATATCCTGCGCGGCAAGGGCGGCCCGACGCACAGGGAACTCGCGAGCCTCGGCGTCGCGCGGATCAGCCACGGGCACCAGCCGTGGGCCGCGGCGATGGCATGGCTGACAGCGGAGGCCGGGCGCGTGTTCGGCGGCGACGAGCCCGGCTACTGAGCCCGTCTATAGCCCGCCGCCGACGAGCGACCTGATTGTCGCCAGCGCTTCCTGAACCTCCGGTCCGCCATGCGGCAGGTTGGCGATGGGGCGGAGCAGCGCGACGGCGTCCTTCTTGCGCCCGTCGCGCAGATAGAGTTCGAGCAGTTCCATGCGCCATTGCCCGTTGTTGGGATCGATCGCGAGTGCCTTCGCAAGATAGGTGATCGCCGCGTCGGAGGCTCCTTCGTCCTCGCGGATATTCTCGAACGTTGCGAACAGCGCGTCGACATTGTCGGGGTCCTCGCGCAGCACGCCGTCGAGCAGCTTGCGGGCAGCGGCGATCCTGCCCTGGAATTGTGCGGGCGAGCCTTCGTCGGCGCTGCGGGTCATGACCCGCGCGCGCAATATCCGGTCCTCGGCCGTCGTGCCGGCGGGATCGAGCAGCGCTTCGAGTTCGGCGGCGCCGATATGGCCGTTGTCGATCGCCAGCAGCATCTTGGCGGAAAAGGCGCCGACCACCCTGTCGCCGGGATGCTCGGCGATGATTTTCCGGATGTGCCCCAACAATTCTTCCTGCGCCTTCACGCCCGCGGTGAAGCTGTCGGCCCGTGACGCCTGCCGGTAGAGTTCAAGCCGCATGCCGACCAGCGCGATCTCGCCCGGGGTCAGCGGCCGCGCGCGGATGAGCGACGCGTCGGCGGGCGGAATCGCGATGGCTTTTTCGGGCGGAATGCCTGCGGCCAGCCAGTCGTCGAGATCCCGGTCGAGCTCCGCCGAGCCACCCGCGAACAGCGACGCGTCGGCCTTGCCGCCCTTGGCCTTCGCATCGAGATAGGCGGCGATGCCCGCCGACTGCTTGCCGCCCAGATAACGGTGGCTCGTGATCAGCCAGCCCTTAGCGTAGAAGCGGCCCATCGATTCCGGATCGGAAAAGCTGCGCGACGGGCGTTCGAGATCGTCGAAGCGCATGCCGCCGACTTCATTGAGAAAGCTGACGATCTGCGGGGGCGCCCCACCATAGCGCATGGTCCCGTCGGCGCCCCGATGCGCGGTTTCGAAAAAGGAGGCCGCGCCCTCCATGAACCATCCGGGCTGCCAGTTGCCGAGGTGCCGCAGCATGAAATAATGGGTATATTCGTGCCTCAGCGTTTCGGCGGGATCGAAGTCCTCATAGCCCCGCGCGGTCACCGGCATCAGCGCGAAATTCTCGACCGGATTGGCATTGAAGAAGCCCGCGGCGAAGCCGGGCATTCCCGCCTCGGTCATCAGCTGTGCATGGTCGCCGTACATGATCATCTCGACGCGGCGGCCGCGACCGGGTCCGACCACCCCGAACACCTCGCGCAAGAGGTGATCGAGATCGAGCAACTGCACGCCCAGCGCGCGAAGCGCCTCGGGCTCCATATCGGCCTGGAGCGCGAATTCCCGGGTCTCGATCCGCTGCCATTCCGCGTGGGCGGTCTGTGGAAGAGCCAGTAGCGCAGCCAGCGCCAGTGTCAGGAGCTTCATTCGCCGGCGTCCGTGTCGGGGGCCTCTTCGGCCCCGCCTTCGGCATATTTGCGCATCTTTTCGAGCTGACCCAGCAACTCCTCGCCGCTGCCGCCGTCGTGGGGGTCGAAAGCGACGATCCGCGCCAGATTGATCGCGGCGTCGAACTTGCCGTCGTTGGCGAGCGCGAAGGCATAGTTCATCCGCGCCTCGATATTTTCGGGCCCCAGATTGAACGCGCGCGCGAGCCCGTCGATCGCGATCGGAGGCGGTTTCATCCCCTGATTGACGAAGCTCCTGTAATAGGCGGAGAGCGGGACCGGGTCGTCCGAATTGGTCCGGTTCGCGAGGATGATCGGTTTGCGGACCGCATTCCAGTCGGCCGCGGTCGCATCCTTCCTGTCTTCGACCTCGACGGTCAGCATCTCGCCGAGCAGGACGTTGGCGCGGACATGCTTGGGGTCGAGGGCGAGCGCCTTGTCGACCGCCGCCCGCGCTGCCGCCTTGTCGCGTGTCTCGTCGGTCAGGTCCCATTCGGCCTTCGCAAGCTCGAACCAGATGCCTGCGTCGCCCGGATATTGCGCGGCCAGTTTCTTCAGTCCGTCGCGCGCCTTGAGCATCCGGGTGTCGCCATCGGCACTCAGGCGTTCGAGCCGCAGCGGCACCACGGCATCCTGTGCGGGCGTCAGGGCGACGATCGTGATCGGACCGGCGATCGCGATCGCCTCGGCGGTGGTGCGATAGCTCATCGGCTTGTTCATGTAGCGATTGAGGTCCTGGTCGAGCACCGCGAGGTCGCCGAAACTGTCGGTCGCGGCCTTCTTCGGATCCTCACCCTTGTTGATCGCGGCGATATAGGTTCCGAGCTGGCTGACGCGTCCCTTGTCGTTGAACAGCATGTGCGTCAGCAGCCACGACCGGCCATAATAGACATCCATCTGCCCCGAATTGCGCATCTCGAGCGGGCGCTGGAACAGCAATGTGGCCGCCGGGATTTTCGGCATCGTCAGCAGGCCATAGGCGCGGCTGTAGACGGGCTTGCCGACCTCCGCCTTACCTTCCTTGGTAAAATCGGCGGTCGAATAATATTCGGCAAAGCCCTCGATGAACCACGCCGGGAAGGCGCCGGGCAGGAAGCGCTTCATGAAATGATGGCTATATTCGTGAAACAGCGTCTGCTGCGACTGCGGCGTCCCCTTGATCACATAATCCTCGCGGTTCGACACCGCGAAGCTGCCCTCCGGGTCGGGGCTGTAGAAGCCCGCGATCGACGATCCGCCCTTGCCCGAGGCGAGGCGCCCGGCGTCGGTCGCGCGGTCGACCAGATAGATGGTCAGCGGATTGGGATCCTTGCCCCCCTCGACCTTGAAGCGATAGCGAAGCGTCGCATCGAAACGCTCGAGCTTCTCCGCGAAATCGCGCAGGTCGCGTTCGCTGCCCTCGCTATAGATAATGAAATTGTTGGTGTCGGCGCGTAGCCATTTCGCCTCCGCCGGCGCCGCCGCGCCAGCCATCGCGATTCCGGCCATCAGGCCCAAGCCGGCTTTCCCCATTTCTGCGCCCCCGCCCATTGGTGGACGCGATGCTGCCAGCGCGTCTCAGCGCTGTAAAGGGCTGGCGCCGTTAAACAAAGCTATATGGATCAATATCGATCGCCAGCCGCGCCTTGCTAGGCCAGTCGATGCTGCCGACCCATTCGCGGATCGTCCCCTGCAGGTCGAAGCTGCGCGGGGCGTGGAGCAGCAGGCGGAAGCGGTGACGCCCGCGCAGCATCGCGAGCGGCGCCGGAGCCGGGCCATAGATGGCGAGGCCATCGGCGACCGGAGCTTTCTGTCCCAGCCGCTGCGCGACACCGCGCGCGACCTCGATATCCTCGGACGAGATGACGAGCGCGGCGAAGCGACCATAGGGCGGGGCGCCGGCGAATTTCCGTGCCGCGGCCTCGGCGGCGTAAAAGCCTTCGCGGTCGTTCGCGACGAGCGCCGCCATCACCGGGGCGTCGGGCACACGCGTCTGGATCAGCACCTCGCCGGGCTTCACCCCGCGTCCCGCGCGTCCGGCGACCTGCGCAATCTGCTGGAAGGTGCGCTCGGACGCGCGAAGGTCGCCGCCGTCGAGGCCGAGGTCGGCGTCGACCACGCCGACGAGCGTGAGGTTCGGGAAATGATAGCCCTTGGTCACCAATTGCGTGCCGATGATGATGTCGACCATCCCGGCTTCGACTGCATCGACGAACTCGGCCGCTTTGGCGGGCGACCAGAGCGTGTCGGAGGTGACGATCGCGGTGCGCGCCTCGGGGAAGCGTAGCGTCACTTCGTCGGCAACGCGCTCGACGCCGGGGCCGCAGGCGACGAGGCTGTCCTCGTCCTCGCATTCGGGGCAGAGCCGCGGCGGCGGCATCACATGGCCGCAATGGTGGCAGGCGAGGCGGTGGACGAGGCGGTGCTCGACCATCCATGCGGTGCAGTTCGGGCACTGGATGCGGTGGCCGCAGGTGCGGCAGAGCGTCAGCGGCGCGAAGCCGCGGCGATTGAGGAAGAGCAGACTTTGCTCGCCCTTCGCCAAGCGGTCGGCCAGCGCCTCGACGAGCGGCGGCGCGAGCCAGCGGCCGCGGTCGGGCGGGTCCTGCCGCATGTCGATCGCCGCCAGATCGGGCATCGTTGCGCCGCCGTAGCGCGCGGGCAGGACGATATGGCGATACCGCCCCGCCTCGACCATCGCGAGGCTTTCGAGCGCGGGGGTCGCGCTCGCGAGCACCACCGGCAGTCCCTCGAAATGCCCGCGCATCACCGCGACGTCGCGCGCGTGATAATGGACGCCGTCCTCCTGCTTGAAGCTCGTCTCATGCGCCTCGTCGACGACGATGACGCCGAGGTTGCCATAGGGCAGGAACAGCGCCGATCGCGCGCCGACGACGATCTTCGCCTCGCCCGCGGCGATGCTGTGCCAGGCGCGGCGGCGCTCGGTCGAACGGAGGCCGCTGTGCCAGGCGACCGGCTCGCAGCCGAAACGCGCGGCGAAGCGCGTCAGCATCGGTTCGGTCAGCGCAATTTCGGGGAGCAGCACCAGCGCCTGCTTCCCCGCGTCGATCGCGGCGGCGATCGCCTCCATATAGACTTCGGTCTTGCCCGATCCGGTGACGCCGTCGAGCAGCAGCGTTTCGAATTTCGCGGCATCGACTGCCTCGCGAAGCTGGTGCGCGGCGGCCGACTGCTCATCCGAGAGGTCGGGCGGCGCGAAGGCCGGATCGGGTTCGGGATAAGGCTGGTCGGCCGAGACGCTGATCGCTTCGAGCGCGCCGGTCTGGACGAGGCCGCGGATCACCGCCTCGCTGACTTCGGCCATCGCGGCGAGTTCGCGGATTATCCCCTGCCGTGTCCCGATCTTCTCGAGCGCGACGGTGCGCTGCGGGGTCATCCGCGCCGGCAGCTCGCCGGTGGCGCGATACTCGACGATCGGACGCCGCGCGTCGGCAAAGGCCGCGCCGGGCAGCACCATGCGGAGGACCGATCCGGGGGGGGCGAGATAATAGTCGCTCGTCCATTCGACGAGCTTGCGCAAGGGAGCGGGAACCGGCGGTACCGGCGCGACCTCGAACAGGTTGCGCAGGCGATTGTCGCCGACGGGTTCGGGCGCGCCGAAGCTTGTGTCCTCCCACACCACGCCGCCCATCCGCCGCGGGCCGAGCGGCACGACGACGACGCTGCCGAGCGGGGCTTCGCTGCCATAGGGCACGCGATAGTCGAGCGGGCCGAGAGCGGCGGTCAGGAGGAGGACGCGGGCGCGGGTCATGAACTGGGCAGGATATAGGATGCCCCGCAAAATAGGAAAGCGCCGCGCGTCAGCTTGTGGCGAGGACTGCCTTCTTCGCGATCCGCTTCGCCGGCTTCGGCCGTTTGAACCAGAAGGTCCACACCGCGAAGCTGCCGAGCATCGTCATCGCGAGGCCCGAGAGCGTCAGCAGGATGCGCCACGTCCAGCCGCCGACCTTCGATGCATGGATCGGGAAGGCCATGTTGAACGCCTGCGCGCCCGAGGGCAGCGCAAGTGCGTCGCGCGCGGCGAGCACTTCCCCCGTCGCGGCGTCGAAGGCGATCGTGGTGCGGCCGTTGGGCAACCATTCGGCGGGTTGCTTCATGCGCAGGCTGATCGGGTCGCCGGGTTTGCGCGGCAGGCTGAGGATACGGAACTCACCGTCGGGAAAGCGGCGGCGGGCCTCGGTCAGCATTGCGGTGTAATCGGGTTTATCTGCCAGCGGTCCGCCCTTGTACTTCGGCGGATCGAGCGCCTTCGCGGTCTCGGCCATCGGTCCGAAGGGCGCGACGACGCCGAGCGCGAACGGGCGAAATATCATCATTGTGCCGGTGACGACCGAGATCAGCAGCAGCGGCGCGGCGACGATGCCGATGTCGCGGTGATGCCAGACGATCGATGGGCGCGACATGCGTTTCGGCCAGAGGCGGAGCTGGAAAGTCTTGCGCGTGCGCCACCACAGGATCGCGCCGGTGACGACGAAGAAAATGCCCGCGAGGCCTGCAATCCCGATCACCCATTCACCGCTATCACCCGCGAAGAGATGGTGATGAAAATCGAAGATCCACAGTTCGGGCCGCTCCCACTGGCTCGCCCAGCGCGTGACGACCTCCCCCGACTGGCTGGCATAGGCGCCCGCCTCCTTGCCGAGGCGAAGCTGGTTCAGCCCGAAGCGCTCGTCGGCATAGATGATGCCCTGCGCATGCGGCATCGCCATCAGCTTTTCGGTTGTCGCGGCGACCGTCGGCAGGTCGCCGCGCAGCGGATCGCCGGTCCCGGGCAGTCCGATCCACAGATGCTCGTACAGCAGGATCGTGCCCGTCAGGCCCATGAGCGCGAGCACGAGGCCGATCAGGCCGCCGGTCCAGCGGTGGAGCGTGTCGAGCAACTGCATCATGTCTAGAACCTGTAATCCCACCCCAGCGTGAAGGTCCGGCCGCGGCCCGCGAAGAAGGCGAGATTGTCGGTGGGAAGCCGCGTGTCGCTCGAATAGTCGATATAGAATTTGTCGAACAGGTTTTGCACGCTGAAGCTGAGGCCGCCGAAGCCGGTCTGGTAGCGGATGCTGGCGTCGGTGATGTTGTAGCCGCCGAAATTGTTGCGCGGATCGGGGTTCGCCTTGCCGTGGAAAGTGCGGTCGAGGAAGAATTGGGTCTGGATCAGCGCCGAAAGCGGGCCCTTGTTGTACGACGCGTTGAGGTTCAGGCGGTCGGGCGAGATGTTCGTGCCGTCGAGGTCGGTGTCGACGATCCCGTCGGGGTTGGCGCTGTCGCTGTCATATTTGCCCTGCAGATGCGCATAGCCGACGCCGAGCTTCAGCCCGTCGATCGGCAGCGCGACGCGCAGGTTGACCTCGAGTCCCTGAATCTCGACGCGCTGGCGCTGGACGTCGAAGATGCGGTCGGGACGCGCGATCAGCAGCTGACCCTTGTCGCTCGACGACCAGAAATAGGTCGCGCTCGCGTCGAGCGGGCCGCGCTTCAGCTCGATGCCGATCTCGCGGTTGTTCGAGACGATCGGCGAGATGTCGAGGAAGGTATCGAGGTCGACGCCCGTGGTGTTGACCGCGCGGGTGATGCGGCCGATGTCGGGGACGGTGAAGCCCTCGGCATAGCTCGCATAGGCGCGGATACCGTGCCACGGCTCGACGATCACGCCGCCGTTGATGAGCAGATCCTGGAACTTGGGCTTGCCGCCCGCGACATCGACGCCGCCATAGCTCGGCAGGCCGCAATTGGTGGTGACGGTTGCCGAACAGGCGCGGAAGGTGGTTGATGCGAGCGTGTGATAATCGTCGATCTTGATCTTCACATTTTCCCAGCGCACCCCGCCCGCGAGGCGGACGACGCCGTCGAACAGCTTGAGGTTCGCCTGCCCGAAGGGCGCGAGGCTGCGGAAGTCGCTCGGCGGCACCCAGACGCGCCCGGTTGCGATCAGCGCCTGCTCGGTCTTGTCGACGAGCGCGTCGAAGCCGATCGTCAGCGTCAGATCCTCGAAGCCCGGGACTGCGCGCTCATAGCTGAGCTTCGCGCCAAGTTTGCGGCTGCGGTTCTGTGACTGGTCGAACAGCGTGCCCACCGGCGCGAGCGCGGGGTCCTGGAAGGTCGCCTGCGTCGCAACCTCGCCGCCGAAGGTGTCGCGGCTGCGGTTGAAGAAGATCTGGCTGACGAAATTGCCGCCGCCAAGGTCGGTGTCGGTCAGCGACGCCGCGATGCTTTCGGTACGGTTCTGCGCCGACTTGCCGGGCGGCGTACCGCGGACTGCGGTCGTCGGAATGCCGGTCAGGCGATTGCCCGCGAGCGCGACATAATCGCCGTCGCCCTTCAGCTCGAAGCGGCTCGCGATCAGGTCGAGGCGTGCGGTCGGCGACAGTTCGTAGCCGAGGCGCGCGAAGAGCGAGAGCGTTCGCGAATCCTGCGTCTCGCCCTGCGTGAGGTTGAGCCCGACGCGGCGGCCCTCGCCGTCGTAGAAGGCGCCGCGCTTTTCCCACGCGGCGCCGAAGGTCGCGTCGAAACGGCCGGCGCGATACTGGACGAGGCCCGCGACCTTGCCGCCCATTCCGTCGCCCGAGAAATCATTGTCGGTGGTGCCCTGCAGTAGGAAGCGGCCGCCAAAGCCCTCTTCCTTCGGTGCGCCGACGGTGACCTGGTTGACGATGCCGCCGGTGCCGCCGATCCCTTGCAGCGCGTTCGAGCCATAGATCAGCTCGACGCGGTCGACGAAGAAACCGTCGATCGTGAAGCCGTCGCGGCTGCCGTCGCGCATCGGGGTCGACTGCGGAATGCCGTTGATCGCATAGAGCGGCGAGCGCCCGCGCAGCGTCTCGCCCGCGCCCGACAGTTTCTGGCGCGTCGGCGAGAAGCTGGGGGTCAGCGTCGATACGGCATCGGTGACCGAGCCCGAGATCGCAATCTGCTGGTCGAGAACGTCCTTCGAAATGACGTCGATCGTCAGCGGCAGCGCGTTCGGCGGCAGGATCGTGCGCGCGGCGGTGACGATGATGCTGTCGTCATCCTGAGCGGTGGCATTCGCGTCCGCCGGCGCGGCGTCCTGTGCGAAAGCGGGGAAGGGAAGCGCGCCCGAAAGCAGCGCGGCAACGATCCATTTGCGATTCATTCATGGCTCCTGTTTCGAGGGGCCGCTAATGCGAGCTATTCTCAAATGCAAGAAGAAAGACCGTTTTGGCCTGATCTTCGGAACAGGGGACAGGTTCCCGAATCCGCGCTATCACGCTCGCGATGCGCGAGAAGGAATTACGCTTTGCCCTGATCTGCTACGGCGGGATCAGCCTTGCCGTCTATATGCACGGCATCACCAAGGAGGTGTGGCGGCTCGCGGCGGCATCGCGAGCGTTTCATGAGGGCGCACGGCAAGACGGCTCGGGCCGCGTCTATGAAGACCTGCTCGCGGCGCTCGCCGGAAAGGGCGGGGTCAAGCTGCGCGTCCTTGCCGACATCGTCGCGGGCGCCAGCGCCGGCGGGATCAACGGCATCTTCCTTGCGCGTGCGATCGCGACCGGGCAGTCGCTCGACCCGCTGACCGAGCTGTGGCTGAAGGACGCCGACGTCGACAGCCTGCTCGACCCCGACGCGCGCCCGCTGTCTGCGGCGACCAAATTCTGGGCGGTCCCGATCGCCGGCTGGATGATGAAAAAGCGCGGCAACGTCATCGATCGCACCGTCGGCGAGGACGCGCAGGACGAGGTGCGCGCAAAGCTGTCGCGTTTCGTGCGGGCGCGCTGGTTCGAGCCGCCCTTCGGTGGCGAGACATTTTCGGCGCTGCTGCTCGATGCCTTCGATGCGATGGACAGCGGGCCGATGGGGCCGGCGCTCGTGCCCGAGGGGCAGCCGGTCGATCTTTTCGTGTCGGTCACCGATTTCGCCGGACACCAGACCTTCCTGTCGCTCAACAGTCCGCCGCGCGTCACCGAGGAGGAGCATCGCCTGATCCTGCGCTTCCGGCAGGATGCACGCGCAGGAAAGAGCCTAGACGACGTTCCTTCGCTCGCCGCGGCGGCGCGCGCTACCGCGAGCTTTCCGGGCGCCTTTCCGCCCTTCACGCTCCGCGAACTCGACCGCGTCCTCCACAAGCGCCGGATCGCCTGGCCGGCGCGCGACAGCTTTATCCGCACGCAATTGCCCGGGGGCGGTGAAGGCGATCCGGCCGACCGGGTGCTGATCGACGGTTCGGTGCTCGCCAACGCGCCGTTCCGTCCCGCGATCGCGGCGCTCAAGCAACGTCCGGCGCGGCGCGAGATCGACCGGCGCTTCGTCTATATCGACCCCAAGCCCGACTATCGCTCGATCAGCTTCGGCAAGCCGGGCGAGGTCGACGGGGACGAGGCGAAACTTCCGGGCTTCCTCTCGACGATCCTCGGCGCGCTCTCCGAAATTCCGCGCGAACAGCCGATCCGCGAAAGTGTCGAGGCGATCGAGGGGATGTCGCGGCGCATCCGCCGGATGCAGCATATCGTCGACGCAATGAAGGTCGAGGTCGAGGAACAGGTCGCCGCGCTGTTCGGCACGACCTTTTTCCTCGACACGCCGACCCCTGCAAGGCTGCAGAAGTGGCGCGCCAAGGCGCAGGATCAGGCGGCGGTGCGCGCGGGCTTTTCCTACGCGCCCTATGGGCATCTTAAGCTGTCGTCGGTCGTCGAGGATCTCGTGGGCGTCGTTGGCCGCCTCGCGCCGCCGGAAGGCGATATCCATCGCCGTAACCGCCGGGCGGCGCTGTGGGACGAAGTCCGTGCGCGCGGACTGGATCGGCTGTCGGGCAGGAAAGGGATGGGGGCGAGCGACGATGCGGTCGTCTTTTTCCGTATCCACGACATCGGCTTCCGTATCCGGCGCCTGCGCTTCCTTGCGCGCGAACTCGACCGGGTGGTCGAGGCGAAGCGCGAAGCGCGCGATCCCGCGTGCGATGCGATGCGCGACGCCATCTATGCGGCGCTCGGCCTGTATCTGGAACGGGAGGGCGACAACTGGCTGGCCGGGATCGACGTGCCCGCGGATGCCGACCCCGCCGCGTGGATCGACGCGATCGGCGAGCGCCGCGACCTGATCGGCGCCGACGCAGAGGCCGACGAGCGCGTGGCCGAGGGGCTCGCGCAGTTGCCGAAGGACGACCGGCGCACGCTGCTCCTCGCCTATCTCGGCTATCCCTTCTACGACATCGCGACCCTGCCGCTCCTGCAAGGCGAGGGGTTCGACGAGTTCGACCCGATCAAGGTCGACCGCATCTCGCCGTCGGATGCGACAGCGATCCGCACCGGCGGCGCTGCCGCGATGCTCAAAGGGGTCGAATTCAACAGCTTCGGCGCTTTCTTCAGCCGCGCCTATCGCGAGAATGATTATCTGTGGGGACGGCTGCACGGCGCCGACCGGCTGATCGATATCGTCGCGAGCAGCGTCGCGGGCGCACTGACCACGGAAGAGCTGGGCGCGATCAAGCGGCAGGCGTTCCACGCGATCCTCGACGAAGAGGAGAGCCGGCTGCCGAAAGTGAAGGCGCTGATTGCCGAACTGCGGGGCGAGATCGGCACATAAGCTGCTTCTCCTGCTTGCGGGAGAAGGATACGAAGCCTCGCCGCTCAGCGGCTAGGCGCAGTTGGATGAGGGTGTGAGGGTCAGCGGACGGCGTCCCACCCTCACCCAGCTTCGACTAGGCAGCAAGCTGCCAAGTCTGTGCATCCCTCTCCCGCCGGCGGGAGAGGGGGACTTACTCCGTCAGATCGTCCCACATTTCCTTGATGCGGCCGAAAAAGCCCTGGCTTGCGGGGCATTCCTCGCCGGTCTCGGTCTCGCGGAACTCGCAGAGCAATTCCTTCTGCCGCGCCGTGAGCTTCGTCGGCGTCTCGACGTCGATCTGGACGACGAGGTCGCCCGTGCCGCGCGCGTTGAGCACCGGCATGCCCGCGCCGCGCTGGCGGAGCTGCTTGCCCGACTGGATGCCGGCGGGAATGGCGATGTCGTGCTTCTTGCCGTCGAGGCCGGGGATGGTGATCGACCCGCCGAGTGCCGCCGTGGTGAAGCTGATCGGCGCGCGCGTGAAGAGCGTCGTGCCCTCGCGCTCGAACACCTTGTGCCGCGACATGTGGAGGAAGATGTAGAGGTCGCCGGGCGCCGCGCCGCGCGCGCCGCTCTCACCTTCGCCCGACAGGCGGATGCGCGTGCCCTCGTCGACCCCGGCAGGAATGTTGACGGTCAGCGTCTTGCGCCGGTCGACGCGGCCTTCGCCATGGCAGCTGTTGCAGGGGTCGGCGATGACCTCGCCCGCGCCCTGGCAGGTCGGGCAGGTGCGCTCGACCATGAAGAAGCCCTGCTGCGCGCGGACCTTGCCGTGGCCGGCGCAGGTCGAGCAGCGGTTGGTCGCGGTGCCGGGCTTGGCGCCCGATCCGTCGCAGGTCTCGCAGCGCGCCGCGACGTCGACCTGAATCTCGCGCTCGCAGCCGGTGAACGCGTCCTCGAGGCGGATTTCCATGTCGTAGCGCAGGTCGGCGCCGCGCGCAGGGCCACGCTGCTGGCGCCCGCCGCCGCCGAAGGCCGATCCGAAGATCGATTCGAAAATATCGCCGATGTCGCCGAAATCGGCATTGCCGCCGCCACCGAAGCCGCCCGCGCCGCCGTTGACCCCGGCCTTGCCGAAGCGGTCGTAGGCCGCGCGCTTCTGGGGGTCCTTCAGGCAGTCATAGGCTTCGCTGATCGCCTTGAAGCGCGCCTCGCTGTCGTCGCATCCCGGATTCTTGTCGGGATGATACTTCATCGCGAGCTTGCGATAGCTCGCTTTCAGCGTCGCGTCGTCGGCGGTGCGCTCGACTTCGAGCAGTTCGTAATAATCGATGTCGAGCGACATAATCCAAAAGCCCCCTCAACCCCGCCGCGCCCGGAGGCGCAGCGGGGAGAGTTTCTTACCTTACTTCTTGTCGTCTTCGACTTCCGAGAATTCGGCGTCGACGACATCTTCGTCGGCCTTGGCTTCGCCGGCATCGTCGGCGCCGGGGGACGCGGCCGACTGCTGTTCTTTCTCGTAGATCGCCTGACCCAGCTTCATCGCGACCTGTGCGAGCGCCTGCGACTTTTCGGTCATCGCCGCCGGATCGCCGCCTTCGACCGCGGTCTTGGCTTCGGCGATTGCCGCCTCGATCTCGCCCTTCAGGCCGGGATCGACCTTGTCGGCATGTTCCTCGAGCTGGCGTTCGGTCGTGTGGATCAGGCTTTCGGCGTTGTTCTTCGCCTCGGCCGCCTCACGGCGCTTCTTGTCCTCTTCGGCGAACTGCTCGGCGTCCTTGACCATCTGATCGATGTCCGCGTCGCTGAGACCGCCCGAGGCCTGGATCTTGATCTGCTGTTCCTTGCCGGTGCCCTTGTCCTTGGCGTGGACCGACACGATGCCGTTGGCGTCGATGTCGAAGGTCACCTCGATCTGCGGCACGCCGCGCGGCGCCGGCGGAATGCCGACGAGGTCGAACTGGCCGAGCATCTTGTTGTCGGCGGCCATTTCGCGTTCGCCCTGGAACACGCGGATCGTCACCGCCGACTGGTTGTCGTCGGCGGTCGAGTAAACCTGCGACTTCTTGGTCGGGATGGTGGTGTTGCGGTCGATCATGCGCGTGAACACGCCGCCCAGCGTCTCGATGCCAAGGCTCAGCGGGGTCACGTCGAGCAGCAGCACGTCCTTGACGTCGCCCTGCAAAACGCCCGCCTGGATCGCGGCGCCGATCGCGACGACTTCGTCGGGGTTCACGCCGGTGTGCGGTTCTTTGCCGAAGAAATCCTTCACGACGTCGCGGACGCGCGGCATGCGCGTCATGCCGCCGACGAGGACGACTTCGTCGATCTCGCTTGCCGAGATGCCGGCGTCCTTGATCGCCTTCTTGCAGGGCTCGAGCGTGCGCTTCACCAGCTCTTCGACCAGCTTTTCAAGGTCGGCGCGGGTGATCGTCTTGACGAGGTGCTTCGGCCCGTTGGCGTCGGCGGTGATGAAGGGCAGGTTGACCTCGGTCGTCGCGGCCGACGACAGTTCGATCTTCGCCTTTTCGGCGGCTTCCTTCAGGCGCTGCAGAGCGAGCTTGTCGCCGCGCAGGTCGATGCCTTCGTCCTTCTTGAAGCCGTCGGCCAGATATTCGACGATCTTGCTGTCGAAATCCTCGCCGCCGAGGAAGGTGTCGCCGTTGGTCGACTTCACCTCGAACACGCCGTCGCCGACTTCGAGGATCGAGATGTCGAAGGTGCCGCCGCCAAGGTCATAGACCGCGATCGTCTTGTTCTCGGTCTTGTCGAGGCCATAGGCCAGCGCCGCCGCGGTCGGCTCGTTGATGATGCGCAGCACTTCGAGGCCGGCGATCTTGCCGGCGTCCTTGGTCGCCTGACGCTGGGCGTCGTTGAAGTAGGCGGGAACGGTGATGACCGCCTGCTCGACCTTCTCGCCCAGATAGGCCTCGGCGGTTTCCTTCATTTTCTGGAGGATATAGGCCGAAATCTGCGACGGCGAATAATCCTCGCCGCCCGCCTTGACCCACGCATCGCCGGTGGGGCCCTTGACGATCGAATAGGGGACGAGTTCCATGTCCTTCTTGGTCATGGGATCGTCGAAGCGGCGGCCGATCAGGCGCTTCACCGCAAAAATCGTGTTTTCGGGATTGGTGACCGCCTGGCGCTTCGCCGGCTGGCCGATCAGACGTTCGCCGTCCTTCGCAAAGGCGACGATCGACGGCGTCGTGCGCGTGCCTTCGACATTTTCGATAACCTTGGGCTTGCCGCCTTCCATCACCGCGACGCAGCTGTTCGTGGTGCCGAGGTCGATCCCGATCACTTTGGCCATTGGTAATTCGTCCTTGTTGCTTCTTCGGCGCCCTGAAAAGGCACGCCGTCCATGGGTTTTGATGGGGGCGATATAGGTGCGCTTTGCCTTGGCACAAGGGTTTTGACCGCGTATCTGGGACGCGAAAATATCGCGTTTTTACGGAGTCCTCCCGAAATGAAACCCTTTGCCATGCTCGCCCTTGCCGCCACCGCGCTGACGCTGTCGGCGTGCGAGAAGAATCTGGGCACCGGACAGCAGCTCAATGTGGTGAGCGGCTATATCCAGATGGGCGCGACCCCCGACCGGCCCGCAGTCGGCTATTTCACCGTCGAAGGCGGGCCGCGCGACGTCCAGCTCGTCGCGGTGACCGCCGACCTCGCGCAGCGGGTGGAGATGCACGAAAGCGTCAAGGAAAACGGCGTGATGACGATGAAGCCGCTGCTCAGCGCCGACGTTCCTGCGAAGGGCAAGCTCGAATTCAGACAGGGCGGCAAGCATCTGATGATCTGGAACATCAACGGCGCCGCGGTACGCGCCGGCAAGCTGCCGATGGCGTTCGTCTTCACCAACAACAACAACGAACGCATCCTCTTCGACATGCCGATCAGGGGGGCGACGAGCGAGGTTGCCGGCTCGGGCGATGCGGCGATGGATCATGGCTCGATGGATATGGGCGACGACACCCCGGCAGCGGGTGCGGCCAAGAAGTAAGCGCGTGTGCCGCGCCCGTCGCGCCCCCTGACCAGCGGCGAAATCGCTCTTGCCCGCAGCGTGTTCGGCGATGCGATCGATTATGCGCGTGTGCGGGTACGCCACTATAAATGGATTTTCTTCCAGCCGCGCCGGATCGTGATGGCGCCGATGGGCGACCTGCATTTTCATCCGAAGGGCGCCGCCTATTGCGATGACTTCTCCTGCCCCGCCGGCGGGCGCGAGGAAGAGCTGAAGGCAAAGGGCCTGTTCCTCCACGAACTGACGCACGTCTGGCAGGCGCAGCAGCGCGGGCGCTGGTATCTCGTGCTGATGCGCCACCCGTTCGCGACCTATGACTACAGCCTCAAGCCCGGCTGGCCGCTGCACCGCTACGGGCTCGAGCAGCAGGCCGAGATTGTGCGCCACTACTGGTTGCTGACGCAGGGCGTGAGCATCGGCGGCGCGCCCGACGTCGAATCCTATCGCGCGATCCTGCCCGATGCTTGGAAAGCCGCGGCATGAGCGATTTCGAATTCGTCTTTGCGCTCTACAGCCTGCTCCTCGGCCTTTCGATGGTCGAGCTGCTCGGCGGGCTCGGGCGCGCGCTCGAAGCGCGGTTCGCGGCGGAGGAAAGCCACGGGAAGTTCGCGATCGGCTGGCTGACGCCGTTGCTCGCGGTGTTCGTGATGCTCGATCTCCTCTCCTTCTGGGGCACGGCGTGGCGCGTGAGGGAGGATGTCGCAGTGTCGTCGGCGGTGCTGATGGCGGTCGCGCTGTTCGCGAGTGTCTATTTCCTCGCGGCACGGCTCGTCTTTCCGTCGCACCCCGAAGGGTTCGCGAACCTCGACACGCATTATTTCCGCGTCCGGCGGATCGTCTTCGCGCTGCTGCTGGCGTTGCTCGCGGCGCAGCTCGTCTATTTCGCCGGCGATCCGAAGCTGGCGCCGCTGTTGCTCCATCCGCTGCCGCTCGCGATGACCGCCATCCTCACGGGGCTGATCGTTGCGGCGATGTGGGTGAAGGACCGGCGCTGGAGTATCGTCATCCTGTCGCTGCTCATCGCGCGCTACGTCGTCGCCTATCTGATTGTCTGAAGGAGAGGCCCATGCCCGAAGTTCTCGACCGCTTCCGTTCCTCGACCTGGGGCTGGCTGCGCGGCACGCTCGTCGGCTGGCTGACGCTGTTGCTCTGCCTCGTCGGGGTCGGCTTCCTGATCATCCTCGTCCAGTGGATCCGCAATCTCGACATGACCTATGAGCTGACCGAGGACCGGCTGATCCTGCGCAAGGGAATCTTCGTCAAAAGCGTTGACGAGATCGAGCTCTACCGCGTCAAGGACGTCCGCATGGACTTTACGCTGATCAACCAGTGGGCGGGCATCGGCACGATCAGCATCGATTCGTCGGACGAGACGACGCGCGACGGCGCACTCGTGATGCCGCATATCGACCGCGCGGCCGAACGGCGCGAGGAGCTGCGCCGACTGGTCGACGCGGCGCGGCAGAAGCGCCGCGTGCGCGAACTCGACGTCTCGAGCGAAATGCTCTGACGCGGCAATTAGCGGCTAGCCAGCGGGGCAGTGTTCGATCTATGTTCCGCGCATGGATGTCACCGCGCTCGCTATCGCCTTCGTCGCTCTCTTTCTCGGGGGGCTGATCGGCTGGCTGCTCGCCGGGCGGCAGGCGGGGGCGCTCAAGGTCGAGCGCGACGGATTGTCGGAGCGTTTCAAGGCCGCGGTCACCGACCTCGCGGCCGAGGCCGAAGCGCGCAAGGCCGCCGACCTGCAGCTGGCGGCGCTGCTCGCCGAACAAAAGGCGCGCGACGCGGCGCATGACGCGCAGATCGCGCAGCTCAAGGAAGCGCAGGGGGCGCTGACCGCGCAGTTCCGCGAGGTCGGGCAGGCGATGCTGGGCGAGGCGCAAAAAGCCTTCCTCGAACGCGCCGACCAGCGCTTCAAGCAGAGCGAGGAGACCGCAGGGCAGAATCTGAAGGCGCTGCTTTCGCCCGTCCACGACCGCCTCCAGAAATATGAGGAAGCCGTCGGCAAGGTCGAGGCCGAGCGCCAGAACGCTTTCGGGCTGCTCCACGGCCAGATCGCCGCGATGCGCGAGGGCACCGAGCGCGTGTCGAGCGAGGCCGCGAAGCTCGTCAACGCACTCCGCAACGCGCCGAAGGCGCGCGGACGCTGGGGCGAGCAGCAGCTTCGCAACGTCCTCGAAAGCTGCGGGCTTAGCGAACATGCCGATTTCCAGACCGAGGTCAGTGTCGCCGACGGCGATGGCGGGCGCCTCCGCCCTGATGTGGTGGTGAAGGTGCCCGGCGGACAGAGCCTCGTCATCGACGCCAAGGTGTCGCTCAACGCCTATCAGGATGCGTTCGGCGCGGTCGACGAGGGCGAGAAGGCGGTGCATCTCGCCGCGCACGCCGCGGCGATGAAGGCGCATGTCAACACGCTCGGCGCCAAATCCTACTGGAACCAGTTCGACGACACCCCTGACTTCGTCGTGATGTTCGTTCCCGGCGAGCATTTCCTTGCCGCCGCGCTCGATCAGGATCACGAGCTCTGGGACTATGCGTTCGAGCGCAAGGTGCTGCTCGCGACGCCGACCAACCTGATCGCGATCGCGCGCACCGTTGCGGCGGTGTGGCGGCAGGAGAAGCTGGCCGGGCAGGCGCGCGAGATCGCCGCGCTCGGCAAAGAGCTGTATGCGCGCATGTCGGTGATGGGATCGCACATCGCGCGTGTCGGCAAGAACCTCGATCAGGCGACCGGCGCGTACAACGCCTTCGTGGGCAGCTTTGAATCGCAGGTTCTAACGCAGGCGAAGCGCTTCGAGGCGCTCGACGTCGAAACCGGCGATCGCGAGATTCCGGCGCTCCCCGTCGCCGAACAGGCTGCGCGGCCGCTCGCCAAGTTGTCGGGCGCCGGTGGCGCGAACGACTAGATCGCGCGTTTCAGCACGGCGGTCTGCCCGTCGGCGCCGGTGATTTCCAGCGTGCCATGGGTCGGAAAGCCAAGCTGCACCGGTCCCTGCATCAGTTTGAAGAAGGCCGCTTCCTGCGTCATCGCCGGGCCGGGACACGCCATTTCGGTCGCCATCAGCGGTCCCGCGGTCAGCCGCCGGCCGTCGGCGACATAGGTTCCCGAAAAACGGTTGCATCCGGCGCTACCGCTCAGCCGCGTGCCGTCGAACTGCAGCGACGTCGGCCGATCGCCGGCAACGGATACCCCGCCGATCGACACGAAGGTCCAGCTCGACCCCGCAAGCGTGTCGGGCGGCAGGATGGCGCCGCCGCACCCGTCGACGCGCTTGCCGTCGGCGATGACCCGCACCGTGTCGGCGTAGCGGCGGTCGCTCATCCCGTCGCTGCACGCGGCATGCTTGATCACGACCGACAGCCGCCCGGCAGCATAGACCTCGCCGTTCATCGACGCCGTCGCGCCGGGGTTCGGCACCGCGATCCGCGTCTCGCCATAATCGCCCGCATAATTGAGCTGGGCGGGCGTGATCTCGAGCGTCCAGCCGGGCTCGGTGCCGATCGCCATATAGGCGGATGCGGGCGGGGTGGGGGATTGCGGCGCCTCGGCTGCCGGCACGCAGGCGGCCAGCGGGAGCGAAAGGGCGATCGGCAGGACGGGCTTGATCATCGGAGTGCTCCTTGGTGGAGAGCGCCATAATAGCATGGAGCTGGCGCCGGGCTGAACCGAAACGCGGCTCCGCGTTCAGCTTCGCCGCTGGTTCAGCACCTCATAGGCCATGACCGCCGCCGCGACCGCGGCGTTCAGGCTGTCGGCCTTGCCCATCATCGGCATCTTTACCCGCACATCGGCCGCCGCGGCATAGGTCTCGGGCATTCCCTGCGATTCATTGCCGATCAGGATGAAGGTCGGTGCGGCGTAGCGCACGGCCTGATAGTCCTGCGTATCGTCGCCGAGCCATGTCGCGACGAGTTCGCCCGGGCCGCTCCGCAGCCAAGGCAGAAACTCGTCCCACTGCGCCTGCACAAGCCGCTGCGTGAAGATGGCGCCCATGCTCGCGCGCACCGCCTCGACCGCCCAGGGGTCGGTCGATTCGTCGAGCAGGATCAGTCCGCCCGCGCCGACCGCATCGCCGGTGCGCAAGATCGTGCCGAGATTGCCCGGATCGCGCAGACGCTCGGCGACGAGCCAGATCGGTGCGGCGCTGCGGTCGAGATCGGCGAGCGCGGTCTTCGGTTCGGCGTAGATGGCGACGATGGCCTGCGCATTGTCCTTGCCCGAGAGTTTCGAGAGGATCGCGGGCGTCGTGTCGATCACCTCGCCGCCGTTCGCCAGCACCGCCTCGACCAGCGCCTGCGCCAGCGGATGCGCCGCGCCCTCTTCGGCGAGGAACAGCCAGTGCGGCAACACGCCTGCCTCGCGCGCTTCGGTCGCGATGCGCAGCCCCTCGGCGAGGAACAATCCTTCGGCGCGCCGGTGCCGCTTTTCGCGCAGCAGGCGCATCCGCTTGACCAGCGGGTTCGAGAAGCTTTCGATGCGGCTGCGACGGCCGGACATAGGATCAGTCCTCGCCGAAGCTGTCCTTGACCAGCCCGACGAGCTTCAGCAGCGCCGCGTCGGCGCCGTCGCCCCGGGTGTGGATCGTGATGCTGTCGCCTTTCGCGGCGCCGAGCATCATCAGCCCCATGATCGAGGTGCCGTTGACGCGCGATCCGCCCTTTTCGACCTCGACCGAGACCGTTTCGGGCAGGCGGCTGACGAAGGTCACGAACTTGGCGCTTGCGCGCGCGTGCAGCCCGCGCTGGTTGGTGATTTCGACCGTCTCGCTGACTTCGCCGCTCATGGTCCCACTCCCAGCATCTCCGACGCGACGGAGATATATTTCTGGCCTGCTTCCTTGGCCGCGATCACCGCGGCACGCAGGTCCATCGTCTTGCGGGCGCTTTCCAGCCGGATCAGCATCGGCAGGTTGACGCCGGCGATCACTTCGGTGCGCCCGTGTTCGAGCAGGCTGATCGCAAGGTTCGAGGGCGTTCCGCCGAACAGGTCGGTCAGCATGATGACGCCGCGCCCTTCGTCGACCGCGCGGATCGCGTCGGCGATTTCCTTGCGCCGCATTTCCATATTGTCGTTGGGGCCGATGCACACGGTGCCGATCGCGCGTTGCGGACCGACGACATGCTCCATCGCGCGCACCATTTCGTCGGCGAGGCGGCCGTGGGTGACGAGGACCATTCCCAGCAGCGGCAGAGCTTTATCGACGGCCATGAAGTTGCGGACCCTTATGCTTTTCCGGTGCCGGCAGAAGATGCGGGCGGGGGCCTGCCCTCAAGCCCATCTTGCGGTGCCGAGTCAAGATTGCGGTGGGTCAGCGTTGGCTCATAACCGGACTCGCGTAGCGTTTGGGCAACACGCGAGGCCACATGGACCGAGCGATGCCGCCCGCCGGTGCAACCGAAGGCGATGGTGACATAGCTTTTGCCCTCGGCACGGTAGCGTGGCAGCAACGTCAGGATCAGCTTCTCGATCTGTGCGACGCTGTCTTCATACGCCGGATCGGCCTTTACATAGGCGGCGACGTCGGCGTCGAGTCCCGTGCCCGGCTTCAGCTTCGGATCCCAGTGCGGATTGCGCAGATAGCGCATGTCGAACACTAGGTCGGCATGGCGCGGAAGGCCTCGCGCAAAGCCGAAACTCAGCACGTTGAGCACCGGCTCGTCGTCGTCGGTGTCGCCGAAGCGCTGGCGGATTTCCTGCTGCAGGTCGTTGCTGCTGTAATTGGTGGTGTCGATGACATGCTCGGCCCAGCGGCGGAGCGGCTCCATCATCTCGCGTTCGCGGGCGATTCCGTCGGCGGCCGGGCGGTCCTCGGCCATCGGATGGCGCCGCCGCGTTTCCGAAAAGCGGCGTTCGAGCTCGGCCCCGGCACAGTCGAGGAAGAGCGTCTGGATGCTGCGCTCGCCGCCTTCGCGCAGTTCCTTGATCCGCTTGACGAGCAGGGGCGGGCGAAAGCCGCGGCTGCGGCTGTCGATCCCGACCGCGAGCGGGCGGTTCGCCTCGCTGCGCCGTGCGGGGGCATCGATCAGCGCCTCGAGCAGCGCCAGCGGCAGATTGTCGACGACTTCCCAGCCCAGATCCTCGAGGACCTTGAGCACGGTCGACTTGCCCGCGCCCGACAGGCCGGTGACCAGCAGCAGCCGTTGCTCGCCCGGATCGGTCATGCGCCGGGCGCCAGCCGCTCAAGGGCCAGCATGATCTTGATCGGCGCAGACGCCTCGAAGGCGGAGAGCAGCAGGGCGGGCAGCGGATGGCCTGCCACCATCTCGATCTGGTTCACCGTCGGCATGCGGTCGTAACGGTCGGTCAGCCGCACTGCCAGCGCGAGCGGAACGGGCGCGGTCCACGGCCGGTCGATGATGCCGATCCCGCGCACTTCGAGTTTGCCGGCGAGATTTTCGGGCGGGCGGCACCACAGCCGCTCGCGATCGTACCAGAGGTCGCAGCGATCGTCGGCGACCAGCTTGGCGCCGCGGTCGATGAGGCGCAGCGCGAGGTCGGATTTGCCCTGGCCCGAATTGCCCAAAATGATCACGCCTCCATTGCCCGCCGCGACGCAGCTGGCATGGATATTGACGATCTCGGGCTTGGTCCGGCTCGGGAGCATGGCTAGGGTCCGTACTCCATTACAGCGTCGTCGAGGCGCCCAAATGGCGAACAGATCGGGCCGAATGACGCGCCGGGAAGGCGGGTCGCCTTTCCAAGCGGCATTCGGCCCGAGATGGAAGCCATTTGGGCGTCCGAACGGATTTGATCAAAATGGCTCATTGCTTCGTCGAGAAGTCTCGAAATATCGACATATATCTTCGCCTTCTCTCCTCGCACTGCGCCATTTTGCTTCAAACCTCGACGACGCTGTAATGGAGCACGGACCCTGGGCTTACCGGCGACGAAGCGAGGCTGCAAGGCGATAGGCAGCGGCGCGTTAACCGGTTTCGTCGCTGCCTTCGCGCGCGGGGAGGGTGATCAGCAGGCTCGCACCGCGCTTGCCGTCGTCGCGGTCGCGTGCCGAGATGGTGCCGTTGTGCCCCTCGATGATCGTCCTCGCGATCGCAAGGCCCAGCCCGCTGTGGCGCCCGAACGATTCGCCGCTCGGTCTTTCGCTATGAAAACGCCGGAAAATAGCTTCGCGCTGCGACGGCTCGATCCCCGGTCCGTCGTCGTCGACGCGGATATGAACCTCGTCGCCGAGGCGTGTTGCGGCGATACAGACGAGACCCTCGGGCGGTGAGAAGCTGACCGCATTGTCGATGACATTGTCGATCGCGCGTTCGAGGCGGTGGCCGTCGGCCATGACCACCGTCGTGCCCTTGCGCGGGCGCGCAAAGGCGACGCGGGGTGTGGGCAGCGCCTGTTCGGCGCGGGCGGCCCGGCCGGCCAGCATCGATTCGATCATCAGGCCAAGGTCGATCGGTTCGAACAGCGTGCGCGACAATTGGGCGTCGATCCGGCTCGCATCGCTGATGTCGGTGACCAGCCGGTCGAGCCGGCGGACGTCCTCGTCGGCGATTGCGAGCAGCTGTGCGCGCTGTTCGTCGCTCGTGACGCGGCCGAGCCCCTCGATCGCCGAGCGCACCGAGGCAATCGGATTCTTGAGTTCGTGCGTCACATCGGCGGCGAAGTGCTCGCCCGCGTCGATGCGCTCGCGCAGCGCCTGCGTCATGTCCGAAAGCGCGCGCGCGAGCGTCCCGATCTCGTCGCGGCGGCTCGGCAGGCGGGGGACGACGACTTCGCGCGCACGGCCGAGGCGGACGCGCACCGCGGCGCGCGCGAGCCGGCGCAGCGGACGGACGATCGTGCGCGCGAGGAACAGCGACAGCAGCACCGACGTGAGCAGCACCATGAACACCACGACTGCGAGGCGGAAGCGTTCGGCGCGCACCGTCTTGGTGATGTCGCGCGCGTTGACCGTCATCAGCATGACCTCGGGCTTGTCGAGGTCGACGATCCGGGTCGCGCTGAGCAACGGGGTGCGCTCGGGCGCGTAGCGGAAGCGGCTGGCCTCATGCCCGGTTTTCACCGTTTCGCGGATCTCGGGCCATGCGGTGCCACGGTCGACGGGTGGCTCCTCGAAATCGGGATAGGCCGGCGCGCCGACGATCCAGTCGATGCCGCGATCCATCGCGCGCGCGGCGTCGCGACGCCACGGCTGGAGATCGGGATCGCGAAGCGTATAGGTCGGCTTGCCCGTCGCGAAGCTGTCGGCGATTTTGATGCCGCCGACGGTGTAGAAGCGCAGCCGCGACTCGGTCGCGCGGGTGAATTCGTCGACCAGATGCTGTCGCTGGTCGGGTCGCGCCGCTTCGAGCGCTTCGTCGAGCTGTCCGAGCTGCGCCGCCATCACGTCCATGCGCGTGTCGACGAGCCGCGTGCGATAGGTGTCGAGATAGAAGAAACCAAAACCGAACAGCACGATCGCGAGGATGTTCACCGCCAGGATGCGCGTCGTCAGCGACCAGCGCGCCGACCAGACGAGCGGCGACTCCTCCTGTTCGGCGGCGCTCCCTTCGGGCCTGGCGGCGTCAGCTGTCATCGGAAAAGCGGTAACCCGCCCCGTATAGCGTGGCGATCGCGTCGAACTCGGGATCGACCTCGCGGAACTTGCGGCGCAGGCGCTTGATGTGGCTGTCGATCGTGCGGTCGTCGATATAGACATCGTCCTGATAGGCGGCATCCATCAGCTGGTTGCGGCTGCGCACGATGCCCGGGCGGCTCGCCAGCGTTTCGAGGATCAGGAATTCGGTGACCGTCAGTGTGACGTCCTTGCCGTCCCAGCTCACCTTGTGACGCGCCGGGTCCATCTGCAGCCTTCCACGAGTGATAGGCTCGGCGACGGGCTCGTCGTCCTCGCTGGGCGGAGCGCGATTGAGTTCGACGCGGCGGAGGATCGCCCGGATGCGCGCGATGACGAGCCGCTGCGAGAAGGGCTTGGCGATATAGTCGTCGGCGCCCATCGCAAGGCCCAGCGCCTCGTCGATCTCGTCGTCCTTGCTGGTCAGGAAGATGACGGGCAGCTGGCTCTTCTCGCGCAGCCGGCGCAGCAGTTCGAGCCCGTCCATGCGCGGCATCTTCACGTCGAACACCGCAAGATCGGGCGGATTGTCGATCAGCGGCTTCAGCGCTGCCTCGCCGTCCGAATAGACGCGCGTGACGAATCCCTCAGCCTGCAGCGCAATCGACAAGGATTGCAATATGTTGCGGTCGTCGTCGACCAGCGCGATGGTTGCCGTCATGCTCTTTCCATTGGGGCGGAACCGGCAGGGACTAGCCGATCTGCCGCCGAGCGACAACCGCACACGCTCCGCCCGCAATTCACCCTTTAATCTTTTGACCTCGGACCGCATCGACGCTAACGCGGCCGGGATTTCGGAATCGACGTCCCGTCGGCACCCCATGTTCATGCGGGCCCAGCGCTTTCGCATGGCATGCCCTGCATACCTATGCAAAGGTGCGGCCGGGACAGAGGAAAGGCGAAGAGAATGACGAAGCTCGCGATCGGCACCGACACGGTCGAGACGAAGGCGGAGGTGGCCGAAAACCTCGGCACCTCGGCCCTCATCGAAGATGCGATCCGTAACGGCGAGGGCCTGCTCGCCAAGGACGGCCCGCTCGTCGTCGCGACCGGCAAGCACACCGGCCGCAGCGCCAAGGACAAGTTCATCGTCCAGGATGACGAGACGCGCGACACCATCTGGTGGGGCAAAACGAACGTCCCGATGACCCCCGACCATTTTGCCGCATTGAAGGCCGATTTCTTCGCGCATCTCGCCGACCGCCCGCGCCTCTATCGCCAGCAGCTGTTCGGCGGTTCGCAGCCCGAGCACCGCGTGGGCGTGCAGGTCGTCACCGAATTCGCGTGGCACAGCCAGTTCATCCGCACGCTTCTCTGCCGCCCGACAGCGGCGGAGCTCGCGGCGTTTGCGTCCGAATATACGATCATCGACCTGCCGAGCTTCCGGGCCGATCCGGCAAAGCATGGCTCGCGCACCGAAACGGTGATCGCGGTGAACTTCACCGAAAAGCTGATCCTGATCGGCGGCACGCAGTATGCCGGCGAGATGAAGAAGTCGGTGTTCGGCATCCTCAACTATCTGCTCCCCGTGAAGGGCGTGATGCCGATGCACTGCTCGGCCAACATTGGCGCGAACGGCGACACGGCGGTCTTCTTCGGCCTCAGCGGCACCGGCAAGACGACGCTGTCGGCCGACGCCTCGCGCACGCTGATCGGCGACGACGAGCATGGCTGGTCGGACACCGCAGTCTTCAATTTCGAGGGCGGCTGCTACGCCAAGATGATCCGCCTCTCGCCCGAGGCCGAGCCCGAGATTTTCGCGACGACCAAGCGCTTCGGCACGGTGCTCGAAAATGTCGTGATGGACCCCGAAACGCGCGAACTCGACTTCGACGACGCGACGCTCGCCGAAAACAGCCGCGGTTCGTATCCGATCGATTTCATTCCGAACACGTCGGAAAAGAATATGGGTCCGGTGCCGCAGACGGTGATCATGCTGACCGCCGATGCCTATGGCGTGCTGCCCCCGATCGCGAAGCTGACCCCCGATCAGGCGATGTACCACTTCCTGTCGGGCTACACCGCGCGCGTCGCGGGGACCGAAATCGGCGTGACCGAGCCCGAGGCGACCTTCTCGACCTGCTTCGGCGCGCCCTTCATGCCGCGCCACCCGTCGGTCTATGGCAACCTGCTCAAGGAACGCATTGCGAAGGGCGGCGTCCAGTGCTGGCTCGTCAACACCGGCTGGACCGGCGGCATGGCGACGATGGACGGGATCAAGCGCATGCCGATCAAGGCCACGCGAGCCTTGCTGAATGCGGCGCTCGACGGCAGCCTGAACGATGCCGAATTCCGCAAGGATCCGAATTTCGGTTTCATGGTTCCCGTAGCGGTGCCCGGCGTCGACACGGCGCTGCTCGACCCGCGCGAGGCGTGGGCCGACAAGCAAGCCTATGACCGCACGGCGCAAACGCTCGTCGCGCAATTCATCGACAATTTCGCGCAATTTGCGGAGCATGTCGACGAAGGCGTCCGCCAGGCAGCCCCGCAGGCCGCCGTCGCAGCCTGATTGACCCGGAAACTTCCGGGTGCTCATTCACCCGGAAGGACCGGACAGATGACTACCGACTACATCCCCCGCCTGTTTGCAGGCGATGAAGACATCCGCGCGATCGGCGAGGGCCTGCTCGCGCGTACCCTGCCGCGCGAGGCGTGGACGCACGAGGCGCATCTCGGCGCGTGCCTGTGGCTCGTCAGCGAGCGGCCCGACATCGACGTCGATGCCGAGATTGCGACCATCATCAGCCGCTATAACGAGAGCGTCGGCGGGGTGAACGACGACACGCAGGGCTATCATGACAGCATCACCCGCGCCTATGTCGCGGGCGTGCGGCTGTTTCTGTCGGAAACGGCTGAGGAGGCGCTGGCGGCGCGCGTCAACGCGATGCTGCTCTCGGACGTCGGTCGCCGCGACTGGCCGCTGCGCTTCTACAGCCGCGAGCTGCTCTTCTCGGTCGCCGCGCGGCGCGGGTTCGTCGAACCCGACCTCGCGCCGCTGCCCGCGGCGTGATAGCATGGCGCCGGTTCTTCCCGAAGGAGCGTATGACATGAGCATCCTGGACAATATTCTCGGCCAGATTTCGGACAACAGCACGGTGACCAACCTCGCCGCCAAGGTCGGGCTGTCGCCCGAACATGTCGAATCGGCGATCGCCGCGCTCGCCAAGCATCATCCGATGCAGGGCGACACCGCCGAAGGTGCCGCCGCCGCGACCGGGCTGCCGCTCGAAAAGCTGCAGGAAATCGTCGGCCAGATCGGCGGCGAAGGCTCGCTCGGCCGCTTTGCGCAGATGGTCCAGCAGGACGGCGGTTCGGGCATTCTCGGTGCGCTCGACCGCGACGGCGACGGCAACCCGCTCAACGACCTCGGCGACATCGCGGGGTCGCTGTTCGGCAAGAAATAGGCAATCGGCTATCGCCGGCCTACAGCCGGCGATAGCGGCAGATGAGGATGGCCTTGCCCTCCTTGGGCTCGGTACCGAGCATCGCGAGATAGCGATGGCTCTGCTCCACCGAAGCGGCGGCTTGCGCGCCGGAGAGGCTGTCCGACCGCGCCCATGCGCAGAGCTTCTCGTTGCAGAAGGAGCGAAATGCGCCGGCCGCAGGATGGGCAGCGAGGAACGCTTGCCGATAGTCGTCGGCGGAGCCCGACAGCGGGATGTGCACCTGCAAATAAAAGGGGTTCGGATCCCCTTTTTCGAACGCGGACGTGTAGATGCCCAGCGCGGTTCCTCCGAGGAGGGGAAAGGGCGTGGCATCCATCCCGTCGCCACCCGCCGCCACCGAAATCCTGGCCTGCTCGATCTGCATGTGCAATGCATCGACGCTCGTCTCGGGACAGCCCGCCGGCGTCGATGCCGCGGCCAGCATCAGTGCAGCCGCGGCGAAGCCGCCCGGCATCAGCCCTTCGTCACCGCAATATATTCGTCGACATTCTTCGCGAGCACGTCGAGCGGCACGTTGCCGCCCTTGACCACGACGTCGTCGAAATCGCGCAGGTCGTATTTCGTCGCCAGCGCAGCCTGAGCGCGGCCGCGTTGGCGGACGATCTCGCTGTGCCCGACCTTGTATCCGCACGCCTGCCCGACCCAGCTGCAATAGCGGTCGACCTCGCTTGCGACCTCGAGCGGGTTCGAGCCGTTTTCCTTCACGAAGAAGTCGACCCCCTGCTCGCGCGTCCAGCGCTTGGCGTGGATGCCGGTGTCGACCACCAGGCGGCACGCACGGAAGGCGAGCGACTGGAGATAACCGAGCCGCCCGACCTCGAAATCGTCGTACAGGCCAAGCTCGTCGGCGAGCTGTTCGGCATAGAGCGCCCAGCCTTCGCTATAGGCGTTGAACGCCAGCATCGTGCGAATGAGCGGCATCTGGTTGGCATATTCGCCCTGCCACGCATGGCCGGGGATCGCCTCGTGCATTGCGAGGTCGGGCAGCGAATATTTGCTGTGCAGGTCGGTAGTGCGCAGGTTGATCCAGAAACGGCCGGGGATGCTGCCGTCGATCGACCCTGCCCCGCCATAGGCCGCGGGCGCGCCGGGTTCCTCGGCGAGCGGCAGCCGCTTCACCTCGACATTGCCCTTCACCAGCGTGCGGAACGCACGCGGCAATTGCGCGCGGATCTTGCCGAGCCAGGTCTGGATATAGGCGACGATCTCGGCGCGGCCGGCGTCGTTGTCGGGAAATTTGAAGCGCGGGTCTTTCGCGAGTTCGTTCATCCGGTCGCCGACCGAGCCGTTCGTGTAACCCAGCTTCTTCAGGATCGGATCCATCCGGCCGTGCAGTTCGGCGAGCTGTTCGCGGCCCATCGCATGGACCTCGTCGGGGGTCATGCGCGTCGTCGTCGACGCACGAAGCGCCCAGGCATAGAATTCGTCGCCGTGCGGGCGCGCCCACATGCCGGCGTCCATCGTCGCTTTCGGGCGCTGCGCCTTCAGCTCGGCGAGCTGGCGTTCGAGCGCCGCGGCGACCGGGCCCTGCACGATCTTCGACGAACGCGCCGACCAGTCGCCCGCGATCTTCGCCGCGGCGGTACGGGTGACGAGGCTGTCGACCATCCCGCCGCCCGCCTTTGCGTCGGCAAGCGTCGCTTCGAGCTGTTTGACGGCCTTGTCGATCAGGAAGGCGGGAGCGATCAGGCCCTGACCTCCGGCAGCTTTCAGCCGGTCGGTCTCGCCGTCGAGAACGCCGGGAAAGGCATTGAGGCGCGACAGATAGGCTTCGGCATCCGCGGCATTCTTCACCGGATGGTCGCTGTCGAGGAACTTCGGGACGTCGAGATAGGCGCCGACATTCTGGATCACCACGTAAGGCGTGTTGCGCCAGCCGCCGACCGCGACGTCGCCATAGGGCTGGGCGAAACCGTCGAGTGCGACGCTGTAGGCGCTGTCGACGACCGCCAGGCTGGTACGCGTGGCATGGTCGAGTCCGTCGGCATTGAACGCGCGGACGCGCGCCAGATCGGCCTTCAGCGTATCGGCAACTGCCTTCATTCCCGCGGCCGACCGATCACCGAGCTTGCCGCGCTCGGCCGCGCGCGCGCCGGTGTCGATACCGAGCGCGGTCGCGCCCTCGGGCGACAGCGCGAGAAGATTGTCCGCGACCGAATCGAGCAGCTTTTGCGCGTCGGTCTTTGCGGGCGCCTGCAGCGCCGAAGCCGGACCCGCGATGGCAAGGCCCGCGGCGCCGGCGCCCAGCGCGGTGAGCGTCTGGCGACGGCTGATCGGAGTCGAGATATGGTTCACGGCAAAAGCTCCCCGGTGCCTTGTTTCTGTTGAAACCTGTCTAGGCACCGCCGCGCGCCGGTCAACGAAAAGGGGTCGGGAAAGCCTGCGCTCTCCCGACCCCCGTCGAAAATTATCGGCTGTCCGTCAGTCGGTGAGGTCTGCCGGGACCTTGCCGCCATTCGCCGCGAGTTCGCGCATCACGGCCTTGTGCAGCCAGATGTTCATCTCGGCGCTGCCGTCGAGCGCGCCGGTGTAGCCGAGCTCGGTGGCCAGCTCCTTGCGGTTGTCGAGGCTCGAATCGATGCCGAGCAGCTTCATCAGGTCGACGATCGACGTCCGCCAGTTGAGGTCTTTGCCTGCGGCCTCGGCCGACAGGATCGCCTCGACATCGACATCGCTGATCGCGGTCGGCGCGGCCGCCGCTGCAGTCGCCATCGCGCTGGTCGCGGCGTCGATCGCAGATCCGATGGGGTTGGGTGCCGCGGCGGCGGGCTCGGCGGCTTGCGCCTTGCCGAAGATCGCGTCCTTGATCTTGCCGAAAATGCTCATGTTTTTGCTCCCACTAAGATGCGCGGCCCCTGCCCGGAGGGGCGAGTCGCAGGACCGCAGGATGGACCTAGGCACTTGAAAATGACAGTGAAATGAACGGCTCGTCCTTCGCGCGCCAGAGGCCTATGATAACGCCCATCGGCGCGTATCGACCCCGCGCCGAAGTGGGAGAATTGCATATGAATCTGACCGACATTCTGGCGCAGGCCGGCGGCATCGAATCGATGGCGAGCGAGCTCGGTATTCCGCCTGCGCTGGCGAAGCAGGGGGCAGAGGCACTGCTGCCCGCGATCCTCGGCGGCTTCCAGAAGCAGGCGACGACGGGCGCGGGGGCCGAGGGACTCGGCGGGCTGATCGGTCAGCTCGGCGGCGGCGGCCTGCTCGACGCGGTGCTCGGATCGCAGCCAACGCCGGTCGAGGCGGGCAATGACGTGCTCGGTCAGATCTTCGGGTCGAAGGATGTCAGCCGGACGGTCGCCGACCATGCCGCCGGCCAGACCGGCCTCGATTCGGGGCTGCTCAGGAAGATGCTGCCGATCCTCGCGATGATGGTTGCGGGCTATATGGCGAAGCAGGGCGGCGAAGGTCAGGGCGGCGGAAGCGCCGGCGGCCTCGGCGACCTGATCGGCGGAATGCTCGGCGGTGGCGGAGCCGCGGGGGCGAGCGGCGGTCTCGGCGGCGTGCTGGGCGGCCTCGGCAAGCTCGTCGACCAGAATGGCGACGGCAATCCGCTCGACGATATTCTCGGCATGGCCGGAAAGCTTCGGGGGTAAAAGACCTCGCCCCTCCCGTTTACGGGAGGGGTGCGAGACTTGCGAGCTGGCTCGCTAGTCGCAGCGGGGTGGGCGTATAACCAACCGTCGCTGGCCCACCCCCAACCCCTCCCGCAAGCGGGAGGGGAGAAAGATCAGGCTGCCATCAGGCGGATTTCCTGTCGGAAGTCGTCGTCGCCGGTGATGCGGCCGCGCATAGGGGTGACGGCATCGCTGCCGTCCCCGTCGCCTTCCTCGAACAGCGCGCAGGCCGCCTCGCCGCCGCGCGCGACGCTATAGCGCTGCGTCACCTTGCCGGTCGGCTTGAAGCCGAGCTTGCGAAGGACCGCGCCCGACGCCGGGTTGTCGAGGAAATGGCCGGCGCCGAGTTTCGGCAGGTTCATCGCGCGCGCGATGCGAACGAGCTGGCGCCCGGCCTCGGTCGCAAAGCCGAGGCCCCAATAGGGGCGTGCGATCCAATAGCCCATTTCGAGCGAACCTTCGGGGCCCGGCGAAATGCCGCAGCCGCCGACGAGGCGCGGGGCGCCGCCGGTGCGGGCGAAGATCAGGAAACGCGGCTGGTCCGGATCGACGGGCAGGCTCAGGAACTTCTGCGCCTCTTCCTCGCCATAGGGCCAGGGAGCACGGGCGAGATTGCGAACGACCGCCTCCTCACCGATCGCCCGCGCGAGGGCGGGGGCGTCCTCCTGCCAGCCGGGCCGCAGCAACAATCTTTCGGTACGCGCGAACATTCTTTTCACTCCCAGTCGCCTGTCGCCCTGACGCCAGATGGTGACGCTTTGACGACAGGTAAGTCATGAGGGAGATGGATGGCCCTGTTTTCGCGCCTAAAATTCCGTTTCACGGATTCCGGGCAAGAAAAAAGGGAGTCCGGGGGTGACCCGTCTCCCTCTTTTCGAACCTGTTTCCGCTGTGGGCGGAAGGACGGCTCCGGGTCATCCCTTGATGGGCGACCCGTGCAGATCGCCCTTTATTCGGCTGCTTCCGCCATGGCGTCGACCGACACATATTTGCGGCCAAGCTTGCCATCGTGGAATCGGACGCGGCCGTCGGCGGTGGCGAACAGCGTGTGGTCCTTGCCCATGCCGACGTTGACGCCCGCGTACACCTTGGTGCCGCGCTGGCGCACGATAATGTTGCCGCCGATCACTTCCTGACCGCCGAACTTCTTCACGCCAAGGCGCTTGGCCTGCGAGTCGCGACCGTTGCGCGACGAACCGCCTGCTTTCTTATGTGCCATGACCTAACTCCTTATCTCGTTCGGGGAACCGAGCTGCGTTGCCGCGCTCAGGCTTCCTTCTTGGGGGCTGCCTTCTTGGCAGCGGGCTTCTTTTCGGCGGCAGCTTCGGCCTTGGGCGCGGCCGCCTTCTTCGGCGCAGCAGCCTTCTTCTCGGCGGCCGGCGCGGCAGCTTCGGCAGCCGGAGCGGCTTCGGCCTTCGGCGCGGCTTCCTTCTTCGGCGCGGCTTCCTTCTTCGGCGCGGCCTTCTTGGCTTCGCCGACGGCAAGGATGCGCAGCAGCGTCAGCGACTGGCGGTGGCCGTTGCGACGACGATAGTTGTGCCGACGGCGCTTCTTGAAGACGATGACCTTTTCGCCGCGGGTCTGCGCGATGATCTCGGCCGAGACGGTGAGGCCCTTGGCGTCCTTCACTTCGCCGCCGTCGCCGGCCAGCAGGACGTCGCCCAGCGACACGGTGTCTCCGGCTTCACCCTCGATCTTCTCGACGGCGATCTTGTCTCCGGCGGCAACGCGATACTGCTTTCCGCCCGTGCGCACGATTGCGAACATGGTCTTCCATCCAATCAGAAACTAGAACACCCGCGCACCAGTCACCTGCCGAAGCGGGCGATTTTTCCGGCATGCGGGAAAGTCAGCGCCACTAGCGTTCAATCCGTGAGCTGTCAACCGCATATTTCCGTGCTTTTTAAGGAAAAAGGACGGTGCGACGGGTGGAGCGGGCAACATCCCGATTCGGCGCTTGCTGCGATGCGCGGGCGCTCATATCAGGGCAGTCATGAAGCGCACACTTCTTTTGATGTCCCTTGGCGGCGCGCTGTCGCTATCCGGCTGCGCTGCCGCGCAGGGTAGCAGCGCGGGGGCGCCGTCGCTCGCCAAGCGCCCGGTCGAGGGCCGATTCGACGTCGCGCCGCCCAGCGTCGTGGTGACGCCGCCGGGCCCGCTCCCGACCGATCTCGCGGGTCGCCTCCAGCGCTGGGAATCCGACGCCGCTGCCGCGCAGCAGGCGTTTGCCGCCGAACGCGGCAACACCGCCTCGCTCGTCTCGGCCGCTGCCGGCGCGCCGGTCGCCAGCGAGCGCTGGGTCGTCGCGCAGCAGGCGATCTCGCGCCTGATCGCCGCGCGCGCGCCGCTGACCAACGCGCTTGCCGACATCGATCGCCTTTATCTTGAACGCAGCATCGACGAGGCCGTCGATGGATTGCCCGAAGTCTACGCCTTGCGCGAAAAGCTCGCCGACACGGCGTCGGCACAGGATGCGGTCATCGAGGCGCTGACCGGCCAGTTGCCGGGGGAGTAATCCCTATTGATTCAGCCCATGCTTCTTCAGCGCATGGCGAATCTGGTCATAGCTGAGGCCCAGCGCTTCGGCCGCGACCTTCTGGTTGAAGCGGCAGCGCGCCATCGTGTCGGACAATATCTGCTTTTCGAACGCGTCGACCGCGGCGCGCAGGTCGCTCACCGTGGTCGACGGCGCTTCATGCGCCACAATCGTCGGGGTTGCCTCGCCGGCCGATGCCGGCGCGGCTTCGCTCCTTGTCGCGGGCTTGCGCGCCGCGGGCTGCCAAGGGCTCGCGAACGGATCGAAACTCAGCGCATCGACCGGCCGTTCGGGGTCCGCCCAGCGGTAGATCGCGCGTTCGATCACATTGCGCAGTTCGCGGACGTTGCCCGGCCAGTCATGGCCCTCCATCGCGGCCAGCGCGCGCGGACCGAAGCCCGGCCATTCGTCCCAGCCGAGCACCGCGGCCATGCGCTGCCCGAAGTAAGTGGCGAGCACCTCGATATCGCCCTCGCGCGCGCGGAGCGGGGGCAGGGTGATGACCTCGAACGAGAGGCGGTCGAGCAGGTCGGCCCGGAAGCGATTGTCGTCGACCAGCGCGGGCAGATGCTCGTTGGTCGCGGCGACGATGCGGACATCGACGCGGATCGGGCGTGACGAACCGACGCGGGTGACCTCGCCATATTCGACCGCGCGCAGGAGGCGCTCCTGTGCGCCCATCGACATCGTCGCCAGCTCGTCGAGGAACAGCGTGCCGCCATCGGCTTCCTCGAAACGCCCTGCGCGCGTCTTGGTCGCGCCGGTGAAGGCGCCGGCCTCATGCCCGAACAGCTCGCTCTCGATCAGCGTTTCGGGCATCGCGGCGCAGTTCATGATCACATAGGGGCGGTCCCAGCGCGACGACAGGCGGTGGAGGCGTTCGGCGATCAGCTCCTTGCCGGTTCCGCGCTCGCCGATCACGAGCACGGGGCGGTCGAGCGCCGCCGCCTGGCTTGCGCGATCGACCGCGTCCTGAAAGGCGGCCGACTGACCGATGAACTGCGTTTCGCGCTCCATTCCCAATCATTGGCAAATTTTCCCGCTGATTGGCAAGGCAAATCGCCGCATCTCCTATTCTGCACGGGAACTTTGGCACTTTTCCGCCAATCCACTCAATTGGCACGCCTCCTGCAAAGATATTTGCGAACCGGCGCAGACGCTCCGGTGCAGCGAAAAAAGGAAGGTAGAACCATGAAGACGATGTTTGCCCAGGCCGCCACTTTCGCGCTGAGCGCGGTCGGAGCGCTGGCGATCTTCGTCGGCGTGATCGACCAGCCGAACATGCTTTACGATGTCGCTGCAGCAACCCCGGCGGTCAGCCAGATGGTCTGACCGGCACGCTGGTGCCGGGGCACTCTCCCCCTTGCCCCGCCCCGGCACCAGCTTTTTACAGGACCAAGTTTTCGACAGGAGTTTCAACATGGGTATTTTCTCACGAACCCGCGACATCATCGCAGCCAACGTCACCGACCTGCTCGACCGCGCGGAAGATCCCGAAAAGATGATCCGCCAGATCATCTTCGAGATGAATGAAACGCTCGTCGAAGTCCGCGCCTCGGCCGCCCGCACGATCGCGGACCAGAAGGAAATGCGCCGTCACATCGCCAAGCTGGAAAGCCTGCAGGACAGCTGGAAGGAAAAGGCCGAACTCGCGCTGTCGAAGGACCGCGAAGACCTCGCCACCGCCGCGCTCGTCGAAAAGCAGAAGGCCGGCGACATGGCCGACAAGCTGAAGGCCGAGATCGCCGTCCTAGACGACGCGCTGACGGGCTATGAAGCCGACATCGCCAAGCTGCAGAAGAAGCTCAGCGAAGCACGCGCCCGCCAGTCGAGCGTCGTCAATCGCCTTGAAAGCGCCGAGAACCGCTACAAGCTGCGCGAGATGACCAACGGCGACCGCGTCGAAGACGCCTTCTCGCGCTTCGAGATCCTCGAACGCCGCGTCGACGAAGCCGAAGGCCGCGCCGATGCGCTGGGTCTCGGTTACAAGAAGTCGCTCGACGAGGAGATCGCCGAACTGCAGGCCGCCGACAAGGTTGCCGACGAACTCGCCGCGCTGAAGGCCGCGCAGGGCAAGAAGTAAGGAGCCGGACCGATGGAAGAGATCATCATCGTTCCGATCGTCATCGGTACCCTCTTCCTCGGTCTGCCCTGGCTGATCCTCCACTACATCACGAAGTGGAAGCAGGCCAAGACGCTGACCGGAGAGGACGAGCAGCTGCTCGACGAACTGTACGACACGGCGCGCCGGCTCGAAAACCGCCTGCACACCGTCGAACGCATCATCAGCGCCGACCATCCCGACTTCCGCCCCGCGGTCCGTAGCGATGAAGAACTGGCGCAACTGGAAAACAACAGCACGAGCCGGAGGAATTGAAGATGTCTGCCAGCCGCACAAAATTCTACCTCGACAAGCAGAACGCCAAATGGAGCGGCGTGTGCGCCGGGATCGCGGACTATAGCGGGATCGACGTCCTCTGGGTCCGTGTCGGCGCGGTCCTCCTGACCCTGATGGGCGGCTTTCCCTGGACGCTGATCGCCTACTGGATGGTAGCCTGGATGGGAACGCCGAAGCCTTTCGCGCTCTACGGCTCGAACGAGGAAGCGAAGTTCTGGCAGGGCGTCCGCTCGAACCCCAGCGCCTCGACCCGCGACATCCGCTCGCGCTTCCGCGACATCGACCGCCGCCTTGCCGACATCGAACTTTACTACACCAGCCACAATCGCCGGCTCGCCGACGAGATCGACGCTCTCCGGTAATCGGGCACCAACCGGAAGCAACAGGGAGAAGACAAATGAATTTCGGTGGTCCTACCTTCGTCCTCGCCATCATCGCCCTGTCGATCGGCGGCTGGATGTTCACCACCTGGATCCGCGCCAAGCACGGCTATCCCGTTGAGAATGAATGGGGTGGTACGGTTCATCGAACCGATGTCGACGCTGATCGAAAAATCGCCTTGCTATCGGACGAGAATGCCAAGCTCGTCGGCCAGATCGGCCGGCTCGAGGAACGCATTTCGGTGCTCGAACGCATCGCAACCGAAAGCAACGGCCAGGCTGCGCAGCTCGCCGACCAGATCGACCGCCTGCGCTGAGAGGGATAGACAATCATGAATCTCGACGTCCTGAACACCATCGCCCCCGTCGCCGCGATCGTCGGCCTTGCCGGGGTCGGCGGCTGGGTCTTCACCACCTGGCTGCGCGTCAAGAACGGCTACCCGCTCGAAAACAGCTGGGGCAAGGCGATCTATCCGAAGACCAGCGACGAAGCGATGGAACGCATCAAGCTGGTCAGCCAGGAAAATGCCCAGCTGCGCGCCGAACTTGGCTCGGTGAAGGACCGCCTCGCGGTGGTCGAGCGCATCGTGACCGACGAAGGCCACCGGCTGAGCCACGAGATCGAGGCGCTGCGGCGTCCGGCGAACTGAGGAGGAACGGTCATGGGTGACACCATCTGGATTCTCGTGCCGCTCGCTCCCTTTCTGCTCGCCGGCTTCATCTTCTGGTCGAAGCATCAGCAGAAGATGATCGAGACGCAGGCCGCGATGACCGCCGAAAAGGCCGCGCAATATGCGGCGCACACCGAACGGCTCGAAGCGCGCGTCCGCGTTCTCGAACGCATCGCGACCGACAAGGGCGTCGATGTCGCCGAAGAGATCGAAAAGCTGCGCGACACGCCGCTGAACTGAACAAAGACGAAAGGAACCTCCCCATGGGCCCGTTTGAAATGGTAGTCGGCATCGTCCTCATCGTGACGATCGGCAGCATCGTCCGCGCCAAGCACGGCATGCGCCGCGACCGCCACGGCAATGAATATTTTGTCGGCAATGCCGGGAACGACGCCGAAACCAAGGCGCTGCAGGCCGAAATCCGCGCACTCAAGGATCGCATCCAGGTCCTCGAACGCATCGCCACCGACAATAATCGCGCCGTCACGCTCGATCAGGAAATCGAGAGCCTCCGCGACCGGTCGCACCCGTAAGACATGTGACGAAGAAGGAGCCGAACCATGGCCAATATTGCTTCTGACCTCGCAACGAACCTGATCCCCGCCGCCGTCGCGCTGAGCGCGCTGATGATCGTCAGCCTGGTCGCGCTCCGCGGCTGGCGCGACTGGATCCAGCTGAAGCGCGACGAACTTGCCGCCGGCCATATATCTCCGGCGCAGGATGCAGCGGTGCCGCACGCCGGATCGCGGATCGAGATCGCCGACCTCAAGGAACGGCTGCGCAAGCTTGAAGCCATCGCCGCGGGGGTCGACCTCTAGGATCCCCCGAGAGCGCTGGCATCGGCCCGCTCCCCTGTCAGTCCCCCGCAGTCCCGGGGCTGACAGGGGAGCGGGCCGATGGCGTTTCAGGGGCTTTCCCCTGTCGCGGAAACATGCAAGGGGCGCCGCCATGCGCAGCCTCGACGATATCTTCGAAGAATATGACTTTCTCGACGGCGACGATCGCTATCGCCTGCTGATCGAACTCGGCCGCGAGCTGGAGCCCATGCCCGATGCGCTCAAGACCGACGCGACGCTGGTGCGCGGATGCAGCGCGAGCGTCTGGGTCTATCCGGTCCCGCAGGATGACGGCCGGCTGCATTTCCTTGCCGACAGCAACGCCGCGATCACCAAGGGGATCGTCGCGCTCGTCCTCGCCGCAGTGCAGGACAGGCCCGCGGCAGACGTCGCGGCGATGGACGTTACCGCCGCGCTGGCGCCCTTTGATCTGACGCGCCAGCTGTCATCGAACCGGACGCAGGGCGTGCCGAACATGATCGCGCTGGTTCAGGATACCGCTGGGCGTCTCGCCGCCGGCTGATCCCGCCGGCAGTCGGCGGAGCCGGCCCCTTTCAGGATCTTGCAGGCATGAAAAAGGGCGCGGGAGTTTCCTCCCGCGCCCGATTTCTGTTCGTCCGTGCGGCTTAGAAGCCGACGATGAGCGAGCCGATGAAGGTCCGCGGAGCGCCGATGTTGACGTTCGGCACCGTGTTGTTCGCCAGCTGGCCGTCGAAACCGCCGACATAGAGCTTGTCGAACAGGTTGGTGACGTTGAACTGGAAGTAGACCTTGTCGCCAAGGCCGGCCCAGTCGAGGCCGACGCGCGCGTCGAGATCGACCAGCGTGTAGGCCGGAGCCTTCGCGCCCCAGACGGTCGTCACGACGTTGTTGATGGTCTGAACCAGCGGAAGGTTCTGGTCGTTCACGTAACGCGGACCGGTGCGCTTGATCTGTGCGCCCAGTTCGACCGGACCCAGCTGACCCTGCACGCGGCCACCGAGGGTGAAGGTCGGCGAGCCCGATTCGCGCTTGCCCTTGGTGAGGGCATAGATGGGATCGCCGATTGCGGCGCAGGTCGGCGAGACTGCCGAGCAGACGCCGTTCACGACATCGTCCTTGATCTTCGACTTCAGGTACGAACCGAAGGCGTAGACCGAGAATTCGGGGATCGGACGGTACGAGATGCTGGCGTCGATGCCGTATTTGTCGACGCGGCCGAGGTTACGATAGACGTTACGCTCGGTTTCCGGATCGAACGACGAGGCAAGGCGATCGTTGAAGATCGTGTACCAGAGGCCGAGCTGGCCCTGGATCTTGCTGGTCGTGTAGCGCACGCCGACGTCGAAGTTGTCGGTCGTTTCGGGCTTCGGATTCGCCTGCTCGCTGGCGGTCGGGAAGTAGAACGCGTTGTACAGGTTGTCCGTGCCCGGAACCTGGACGCCCTTCGAATAGTTGGCGAAAACGCTGAGCGCGTCGGTCGCGTCGAAGGTCAGGCCGACGTTTGGCGTGAACTTGTTGTACTTGCGGATGCGCTGCTGCGGACCCTGGACCGGAGCGGTGACGCCCGGCGCAACGACCACCGTCGGGTTGGCGGCAAGCCAAGCCGCCAGACCCGCATCGTTGGTGCCGAAGCATTCGACGAAGCCGGTCGCGCTCGAGGTGGCGCAATAGTTGTTCAGGTCGCGCTTGAACATCTTGTACGAACCGCCGACCTGCACGGTCAGCTGGCCGAATTCGCCGCGATACTCGCCGCCGAACAGGTTCAGCGTCGCGATCGACTTGCGGTCGCGCTTTTCGAGGACGTTGCCGTTCACGTCGGTCAGCGGATCGTTGATCGGGAACGGATCGGTCGGCTGGCCATTGAGCTGCAGGAAGTTGGTTTCACCGGTCTGGCGGTGACGCGCGCGATCGAGGCTGTAGAACACGCGGAAGGTGTTCGCATCGTCGAGCTCGTAACGCAGGCCGGCGATCACGCCGTAGCGGTGGGTGCCGGTCTGGCTGGGCGCCAGGACGCGAACGGTGTCGAGCAGGTCGCCGTCGCCGTTGAGGTCGCGGCCATAGTAGGGAACGCCGCCGATGTAACCGGTCTGGCAGCTCACTGCGGCGCCGTTCGCCGTCGTGTTGCAGTTCGCGGCGCCACCGGTCGGGTTGACGTCGCGGCGCGCTTCCTGGCCGACGACGGTGCCGCCGCCGTTCGCCTTCACATACTGGAAGCTCGGATCGACCGTCAGGACGAGGCCCGGAGCGAGCGTGAAGCGCGAGTTGACGCGAATGTTGCCGGTGTTCGACGGGTTCATGCGCTCGTCGAAGGTCGAGCCGCAGCTGTTGGCAACGTCGGCGACGCCCGGACGGGCGGCGGTGTTGATCTGGCAGCGGGCGATGCCATAGTCGCGTTCGTCGCGGGTCAGCGGGAAGCGGTTGGTCGAAGCCGAGCCGACGACGCGGTTGGCGTCGTTGCGCAGCGGCACCGAACCGAAGAAGTTGTTGCGGTTTTCGTTATAGTGGCCCGAGACCGCAACGAAGTCGCCGTCGTCGCCGATCGGCTGATAGATCTTCGCGTTGAACTGCTTCTTGTTGATGCGGCCGCGGTGCGCCTTGAACGTCGGCTGGTCGACGTTGCTGAAGACCGTGTCGTTGGTCGACGAGCTGCCCGAGATGAACGCGCGCGTGCCCCAGGGGGTCAGGACGCCGGTGTCGATCATGCCGAAGACGCGGAAGAAGTTGAAGTCGCCGGCCGAGCCGACCAGCTTCACGCCAAATTCCTCGCCCGGGGTACGGGTGCGGTAGTTGACGGTCGAACCCGATGCGGCGGCGGTCGGGCTGTCGACGTCGGTCGAGCCGAGGTTGACGTTGACCTGCTCGATCAGTTCGGGATCGAGCTGCTGGTTCGAGTAGAGGGCATAGTTACCCGAGTCGTTCAGCGGGATACCGTCGAAGGTCTGGCTGATGCGGGTGTTGTCGAAACCGCGGATCGTCATCTTGCCGCCGGCCGAACCGAACGGGTCGTTGTTCTGGAAGCTGACGCCCGGGAGCTGGTTGATGACGTCGTTGATCGTCTGGCCGGGGGACTGGCGGGCGATGAATTCCTGGGTCAGGACGACCTTCGCCTTGGTCGTGTCGGGCGCGATGACGCCTGCGACGCCGTTCTTCGTGCTGGTGCCGGTGACGACGATTTCGTTTTCGAAATCCTGCGAGCCGGTCGACTGGGCAAAAGCCGGCGTCGACAGCAGCGCGAGCGGAAGCATCGCGGCGCCAGCGGCGAGCGTGTTACGTAGAGTCATGATCAGGTTGTCCCCTTGGTGGTGGCATTCGGCAGACGCGCGACATGGGGCGCGCCTGTCCTGCGAGCGCCCCTGAAGCCCGCATGTGGCACGATTGTGACAGCAATTGTGACAGTGCAAGCCGCGAAGGGTGCGGGGACGGGGTAAAGGTCAAAAAAGCGCGAATTTGCGTGCCGCCGGCGGAATTATCCACAGGCGGATATGCATTTTTTCGTGCAACTGTTGCTGCAATGCAACATGGGCCGGCACCCGAGGGCGCCGTTCCCCAGCGACTCAGGCGGCGTCGCCGGCCTCTTTCGCCTTGTCGGCATAGACGCGGACCGGATCCTTGCGGCCCTCGACGACATCCTTGTCGACAACGATCTCGACCACGTCGGTCAGGTCGGGAAGGTCGAACATGGTGTCGAGCAGGATCGCCTCGACGATCGAGCGGAGTCCGCGTGCGCCCGTCTTGCGTTCGATCGCCTTTTTCGCGACCGCGATCAGGGCATCGTCGGTAAAGGTCAGCGCGACCTCCTCCAGATCGAACAGCTTCTTGTACTGTTTGACCAGCGCGTTCTTGGGTTCGCCCAGAATCTTGACCAGCGCGTCGATGTCGAGATCCTCGAGCGTCGCGATGACGGGCAGGCGTCCGACGAATTCGGGGATCAGGCCGAACTTCAGCAAATCCTCGGGCTCGATCTGCTTGAGCGTTTCGCCCGTGCGCCGCTCGTCGGGGCCGGCGACATGCGCGCCGAAGCCGATCGACTTGCCCTGCAGGCGGTCGCCGATGATCTTTTCGAGGCCGGCGAACGCGCCGCCTGCGATGAAGAGGATGTTGGTGGTGTCTACCTGCAGGAATTCCTGCTGCGGATGCTTGCGGCCGCCCTGCGGCGGAACGCTCGCGGTCGTGCCCTCCATCAGCTTGAGCAGCGCCTGCTGCACGCCTTCGCCCGACACGTCGCGCGTGATCGAGGGATTCTCGGCCTTGCGGCTGATCTTGTCGATCTCGTCGATATAGACGATGCCGCGCTGCGCCTTTTCCACATTATAGTCGCTGGCCTGCAGCAGCTTCAGGATGATGTTCTCGACATCCTCGCCGACATAGCCGGCTTCGGTCAGCGTCGTCGCGTCGGCCATCGTGAAGGGCACGTCGAGGAAGCGCGCGAGCGTCTGCGCGAGCAGCGTCTTGCCGCTGCCGGTCGGACCGACGAGCAGGATGTTCGACTTCGCCAGTTCGACGTCTTCGCCGCGCCCCGAATTGGCGAGGCGCTTGTAATGGTTGTGGACCGCGACCGAGAGCACGCGCTTGGCCTTGTTCTGGCCGATCACATAGGCGTCGAGATGCTGGCAGATTTCCAGCGGCGTCGGCACTGCGCCGTCCTTGCGTGCGGCAACCCCGCCTTTGATCTCTTCGCGGATGATGTCGTTGCAAAGTTCGACGCACTCGTCGCAGATGAACACGGTCGGTCCTGCGATGAGCTTGCGAACTTCGTGCTGCGACTTGCCGCAGAAGGAGCAGTAAAGAGTGCTCTTGCTGTCCGAGCCGCTCAATTTGGTCATATATAGTCCTCTGGCAGACCCAAAAGGGGCGCTGCCGTCAATATCCTAGTCCGCGGTCACCCAATTACAATATGGCAATTGGGTGACATCGGGACAATGTCTACTCGTATCGGCTTGCGGCAAAGGGGGCGTCAAGAAACGCGGTTAGCGCTCCCTTTCGGTCCCCGACCGCGTTGCGCCTCAGGGCGTCGGGCCTTCGCTCTGGGTCGCGGCACCGGTCTCGCCATCGGCGGGCGGGCGCGATCCGAAGACATGATCGACGAGTCCGAATTCCTTGGCTTCCTCGGCCTCGAGGAAGGTATCGCGATCCATCGCCTTCTCGATCTCTTTCAGCGACTTGCCGGTGTATTTCACATAAAGGTCGTTCATCCGCTTGCGGATGCGCAGGATCTCGCGCGCCTGGATTTCGATGTCCGATGCCATGCCGCGTGCGCCGCCCGACGGCTGGTGGATCATCACGCGGGCGTTGGGAAGCGCGACGCGCATTCCGGGTTCGCCGGCCGCGAGCAGGAAGCTGCCCATCGAGGCGGCCTGGCCGATGCAGAAGGTGCCGACGCGCGGGCGGATGTATTGCATCGTGTCGTGGATCGCCATGCCCGCCGTGACGACGCCGCCCGGCGAGTTGATGTACATGAAGATGTCCTTCTTCGGATTCTCCGATTCGAGGAACAGCAGCTGCGCGGTGATCAGCGAAGCCATATTGTCCTCGACCTCGCCGGTGACGAAGATGATCCGTTCGCGCAGCAGGCGCGAGAAAATGTCGAAGCTGCGTTCGCCGCGGCTCGTCTGTTCGACGACGACGGGAACAAGGGCGGCCAGCGGATCGATCATCGGGAAAAAGTCCTTACAAGTTTCGGGTCGCCGCGCCGAGGACCGGCGGGCTGCCCCTCCGCCATCCTACATCGGCGCGCGGCGAAAGGGATTCAAGGGGGCAAAAAAAGGGGCGGGATGTCCCGCCCCGGTATTTCGATTGTCGGAGGGCTCAGTCGCCTTCGCCGGGTTCCGCCGAGAAATGATTCTCGTACTTGTCCTCGACGCCCTTCCATTCGTCGGCGTCGGCCGGCGTGTCCTTCTTGACCGTAATGTTCGGCCATTCGGCGCTGAACTTGCTGTTCACTTCCAGCCATTTTTCAAGGCCGCTCTCGGTGTCGGGCAGGATCGCTTCGGCCGGGCATTCGGGTTCGCAGACGCCGCAGTCGATGCACTCGTTCGGGTTGATGACGAGCATGTTCTCGCCCTCATAGAAACAGTCGACGGGGCATACCTCGACGCAGTCCATATATTTGCACCGGATGCAGGCGTCGGTGACGACATAGGTCATGGGCTTTGGCTCCCTTGGCCGGCGGCACCCTTGCCGTCCGGACACTGATCGGACCCGCCTCTAGGACGCGCGAATATCGCGCGTCAACGCAAAGCGACAGTTGCGAATCACTCTCATTCGGTACGCGAATTGCCACCTATTTCGCAGGCAGCTTTTCCTCTGCCGCCGATAGTTCAGCTGGCGGCGGCGGGAGCCTCGCCGTCCAGCCGGGTGTAGCAGGCTTGCGCTTCGGGCGCGGGGCCTCGGCGTAGCGGCAACGACAGGAGGCGGATCACCTCGATTCGTTCACCGACCGGCAGCACCAGCGTCGACCCTGCATGCACCGACGCCGAGGCGCGGGTGATCCGGCGCCCGTCGAGCCGGATGTGTCCGGCGGCAATCATGGCCTGCGCGATGCTGCGCGAGCGCGCGAAGCGCAAATACCAGAGCAGCTTGTCGAGCCGGATGCTTCCTGCTGCGCCGGGACTCGCCATCAGTCCTTCCGTGCGTCGGCAAGCATGGCGGCGAGGCCGGCGAAGGGGCTGTTGGGCGACGGGCCACGGCGAGGCGGCCGGTCGGGGCGCGGGGGACGCGCCACTGCCCCGGCGGGTTTGGCCGGCTTGCCGCGCCGGTTCTTGCCCCGTTTCGCTGTCGAGGGCGGGCGTTCGCCGTGGGGGGCGGGCTTGGGCGCGGCCTCTGGGCGCTTTGTCCGTTTGCCCTGCTTGCGACGCTCGCGGCTGTCGCTGCGCTTGAGTCCGGCCCAGCGCCAGCGCTCGAGCGCGGGATCGCCGACGCTGCGGAAGCCGAAGCTGCCCAGCAGGGCGCGGCGCGTCTCTTCGTCGAGGCCGAGCGAGGTGGCGAGCGCGGGATCGATCGCGAAGCCTGGAAGCGCGACCTGGTCGACGCCATCGGGATGCTCGTCATGATCGGCTTCGCCGCGTGCAACGGGCGCGGTCGGCGCCGCCGCGGCCTGCATGCGCGCGGCATGCGCCTGTCGCGCCAGCTTTTCAGCCATGTCGATCCGCAGCCAGCCGTTGGCGCAGCGGCGGAAGCCCGCGATGACGAGCGCCGCGTGGTTTCCGCTCTTCTGGATGACCGCGCCTTGCGGTGGCAGCGCCGGAATCGCCGTTCCCTGTTGCGCCGCCATCAGTGCGGCGCGCCAGCGCACCGCCTCGGGCTTCAGCAACTGGGGGTGGAAGATGTCGAGCGAGCCGATGGTGAGGCCGAGCTTGCGGAGTTGCGGGCGCTCGTCCGCGGTGATTGCCGCAAGCTGACTCTCGACCGCGGTGCGACTTGCCGTGCCGCCGCCATCGACGAGCGCGGCGAGCAGGGCCCGGACGCAGGGCGGGGTGAAAAGGTCGCCCGCGGCTTCCCCCATCGCGGCGAGTGGCGCGGCATGGCGCGCGAGCTGCTGCGCGACGAAGGCCTGCAGCCGTTCCGAAATCGCCTGGACCTGCTGGATCTCGAGGCGGCGGAGCGAGGGATCGATCTGGATCGAAGGCTGGACGAGCGTTGGCCCGCGCGCGAGCGTCGCGACGACATGACCGTGCCAGGCGAGGCGCGGCGCGGTGCCGGGTTCGCTGACGAGCGTCAGGCCATTGTCTTCGCCGGCGGCGAGCGTCGCCGCGCGGCGCGACAGCTCGCCGCGCAAATGTTTTTCGGCAGCGGCGAGCAGCAGGCGGTGGTCGCTTGCGCGGGCTTTCGCGTCGACCTTGAAGGAAAACCCGCTGAGTGTGCCGATTGCCTCGCCATCGACCGCGACGGTGCCGTCAGGCCCGACCGCGACCGGTAGCGCCGCGTGGCGCTGTCCGGCGTCGCGGAGCAGCAGCGCCAGCCGCCGGTCGACGAAACGCTGTGCGAGCGCGGCGTGGAGCGCGTCGGAGAGGCGCGATTCGAGCGCTTGCGTCTGTTCGGTCCAGCCCGCCCCGCCGGCGATCCAGTCGCCGCGCTGTGCGATGAAGCAGAGGGTGCGCACCGCAGCGATCCGGCTGGCAAGCTGGTCGATGTCGCCGTCGACGTCGTCCAGCCGGGCGAGGCGTTTCGCGAACCAGTCGGGATCGATCATCCCGTCGCCACTCGTGCGCCATTGCCAGAGCTTCAGCACGGTTCGGCTGTGATGTTCGGCGCCGAGCTGCTCGAAATCGGGGAGCCCGCAGACGTCCCACAGGCGCTCGACGGCTTCGGCTTCGCCGGCGCGCATCCGGACTTCCATATCGCCCGCCAGATGCTTGAGTACGGCCAGGTCGACAGCCTCGGGCGCGGCGCGCAGCACTTGCTCCGTCGGCGGCTGCGCCAGATCGGCGAGCAGCCGGTCGAGCGTGTCGTAGCGCGGGGACGGGTTGCGCCAGAACAGGCTGCCCAGCGGCGGGAAATGATGCCCCTCGATCGCGAGAATTTCCTCGGGGGTGAAGCCGCCCTGCGGCAGGCCCACGGTCCCGAAGCTGCCATCCTGCTGGTGACGCCCGGCGCGCCCCGCGATCTGCGCCATTTCCGAGATCGTCAGGCGGCGGAGGCGGCGGCCGTCGAACTTCTGCAGGCTCGCGAAGGCGACATGCTGGACGTCGAGGTTGAGCCCCATGCCGATCGCGTCGGTGGCGACGAGATAATCGACCTCGCCCGCCTCGAACATCGCGACCTGCGCGTTGCGCGTCTTCGGGCTGAGCGCGCCCATGACGACCGCGGCGCCGCCCGAGAAACGGCGGAGCATTTCGGCGATCGCGTAGACCTCTTCGGCGGAAAAGGCGACGATCGCCGAGCGCTTGGGCAGCCGCGACAGCTTCGACGTGCCGGCATAGCTCAGGGTGGAGAAGCGCGGGCGGGTGATGATTTCGGCCTCGGGGACCAGGCTTTTGACGAGTCCCCGGATCGTCGCCGACCCGAGGATCATCGTCTCCTCGCGGCCGCGTGCGCGGAGCAGGCGGTCGGTGAAGACATGGCCGCGTTCGGGATCGGCGCCGAGCTGTGCTTCGTCGATCCCGACGAAGGCGACATCGCGGTCGACCGGCAGCGCCTCCATCGTGCCGAGGAGATAGCGCGCGCCGGGCGGCATGATCCGCTCCTCGCCGGTGATCAGTGCGACCTCCGCCGGTCCCTTGATCGCGACGACCCGGTCGTAGACCTCGCGCGCAAGCAGGCGAAGCGGGAAGCCGATCATGCCGCTCGACCGGGCGGTCAGACGCTCGACCGCCAAATGGGTTTTGCCGGTGTTGGTGGGGCCAAGGACAGCCTTGACCAGGTGGGAAGAGGGTGACGCCATTGTCTTGTTCCCTCTGCTGGCATGCGCGCGTTCCGGGCGCAACAGGCGATCGTCGAACGGCGGCCCCGGGGGTCGTATTTTCTGCCGGACGGCACGTCACGGCGTGCCGCCGCCACGGCCCGCCGCAACGGCGGCGGCGGCGCAGGGCATTAAATTGACTTTAACGACCTTTCTTTACAGACGAACGGTCGAAAAGATCATCGACGGCCGGGTCTAGGGAGGCCCGTCGAGCGGGGGTTGCACTTCTTGTTCCAGCGCCACGAACCCATTGCGGGCCATGGATCCCTTGCGGGGATTTCCGGCAATGCGGCCGCGCTTTCGATGGCGCAGGCGATTCCGCTGCGGACGGCGGACGGCGATGGCGAGTCCCGGCCGACCTGGCGTGACCGGCTCGCGCTGCTCGATCTTGTTCCCGATCTTGGCGACAATATCGGCTCGCGCGAATGGTGGCGCGGCCTTGCGACATTAACTCTTCTCTGCGGCGCGGCGATTGCGACCTTCCCCGGCATCCGGCCGCTGGAGGCGCACGGCACGCCGGTGCTTGGCGCCGCCGATTTCAACGAGGCGCGTGCGCAGATGATCGTGCCGCTGGCCTATGGCGGCGACACCGGCCGCCATATGGCGGCAACCGATGCGGTTCGCCCGCTGGCGCAGACGCCCGAGCGCCCGCAGATCGAACTGACCGCGACGCTTGGCGCGGGGGACAGCTTCGCGCGCCTGCTCGAACGCTCCGGCGTCGGCAGTGCCGATGCCGCGGCGCTGGCCAGCCAGGTGTCGGGCGCCGTGCCGCTCGCCGATATCGCGCCGGGAACCCGAATCGACCTGATCCTCGGTCGCCGCGCTGCGCGCACGATGCCCCGCCCGGTCGAGGCGCTTGCGATGCGCGCGCGCTTCGACCTCAGGATCGAGATGGAGCGGATCGACGGCCGGCTCGTGATGCGCCGCATCCCGATTGCGGTCGACGCGACGCCGCTGCGCATCCGCGGGCGCGTGGGCGACAGCCTGTATCGCTCGGCGCGCGCCGCAGGCGCATCGCCCGAATCGATCCAGTCCTATCTCCGCGTTATCGGCCGCCAGATTTCGGTCGGCAGCGACATTCGTGCGAGCGACGAGTTCGATATCATCGTCGACCATCGCCGCGCCGAAACGGGCGAGAGCGAAACCGGCAAGCTTCTCTACGCGGGCCTCGTTCGCGGCGGGAAGCCGAAGCTGTCGATGATTGAATGGACCGTCGACGGCCGCACCCAATGGTTCGAGGCATCGGGCGTCGGCCAGCAGAGCTCGGGCGGCGTCGGTCGTCCGACCAACGGCCGTATCACGTCGACCTTCGGCATGCGCCGCCATCCCATCCTCGGCTACAAGCGGATGCACAGCGGCGTCGATTTCGGCGGCGGTTACGGCGCGCCGATCTATGCCGTGAGCGACGGCCTCGTCACCATCGCCGGCCGCACCGGCGGCTTCGGCAATTATGTGAAGCTCAGCCACGGAGCGGGCCTTGGCACCGGCTATGGCCATATGAGCCGCATCGCGGTGCGCCCCGGCCAGCATGTCTCGCGCGGCCAGGTCATCGGATATATCGGTTCGACTGGCCTTTCGACCGGGCCGCATCTCCATTTCGAAGTCTATCGCAACGGCGTGGCGGTGAATCCGATGTCGGTGTCGTTCGTCACGCGGGCGCAGCTCGAAGGCAAGGCGCTCGCCGATTTCCGTGCGCGCATCCGCCAGCTGACGTCGGTCGTTCCGGGCGCCGCGATGAACGCTGCGCCCGTCAGGCCCGCCGAAGGGCCAAAGCTCGGCTCGCTTGCCGACGTCGCGACGAAGCGCGCCGGCGGTCTCTGACAACCGCGACGCGAAACCAATAACCATTTGCCCCGCGCCGCCGCGTCGCTATGCACGCCGCATGACTCATGCCGCCTATCCCGACCTGCGCCTGCGCCGCACGCGCCGCACCGGTTGGAGCCGCGCGATGGTCCGCGAGAACCATCTGACCCCCTCGAACCTGATCTGGCCACTTTTCGTCTGTCCGGGGACCGCGACAGAAGAACCGATCGCCAGCCTGCCGGGCGTCTCGCGCTGGTCGGTCGACCGGATCGTCGAGCGCGCAAAGGAAGCGGCGGCTGCGGGCATCCCGTGCCTCGCGCTCTTTCCCTATACCGAGCCCGACCGGCGGAGCGCCGACGGTGCCGAGGCGCTCAATCCCGACAATCTGATGTGCAAGGCGGTCGCTGCGATCAAGCAGGCGCTCGGCGACGCGATCGGCGTGCTCACCGACGTCGCCCTCGATCCCTACACCAGCCACGGCCAGGACGGGCTGATCGACGATGCGGGTTATGTCCTCAACGACGAGACGGTCGATGTCCTTGTCGGTCAGGCGCTGAATCAGGCGCGCGCCGGCGCCGACATTATCGCGCCCAGCGACATGATGGACGGCCGTGTCGGCGCGATCCGCGAAGCGCTCGAGATGGAGGGCTTTGGCCATGTCCAGATCATGAGCTATGCCGCCAAATATGCCTCGGCCTTCTATGGCCCGTTCCGCGACGCCGTCGGTTCGCGCGGATTGCTCAAGGGCGACAAGAAGACCTATCAGATGGACCCGGCCAACGTCGAAGAGGCGCTGCGCGAGGTCGAACAGGATCTCGCCGAGGGCGCCGACAGCGTGATGGTGAAGCCGGGGCTCCCGTATCTGGACGTCGTGCGCGCCGTTAAGGATCATTTCGCGGTGCCCGTCTATGCTTATCAGGTGTCGGGCGAATATGCGATGATCGAGGCGGCCGCTGCGGCGGGCGCCGGGGACCGCGATGCGCTCGTACTCGAAACCTTGCTCGCTTTCCGCCGCGCCGGTGCGTCGGGCGTGCTCACCTATCACGCGTTGCATGCGGCGCGACTTTTGAACGACTGACCGGCCGGGTGGGGGATAGATGACGCAGACGCCGCGCCGCTGGCTTTTCGTGCTGACCATTCTGGTCGGCAGCTTCCTGCTTTTCCAGGTCCAGCCGATGGTGGCGCGCATGGTGCTGCCGAAACTGGGCGGCGCGCCGGCCGTATGGAACAGCGCGATGCTCGTCTATCAGGCGCTGCTGCTTGGCGGCTATGCCTATGCGCACTGGCTCGGCCGTTTCGAAATCCGGCGGCAGGCGATGATCCATATCGCCCTGTTTGTGCTCGCGGCGCTATGGCTGCCGCTTGGCATCGCGCAGATCGCGCCCCCGGCGCCGGGGCAGGAAGCCTTGTGGGTGCCGCTGCTCTTGCTCGCCTCGATCGGGCCGGTCTTCTTCGTCGTCTCGGCGCAGGCGCCGCTGATGCAGCGCTGGTTCGCCGCCGATAGCCGCGCAGGCGACCCCTATTATCTCTACGCTGCCTCCAACCTCGGCAGCTTCGCGGGGCTGATCAGCTATCCCGCGCTCGTCGAGCCGAACATGCCGCTCGCGATGCAAAGCTGGGGCTGGACCGGCGGCTATGCCTTGCTCCTCCTGCTCGTCGCCGCGGCCGCGGCGGCGCGATGGAACAGCCATGTCGTTCATGAAGATGTCGCCGCCGGGGCGGACGAACCGCGTCCGACGCTTCGCCGCCAGCTCCACTGGCTGCTGATCGCTGCCGTGCCTTCGGGACTCATGCTGTCGACGACGACGCATCTCACGACCGACATTGTCGCGATGCCGCTGCTCTGGGTCCTGCCGCTCGGCCTCTATCTGCTCAGCTTCTCGATCGCATTCTCGAACGCCGAATCGGTGAAAGGAACGTTCCGCGTGCTTGCGCCCGCGATCCTGCTGATTGCCGGCGGGCAGGCGTTGCTCAGCACGAGCGGCGGGACGATGCTGATCGCGTTCATGAGCCTGGTGATGCTGTTCGTCGTTGCGACCACGCTGCACGATTATCTGCACCATCTTCGCCCCTCACCGCAATATCTGACCCTTTTCTATCTGATCATGTCCGCCGGCGGCGTGCTCGGCGGGCTCTTTGCGGCGCTTATCGCACCGCTGCTGTTCGACTGGGTTTACGAACATCCGATTCTGGTTCTCGCCGCGGCGATGTTGCTGCCGCTGCCGGCGCTGTTCCCGTGGGAACAGTGGCTGAAGATTTCGAAACCGCTTCCCGTGGTCCTGCTGCTGCTGGCGGTGGGCGCCTTTGCCAGCTGGAAACTGGCGAGCGACTGGAACGGCACCTTCAACGGTCTGAACGGCCTTTGGGCCGGGATCACGCTTGCGGTCGGCCTGCTCGTGATCGGCTGGCGCTGGGCCTATGTGCTGGCGATCGCGATGCTGATGCTGGGTGTCGGCGGTGTCGAGACGCTGAAGAACAGCACCGACGGTTCGCGGGTCCGCAGCTATTTCGGGGTCTATACGGTCACCGAGGATGCCTATCGCAACCAGCGGCGACTGGCGCACGGTACGACGCTTCACGGTCTTCAGCGGACGGATGCAGGACATCAACTCGAACCGACGACCTATTACGGTCACAAGTCCGGGGTCGGCCTGACGCTCGACAAGGCGAACGCGCTTGCGGGGCCGAATGCGTCCGTCGGCATCGTCGGGCTCGGTGCCGGGACGCTGTCCTGTTACCGCCGTCCCGGTCAGGCATGGACGATCTTCGAAATCGATCCCGCGATGGCCAAAATCGCGCGCGATCCCTCGAAATTCACCTTCATCAGCAAATGTGCACCCGACGTGCCGATCGTGATCGGCGACGCGCGGTTGCAGATCGCGAAGCTGCCGCCGGCGCAGTTCGACATACTGGTCATCGATGCCTTCTCGTCCGACGCCATCCCGCTGCATCTGCTGACCGAAGAAGCGATCGGCATCTATGCGCGGGCGCTCAAGCCCGGCGGTATCCTGCTCATTCACATCTCGAACCGCTTTTTCGATCTCGAGCCGGTCCTCGCCGCCGAAGCAAAGGCGCGCGGCTGGAGTGCCGCCATCCGGCTCGACCCGTCGGGCGCCACCGATCCGATGGCGCGCGATTATGGCAATCTGACGTCCTCGAACTGGGTTGCGCTGACCGCGACGCCGGAGCGCATGCAGCAGCTGACGGGCGGCCTGAAACCGCGCAAGCAGGGAAGCAAGGATGGCGTATGGGTGCCCCTTGCCTCACGCCCGGGCTTCACGCGCTGGACCGACGATTATTCCTCGACCCTGCCCATCCTCCTCTGGGGTCACCTGATCGGGAAGACCTGAATGACCTATAGCGACGTCAGCATCATCAGTGTGAACGGCAAGACGCCGCAGATCGACCCGAGCGCCTTCATCGCGCCCGGCTGCCGCATCATCGGCGATGTCGTGATCGGGCCGGACGTCAGCATCTGGTACAATTGCGTGCTTCGCGCCGACGTCAGTCGCATCGTCGTCGGCGCGCGCTCGAATATCCAGGACGGCAGCGTCGTCCATTGCGACGGCCCGATGCCGCACCGCCCCGACGGCTTTCCGACGATCATCGGCGAGGATGTGCTGATCGGGCATATGGCGATGGTGCATGGCTGCACGCTCGCCGACCGCGCGTTCGTGGGGCTGAAGGCGACCGTGATGAACGGCTGCCGCATCGGCAGCGACGCGATGCTTGCGGCCGGCGCGCTGCTCACCGAGAACAAGGAAATCCCCGATCGCGAACTCTGGGCGGGATCGCCCGCACGACGGGTGCGCGAGATCGACGATGCGCAGGCCGCGGGGATGCAGATGGGCGTCGCGCACTATGTGCATAACGGCCGCATGCACAAGGCGGCGATCGAAGGCTGAAACGAAAAGGGCGCCCCGGTTCCGCGGGGCGCCCTTTTCCGAAGATTGGCCGGTGTCAGCCGTTGTTGGCGTTCACCATCGCATAGAGCATCGGGATCGACAGCAGCGTATTGGTCCGCGAAAAGATCATCGCGGTCTTCGCGGCGGCGGCTTTCGTCGCGTCGTCGGCTTCGACGATGCCCAGCGCCTTCTTCTGGTTCGGCCAGATCACGAACCAGACGTTGAATGCCATGACGAGACCCAGCCACATGCCCGCCCCGATCAGCTTGAAATTGGGGTCCGAGAAGGTCAGCGCCGGAATCGCATATTTGTTGTGAAAGGCGATGCCCAGCCCGAGGAGTACGGTGATCAGCGCCGCCCAGCGAAACCAGAACAGCGCAGCAGGCGCGATATGCTTCGATACGCCGGGCTTCAGTTCGGCCGGAATTTTGGGCATCGTCGGAATCTGGACGAAGTTGAAATAATAGAGCAGCCCGATCCACAGGATGCCGAAGAAGGTGTGCAGCCAGCGCAGGATCGCGTTGCCTGCGGTTATACCGTCTGTGAAATACTGGCCGTTAAGCCCCAGCATCAGCGCGATCGCGAGCACCAGCCCGGCAATCAGTACCGCGTGCAGATTCCCGAAAAACTTGTCCATATGCATTCCCCCTCGCTTGTTTCCGGTGCCGTGCGACCCGGACCCGGTGACAGCGATATGACAGCGAAGGGGGCCGGACTCAACTTTTGTCGGCGGCGGCTTCTTCGGGGATGGCGAGTCCGTTCTTCAGCATCACCGGGACCTGGCTCAGCGTAAAGAGGAAGGAAAGGGCCGTTACCCCCCAGACCTTGATGGTCAGCCACAGGTCGAAGCTCATCTGCTTTGCCTGGATCATCTCGTACATCACATGGTTTGCGATGCCGAGCGCGGCGAAGAACAGGCCCCAGTTGCGCGACAGCAGCAGCCAGCCTCTTTCGGTCAGGCCATCGAGCGCCGACTGCAGCAGATATTTGAGCATCGGCCGCCCGAACCACCAGCCGCCGAGCAGCAGCACCGCGAATGCGGCATAGATGATTGTCGGCTTCATCACGATGAAACGCTCGTCGTGGAACCAGATCGTCAGCGCACCGAAACCGAGGACGAGGATGCTCGACATCCACAGCATCGGCGAAATCCTGCCGAGCTTCCATTTCGATACGGCCATCGCGACGATGATCGCGACCATGAAAGCCACGGTGCCCTTGATCGCAGCGGTCGTGGCCGCAAAGGCGCCTTCGCCGCCCGAGTTCAGCTTATAGGTCAGGAAGAAGATCAGCAGCGGCGCGAAGTCGATCGCGAAATTCAGTCCGCCATGTTTGGCGGGCGGCGGCGCGGGGACCGCTTCGGGGCCTGTCGGGAGTTGGTCGCTCATCGGATGTTTCCGGCAATGATGCCTGCAATTTCGTCGGCGTCGAAGGGACGGAGGTCGTCGATCGTCTCGCCGATGCCGATCGCGTGGATGGGAAGGCCGTGGCGTTCGGCCGCGGCGACGAGGACGCCGCCGCGCGCAGTGCCGTCGAGCTTGGTCATCACCAGCCCGGTCACGCCCGCGACCTCGCGGAAGACGTCGATCTGCGACAGCGCATTCTGCCCGGTCGTCGCATCGAGGACGAGCACGACATCATGTGGCGCGGCGGGATTGAGGCGTCCGAGGACGCGCTTGATCTTTTCAAGTTCATCCATCAGTTCGCGCTTGTTCTGCAAGCGGCCCGCGGTGTCGACGATCAGCACGTCGATGCCGGTCGCGGTCGCCTTTTTGACTGCGTCGAAGACGATTCCGGCGGCGTCGCCACCCTCGGGTCCCGCCATGATCGGCACGTCGAGCCGTTCGGCCCAGACCTTCAGTTGCCCGATCGCAGCGGCGCGAAAGGTGTCGCCCGCGACGAGCATCACACCATAATCCTGTTCCTGGAACAGGTGCGCCAGCTTGGCGATCGTCGTCGTCTTGCCCGATCCGTTGACGCCGATGACGAGAATCACCTGCGGGCGCGGGAAGGCATCGATCTCGAGCGGCTCGGCAACCGGGCGCAGCACCGCGCCGATTTCCTCGGCGACGACCTTGCGCAGTTCGTCGGTGCCGTTTGCGGCGACGTCGCGGCGTTCGGACAGACGGTCACGGATGCGCGCGGCCATCGTCGGGCCGAGATCGGCGGTGATCAGTGCGTCCTCGATGCGGTCGAGATCCTCGTCGTCGAGACGCGACTTGCCGGTCAGTCCCGACAGATTCTCGCCAAGGCGCTCGGACGTGCGCCTGAGGCCGCCGAGCAGCCGTTCGCTCCAGCTGAGACCGCTCATGCCGCGATCATCCTGTCGCCGTCGCGGCCGGTCAGGCGGACGCGAACAATGCTGCCGGGCCCGGCGGGCCTCGCGAGCGTCAACGCGGCGAAATTCTCGGCATGGCCGGTCAGCCCGTCGCGCTCGACGAGCATCGAGGCGGTGTGGCCGACCTGGGCATCGAGCCAACGCTGACGGCGGAAGGCGTTGGCCTCGCGCAGCTTTGCGGCCCGCTCGCGGGCAATGCCGCGGCCGACCTGGGGCATGCGTGCAGCGGGCGTTCCGGCGCGCGGGCTGTAGGGAAAGATATGGCCGAAGACGATGTCGCAATCGTCGATCAGGGCCATGCTGTTGGCAAACATGTCGTCATCCTCGGTCGGAAATCCGGCGATCAGGTCGGCGCCGATGGCGATTTCGGGGCGGGCCGCCTTGAGCCGTTCGGTCAGGCCCACGGCATCGGCGCGGCGGTGGCGGCGCTTCATCCGCGTCAGCACCATGTCGTCGCCTGCCTGCAGCGACAGGTGGACGTGCGGCATCAGGCGCGCTTCCTGCGTCAGCAGCGCAAACAGCGCGTCGTCGACACGATCCGGGTCGAGCGACGAGAGGCGCAGGCGCTCGACCGGTAACGCCAGCAAGGCTTCGACGAGCGCCGCGAGGCTTGTGCCGCTGTCGTCGCCATAGCTGGCAAGGTCGACGCCGGTCAGGACGATCTCGCGCTGGCCACGGTCGAGCGCGATGCGCGCGGCGTCGACGACGGCGCCGGCGGTCGCGGAGCGGGCGGTGCCGCGCGCGATGACCGTCGCGCAGAAGGTGCAGCTATGCGAGCAGCCCGTCTGGACGCCGAGAAACGCGCGGGCGTGGTCGGGCCCGGAGAGGGCGGGGGCGTAGGTCGGCGAAGCCGGGATAGCGGCACCGCCATAGCTTTGCGCCAGGCCCTTGGCATCGTTCGCGACGACGCGCGCGCCCATCGCCGCAAAGGCATCGCGTTCGAGCTCCGCGGCGCAACCGGTGACCACGACCTCGGCGCCGGGGTGCTCGCGCAGCGCGCGCCGTACTGCCTGCCGCGCCTGCCGCACCGCCTCGTCGGTCACTGCGCAGCTGTTGAAGACGATCGTATCGGGCGCACCCGCCGCCTTTACGGCCGCACGAACCGCCTCGCCCTCGGCGATGTTGAGCCGGCAACCGAAATTGACGACCTCGACGCGGTCGGCGGTGGCAACGCTCATCCGAAGCGCGTCCAGTCGGTCTCGCCGTCGTACACGCGCGTCGCGGCGCCGCTCATCACGATCGGTTCACCGGGCGCCCAACGGATGATCAGGTCGCCGCCGGGCAGCGAGACGGTCACGGGCGACTGTACCTTTCCGGCGCGGATCGCCGCAACCGCGGTCGCGCATGCGCCGGTGCCGCACGCCTGTGTCAGTCCGACTCCGCGCTCCCAGACGCGAAGCTGGAGCTGGTTTTCGCCGTCGAGGCTCGCGACATTGACGTTGACGCGCTCAGGGAACAGCGGGTCGGTCTCGATCCGCGGGCCGAGTTCGTCGAGCGCGACGGCGTCGGCCTCGGGCACGAAGAAGATGATATGCGGATTGCCGACATTGACCGCCGCGCCATGTTCCAGTTCGTCCCACGCAACCGGCATGTCGCGCGTGTCCATCGGCATCGCGAGCGGGATATGCTCCCAGTCGAACACGGGTTCGCCGAGCACGACTTCGGCGCCGCCGTCGGCGGGGGTGACGCGGAGCATCCCGCCCAGCGTCTCGATCACGGCGGGCTGGCCGAGCAGGGTCGCGACGCAGCGCGTCGCATTGCCGCACGCCTCGACCTCGCCGCCGTCGGCGTTGAAGATGCGCATCTTCACATCGGCCTTGGTCGACGGTTCGAGCAGGATCAGCTGGTCGCAGCCGATGCCGTGACGCCGGTCGGCAATCGCGTGCGCACGCGCCGGCGTCATCTCGACGCTCTGCTCGCGCGCATCGATCACGACGAAGTCGTTGCCGAGGCCGTGCATCTTGGTGAAGCGGTCCGCCATAGCTCGCGCATGTAAGGGCGCGAGCGTGCGAAGTCTAGCGATGTGGGCCCTATGCCGTCTTGCGCAGCGGCTCTTCGCCCGCGCCGGGTGAGCCGCCCTGCGGCAGCGCCGGCGCGCGAAGCAGGCCGCGGTCGGCGAGCAGGCGCGCAGTGTCCTCGGCCGAGGTCGCCCGGCCATAATACCAGCCCTGCCCCTTCGAGCAGCCGAGCCGCGTCAGTTCGATCGCCGTCGCCTCGTCCTCGACGCCTTCGGCGGTGATCGGCATCGCAAGGCTCTCGCCAAGCCGCACGATCGCGACGACGATCGCCTGCGCGTCGGCGCTGCCGCGCATCGCGGCGATAAAGCTGCGGTCGATCTTAATCCGGTCGAAGGGGAGCGCGCGCAGATGCGACAGCGAGCTGTAGCCGGTGCCGAAGTCGTCGAGGCTGAGCGAGACGCCCTGATTCTTGAGACTGGTGACGATCGAGCGGACCAGCGGCAGATTCTCGAACAGCGAGCTTTCGGTGATTTCGACCTCGAGCTGGCTCGCGGGGAAGCCGACCTCGACGAGCAGCTTGGTAAGCTTCTGGCTGAACCACGGATCCTTGAGCTGCTGGGGCGAGATATTCACTGCGAGCATGATCGACGGATCCCAGCTCTTGGCCGCCTCCATCGCATGGCGGATCACCTGCAGCGACAATTCGCCGATCAATCCGCTCTCTTCTGCCACGGGGATGAAGCGCTCGGGCGGGATCAGGCCATATTCGGGCGATTCCCAGCGCATGAGCATCTCGAAGCCGAGCAGGCGGCCGCTCGCGATATCGACCTGCGGCTCGAAATGCGGAACGAATTCGCCGCGCGGCATGCCGTCGCGGATGCCGGTCTCGATCTGGTTGCGGACCTGCACCGCCATTTCCATGCCCTGTTCGAACCAGATGTGACGGTTCCGGCCTTCGTCCTTGCAATGATACATCGCGATGTCGGCCTGCCGGACCATCGTTTCCATCGTCATGCTGGCGTCGGTCGCGAGCGCGATACCGAGTGAGGCGCCGATGCGGATCTGCTGTGCGTCATGCGCGACGGTGGCTTCGAGCGTCGTCACAAGTTCGGCCGCGAGCGCGTCGATATTGCCGCGAACGCCGGGTTCGAACTGCAGCATCGCGACGAACTCGTCGCCGCCGAGGCGGGCTTTGGTCGCATTGGGGGGCAGCACCGCGCTGATGCGTTCGGCCGCGACCTGCAACACGCGGTCGCCCGCGGCATGGCCATGGATGTCGTTGACGGTCTTGAAGTGATCGAGATCGAGCAGGAAGAGTGCGACATGGCGGTGTTCGGCGGTCGCGGTCGCGATCATCTGCTGTCCCTTGGCCAGCAGTGCGCGGCGATTGAGAAAGCCCGTCAGCGGATCGGTATCGGCCAGATAGCGTGCGCGCTGTTCGGCGTCGGTGCGCTCGCGGATTTCGCGATTGAGATCTTCATAGCGGCGCCAACCGAACAGGATCAGCGCGATGTTCAGGATCAGCGCGACCGACAATACCTTGTCGGGGCCGCCGCCGATGCCGATCAGCCCGCGAACCACCGCCTGCATCACGCTGCCGCCGGTCCCCACGAACAGGACGATCGCCGCCACAACGATGCCCCCCGCGATGATATCCCGCTTCGCATCCTCGCTGCGGTTGCGAGGCTTCGGTTCCGCCATCATGTTTTCATTCCCCACCATCGCGCCCTTTATGGCGGGGAGCGGTGAACTTTGCGTTAAGTGCGGGCGCGACGCGGCGCTTGCGTTTCCGGGCGTTTTTGCGTAAAGGCGCCGCGTCCGGAGGCATATTGCACCCGGGCAGATACGACATCCGCGACGGAAAATACTGTCCACGGATACCGCTGGTTGGCGAGGTTTCGCTCACCGGCGTGTTTTGCGTTGCGGTCGTCAGAAGGGACTTTTTAGGCGCATGTTCGACAGTCTGAGCAATCGGCTTGGCGATGTTTTCGGGAAGCTCCGCGGCCGCGGCGCGCTGACCGAGGCCGACGTGCGCGCCGCGATGCGCGAAGTGCGAATCGCCCTTCTGGAAGCCGACGTCGCGCTGCCCGTCGTGCGCAGCTTCGTCGATCAGGTCACCGAACTGGCGATCGGCCAGAATGTCCTGCGCTCGGTCACCCCGGGACAGCAGGTCGTCAAGATCGTCAGCGACGCGCTGACCGAAATGCTCGGGTCGGAAACCGCCGAGCTCGAAATCGCCGTCACCCCTCCCGCCGTGATCATGATGGTCGGCCTTCAGGGGTCGGGTAAGACGACGACGACCGCGAAGATCGCGAAGCGCCTCAAGGAAAAAGAACGCAAGAAGGTGCTGATGGCGTCGCTCGACGTCAATCGCCCCGCGGCGCAGGAACAGCTTGCCGTCCTCGGCAGCCAGATCGATGTCGCGACCTTGCCGATCATCGCCGGCCAGCAGCCGGTCGAGATTGCCCAGCGCGCGATGCAGGCCGCGAAGCTTCAGGGTTTCGACGTCCTGATGCTCGACACTGCGGGCCGCCTCCACGTCGACCAGCAGCTGATGGACGAGATGCAGGCGGTGTCGCGCACGGCGAACCCGGCCGAGACGCTGCTCGTCGTCGACAGCCTGACGGGTCAGGACGCGGTACAGGTCGCGCAGCGCTTCACTGACCAGGTGCCCCTCACCGGCGTCGTGCTCACTCGTATGGACGGCGACGCGCGCGGCGGTGCCGCGCTGTCGATGCGCGCGGTGACCGGCAAGCCGATCAAATTTGCCGGTACGGGCGAAAAACTCGACGGGCTCGAACTTTTCCAGCCCTCGCGCATCGCGGGCCGCATCCTCGGCATGGGCGACGTCGTCAGCCTCGTCGAACGCGCGGCGGAGACCATCCAGGCCGAAGAGGCCGAGGCGATGGCGAAGAAGATGGCGAAGGGTCAGTTCGACCTCGACGATCTTCGGACCCAGCTCAACCAGATGCGCCGTATGGGCGGCATCGGTGCGCTTGCCGGGATGATCCCCGGGATGAAGAAGGCGCAGGCGGCGATGGCGCAGAGCGGCGCCGACGACAAGATGCTGATCCACTTCGACGCGATCATGGGGTCGATGACGCCGAAGGAGCGCGCGAAGCCCGAGATCCTGACTGCGAAGCGCAAGATCCGTATCGCGAACGGTTCGGGCACGACGGTGCAGCAGGTGAACAAGGTGCTGAAGATGCACCAGGAAATGTCCACCGCGATGAAGAAGATCCGCAAGATGGGCGGGCTCAAGGGCCTCGGCGCGCTGTTCGGCAAGGGCGGCGGCGGAATGGGCGGCCTCGGCGGCGGCGGCATGGGTGGCGGCGGCCTCGGCGGGCTTCCCGGTCTTGGCGGCGGAGCGATCCCGCCCGAACTCGCCAACCTGATGAATAAAAAGAAATAACCCGGACAACCAAGTTTAGACTCAGAAGGAAAATATCATGGCTACCTCCATTCGCCTTTCGCGCGGCGGTTCGAAAAAGCGCCCGTATTACAAGATCGTCGTCGCCGACTCGCGCAGCCCGCGCGACGGTCGCTTCATCGAGCGCATCGGCAGCTACAACCCGCTGCTTGGCAAGGATAATCCGGAGCGCGTGAAGCTCGACGCCGACCGTGCGAAGCATTGGCTGAGCGTCGGCGCGCAGCCGTCGGATCGCGTTGCCCGCTTCCTCGATGCCGCCGGCGTCAAGGAACGCGCCGCCCGCAACAACCCGAACAAGGGTGTCCCCGGCGAGAAGGCCAAGGAACGCGCCGAAGAGAAGGCCCAGAAGCTGGCTGACGCCGAAGAAGCGGCAGCTGCAGCCGCCGCCGCCCCGGCGCCGGAACCCGAAGCGGTTGAAGAAGCCGCTCCGGCCGAAGAAGCTGCTGCTCCCGAAGCTGCTGAATCGGACGCAACCGGTTCGGTGAAGAGCGAAGAAACCGCCGAAGCGGTTGCCGACGCCGTCGCCGAAGAAGTCCCGGCCGACGCGACCGCCGACGACGCGACTGCGATCGCCGAAGAGGTCGCCGAAGGCGGCCCGGTTGCTGAAGAAGCTGCTGCCGAAGAAGCGCCCGCTGAAGAAGCCGGCGAAGAAAAGGCCGAAGGCTAAGCCTTGGCCGACGCAAACCGCCCCGTCACCCTTGCCGCCATCGCCGGCGCGCACGGGGTGCGGGGCGAGGTGCGTCTCAAATTGTTCGGCGAAGGCGCGGAGAGCCTCCGCGCCTTTTCCGTTTTTAATGCCGGCGAGCGCAAGCTGACGCTGAAGTCGGTGCGCCCGGCGAACCAGGGCGCGGTGGCAACCTTCGCCGAGGTGACCGATCGCAGCGCGGCTGAAGCCTTGCGCGGCACCGTCCTCACCGTCCCGCGCTCGGCGCTGCCGGCGCTGGCCGACGGGGAATATTATCATCATGACCTGATCGGGCTGCCGTGTGTCTCGACCGACGGCGCCGCGATCGGCCATGTCGCCGCGGTCGAGAATTTCGGCGCGGGCGATATCCTCGAAATCGAGAAGGCGGCCGAGCCCGGCAGGAAACCGGTGCGCTTCATGGTGCCGATGAACGCGCAGGCGGTTCCGGCGTGGAGCGACGACGGCGTGACGATCGCCGCGGCGTTCGTCGAATAGCGGTCGGCTGCCTTATTCGTCTTCCCGGACCTGATCCGGGATCTATCTTCCAGCGCTGGCGAAAATGGACCCCGGGCCAAGTCCGGGGTGACGAAGGTGCCTTGATCGGCGATTGTCGGTTTTCCGCCATGCTGTTAGCCACGCAGTGATTGGCTATGGAGGGACTATGCGCAGGAAGACAGGTCTTGTTTTGGCGCTCATGCTGGCGGTTCCGATTCCCGCGTTCGCCCAGAACTCCACCGCCAAAACCTTCGACCAGCTCGCCCCCGAAATCGACGCGCTGTTCGCCAGATTCCAGGCCGACCAGCATGTTCCCGGCCTCGTCTATGGCGTCGTGAAGGACGGCAAGCTCGCCTATGTGAAAGGGCTCGGGGTCCAGAACATCGACAACAAGCGGCCGGTCACGCCCGACAGCCTGTTCCGCATCGCTTCGATGACCAAGGCGTTCACCGCGCTGTCGATCCTGAAGCTGCGCGACGACGGCAAGCTTCGCCTCGACGATCTTGCCGAAGATTATATCCCCGAGATGAAGGGCTGGACCTATCCGACGAAGGACAGTCCGCGTATCCGGATCCGCGACCTGCTGCAGCATGTCGGCGGTTTCGTCACCGACGATCCGTGGGGCGACCGCCAGCAGGTGCTGCCGCAAGACGAATTCACGAAGATGATCGCGGCGGGGGTGCCGTTCAGCCGCGTCCCGCAGGCGGCCCATGAATATTCGAACTTCGGCTATGCGCTGCTCGGCCGGATCGTGTCGAAGGCATCCGGGATGGCGTACACGGACTATGTCCGCCAGACGATCCTGACCCCGCTCGGCATGACGAGCAGCGGCTATGACGCGCCGCACGCACCCAAGGCGCGCACGGCGCTCGGCTATCGCTGGGAGAATGAGCGCTGGACCGCCGAACCCGAGATGGTCGACGGCGCGTTCAATTCGATGGGCGGGCTGCAGGTCAGCGCGAACGATTATGCAAAGTGGGTCGCCTTCCTGCTGTCCGCCTGGCCTGCGCGCGACGATGCGGACAATGGTCCGGTCAAGCGATCAACGGTGCGCGAGATCGCGCAGGGGCTGAACTTCGTTTCGGTCACGACCCGCAACGGATCGAGCGGCGCGACCGCGTGCAAGCAGGCCTCCGCTTATGGCATGGGCTGGCGCGTCGCGCAGGACTGCGACCTTGGCCTGACGCTTGCCCATGGCGGCGGCTATCCCGGATATGGCAGCCATGTGATGCTGATGCCCGACTATGGCGTGGGCGTCTTTGCTTTGTCGAACCGTACCTATGCGGGGCCATCGGCTCCGGCGTGGGATGCCGCAGTCGCGATGGACCGTGCGGGGCTGCTCGAAAGCCGGCCGGTGCCGGTGTCTCCGGCGGTTGCCGAGATGTATGCGGCATCGAAGGCGGCCTATGCGGCCGGCACTCTGGAGCCGCTCAAGGGCAGGCTGGCGATGAATTTCCTGATGGACCGCTCGGCGGAAAACTGGGCCGCCGAATTTGCCAGGCTGAAGGCAGAGGTCGGCGAATGCCCCGCGGATGAGCCGCTGGCGCCGACGGGCGCGATGTCCACCGCGTTTCGCCTCAATTGCGAAAAGGGCAAGCTTGACGGGGCACTCCTGCTCGCGCCGACGAATCCCGTAACTGTCCAGGCGCTCCGGTTTCGGGTCGCGCCCTAGCGCTTTCGGCCTGCCGCCCCTTTGCAAGGGGGTGGGGCGGCAGGCCCGCGCCGCTGCTCAGCGACGTTTCGTGATCCGCACCGGAACTGCTGCTCGCTTGGCGAGGCGGCGCGCCGGGACGGCGCAATCGAAATAGGCGTCTTCGCCCGGTGCATGGATCGGCGTGACAAGCTCGGCGAAGCGGCGGAATGCCGCTTTCAGCCACTGGATCCCGCGATCGAGATCGGCGCTCAGGCGTTCGTGCCCATGCGTCCAGCTGCGCATGAAATGTTCTTCCATCATCGCTTTTCTCCTTTCTGGCGTGTGCCCTTCAAATGCGCCCCCGGACGCCGCAAAGCCAACAAAAGCTCTGGCATATATCATAAGGCAGACTTATATATTGGGCATGTCGAAACTGCCGCCGCTTGCCGCCGTTCGCGCCTTCGAAGCCGCCGCTCGCCTCCAGAATTTCTCGCGCGCTGCCGACGAGCTCGGCATGACGCAAGCAGCGGTAAGCTATCAAATCCGCCAGCTCGAGGAGCGTCTCGGCCGTGCGCTCTTCGTGCGCGAGAAGGGGCGGGTGCGGCTCTCCGAAACCGGGCAGCGCCTGCTTCCGGCAATAAGCGGAGCTTTTGCCGCGATGGGCGACGCCTTCGGCGCGCTCAGCAATGACGATGCCGACATATTGACGATCAGCGCGGCGATGACGCTCGGCGGGACGTGGCTCAGCGCGCGGATCGGGCGCTTTCAGCTCCGCCACCCCGACCTCGCGGTGCGCTTGCTGATGTCGAACGATCTTGTCGATTTCGACGCGACCAATGTAGATGTCGCGCTGCGCACCGGCGACGGCAACTGGCCGGGGCTGCGCACCGACTTCCTTTTCCGCAGCCATGTCACGCCGATCTGCTCGCCGGCCTTTCGCGATGTGCACGCGATCGCCGAGCCCGCCGATCTGCTTCGTGTCGAACGCCTCGCGCCGAACGATCCGTGGTGGGCAGGCTGGCTCGCGCAGGCGGGGATCGGCACGCCCCCGCCGCCGCGCCGCGGGATCGAACTCGACAGCCAGTTGCAGGAGGCGATCGCGGTGCAGGGCGGTTTCGGCATCGCGCTGATGACGCCGCTCTATTGGCGCGTCGAGCTCGAGGCGGGACGGCTCGTGCGGCCGTTCGAGACGATCTACGAGCCCGGCACCGGCAATTATCTCGTCCACCGCGCCAACCGGGTGGGCGTGCGCAAGATCGAGCGCTTTCGCGAATGGCTGCACGAGGAACTGGAGATGGATCGCCAGATGATCCCCGAGCCGCTATGGGAGCCGCTGCCATGAGTTTCGCCGCTGTTCCCCTGACGCTCTATCCCGACATGTTCCCCGGTCCGCTGGGGCACAGCATGGCGGGCCGCGCACTCGAGGCTGGCGTCTGGTCGTGCGTGCCGGTGCAGATCCGCGACTTTGCAACCGACAAGCATCGCACTGTCGACGATACGCCCGCGGGCGGCGGCGCGGGAATGGTGTTGAAGGCCGACGTGCTGGCGGCGGCGGTCGACCATGCGGTCGCGGCGAATCCCGACCTGCCGATTCTGGCGATGACACCGCGTGGGGCACCGATCACGCAGGCGCGCGTGCGGACGCTTTCGGCAGGGCCGGGCGCGATCATCCTGTGCGGCCGGTTCGAGGGATTCGACGAGCGTATCTTTGACGCGCGGCCCATCGAACAGGTGTCGATGGGCGACATCATATTGTCGGGCGGAGAGATGGGGGCGCTGCTGCTGCTCGACGCTTGCATTCGGCTGCTTCCCGGCGTAATGGGCGCGGCTTCAAGTGGAGATGACGAATCGTTTGAAAACGGTTTGTTGGAATATCCCCACTATACCCGGCCCGTTGAATGGGAAGGGCGCACGATCCCCGAAGTGCTGCGATCGGGGGATCATGCGAAGATCGCCGCCTGGCGGAAACGACAGGCGGAGGATCATACACGGTTACGCAGGCCGGACCTTTGGGAGCGCCACGAGGGCGCTCGGGACCGACCTGCCTCTGACGCGCGGCGAAAAGAAAAGGACTAGAGGACATGAACCTCATCCAGACGATCGAAGCCGAAGAAATTGCCAAGGCTGGCAAGACCATTCCGACCTTCCGTCCCGGCGACACGCTGAAGGTCGGCGTGAAGGTGGTCGAAGGCGAACGCACCCGCGTCCAGAATTTCGAAGGCGTGTGCATCGCGCGCTCGAACAAGGGCATGGGCTCCAACTTCACCGTGCGCAAAATGTCGTTCGGCGAAGGTGTCGAGCGCGTCTTCCCGCTCTATTCGCCGAACATCGACAGCATTACCGTCGTCCGCAAGGGCGCCGTCCGTCGTGCGAAGCTTTACTATCTGCGCGGTCGCACTGGTAAATCGGCTCGTATTGCGGAACGCCGCGATTACCGGTCGGAAGCCGGCGAAGGCTAAGGAGAGCTTCTCCTCTACAAAGCCGAAACAGCTTTCAAAAACGACCGGTTCCGCCAACAGGCAGAGCCGGTCGTTTTCATTTGGGCGAAACGAATTTGTCGCAGCCATATTCCTCTTTCCAGCCGTCACGCCGCGCCTTCATCGGCGCGGCGCCCCTTTGTCTTTGGGGCGCGTTTGGATTCGCTGGGGAAGCCTTTGCGGCAACCAATGCGCAGCGGCTCGTCGCGGCGGCGCGCAAGCAGATCGGCGTAACGCTGCGCTATGACCCCGCCTATACGGTGCTGGCCTTCCCGAACGGCGATGTCGATCGCGCAAAGGGCGTGTGCACCGACGTCGTGATCCGCGCGTTCCGCGACGCGCTGGCGCTCGACTTGCAGGCCCTTGTAAACGCCGACATGCGCGCCAACTTTGGCGCCTATCCGAAGAATTGGGGCCTCGGCCGTCCCGACCGCAACATCGACCATCGCCGCGTTCCGAACCTCGCCACCTATTGGCGTCGGCAGAAGGCGGCGGTGCCGGTGACAACCGATCCGACAGACTGGCGGCCGGGTGACATCTTCACCCAGATGGTCGGCGGGCGGCTGCCGCACACCGGCATCGTGTCGGACCGCAAGAATGTCACGGGCACGCCGCTTGTGATCCATAATATCGGCGGTGGCGCCCGCGAGGAGGATGCGCTGTTCGACCATCCGCTGACCGGCCATTTCCGCTGGAAAGTCTGAGTTAGTTCCACCTAAGTTTCTTACGCTGAGGAGTGAGTAAATGGGTTATCGTATCGTTGTCGCCGGTGCGACGGGCAATGTCGGGCGCGAAGTGCTCGCCATCCTGGCCGAGCGTGAATTCCCGATTGCCGAACTGGCCGCGGTCGCATCGTCGCGCAGCCAGGGTGACGAGATCGAGATCGGCGATACCGGCAAGACCGTCAAATGCCAGAATATCGAGAATTTCGACTGGACCGGCTGGGACATGGCGATTTTCGCGATCGGCAGCGACGGAACCGCGATCCACGCGCCCAAGGCCGCCGCGGCGGGCTGCGTCGTGATCGACAATTCGTCGCTCTATCGCATGGACCCCGACGTGCCGCTGATCGTGCCCGAGGTGAACCCCGACGCGATCGACGGCTATACGAAGAAGAATATCATCGCGAACCCGAACTGCTCGACCGCGCAGATGGTCGTCGCGCTGAAGCCGCTGCACGATGCCGCGAAGATCACGCGCGTCGTCGTCTCGACCTATCAGTCGGTGTCGGGCGCGGGCAAGGCGGGCATGGACGAGCTGTGGAACCAGACGCGCCAGATCTTTGTCGGCGACGAGAAGGACATCAACAAGTTCACCAAGCAGATCGCCTTCAACGTCATTCCGCACATCGACAAGTTCCTTGAGGACGGATCGACCAAGGAAGAGTGGAAGATGGTCGTCGAGACCAAGAAGATCCTTGATCCCAAGATCAAGGTCACCGCGACCTGCGTTCGCGTTCCCGTGTTCGTCGGCCACTCCGAAGCGATCAACATCGAGATGGAGAACGAGCTGTCGGCCGAAGATGCGCAGCGTCTCCTGCGCGAGGCGCCGGGCGTGATGCTCGTCGATAAGCGCGAGGACGGCGGTTACATTACCCCCGTCGAATGCGTCGGCGACTATGCGACCTTCGTCAGCCGCGTGCGCGACGACAGCACCGTCGACAACGGGCTGAACCTCTGGTGCGTCAGCGACAATCTGCGCAAGGGCGCCGCGCTGAACGCGGTGCAGATCGCCGAACTGCTCGGCCGCCGGCACCTGAAGAAGGGCTGAGCCCCATCCGTTTCCCGTTTGCATCTCGACTTCGGGATGCGAACGGGTAGGGAAGGGCGATGACCTCGCCCTTCGCCTTCACCCGCGCGCTCTGCCGCACCCCCGCCCCCTCGGCCGTCAACGGCATTCGTGCGGGCGGCGGGCCCGACCCCGATTTCGCGACCCTGCTCGCCGAGCATGAAGCCTATGTCAGGACGCTGCGCGCGCTTGGCCTCGCGGTCGACGTGCTGCCGCCGCTCGACGATTTCCCCGACGCGCTGTTCACCGAAGACGTCGCACTGACCTTTCCCGAAGGCGCGATCCTGCTCCGTCCCGGCGCGCCGACGCGGGCGGGCGAGGTGGCGCATATCCGCGAGGCGCTGGCGGAACGCCATCCGCGGCTGCTCGCGATGACGGGTCTCGGCCACGCCGACGGCGGCGACGTGCTGCGCCTCGCCGATCGCGTGATCATCGGTCTTTCGGACCGCACCGACCGCACCGGCGCCAAGGAACTGGCAGGACTTCTGGCTGACCTCGGCCATCGGGCCGAGATTGCGGAAACGCCGAAGAGCGTCCTGCATTTCAAGACCGGTTGCAGCCTGATCGACGAGACGACGATCCTTGCGGTCCCCGCGATGCGCGACTGCCGGGAATTTGCCGGGCTGGAGGTCGTACTGACCCCGCCCGGTGAAGAGGGCGCGGCGAACATCCTGCGCGTTCGCGATACGGTGCTGGTCGGGCAGCGCTGGCGGGCGACGCAGGATCTGCTCGCGGCGCGCGGCGTGGATATCTGCCCGATGGCCACCGACGAGATCGCGCGGATCGATGCGGGGCTCAGCTGCATGTCGCTGCGCTGGTGACCGCCTCGATCCCCAAGCCGCAGCGCTGGTTGCTCGGCCTGCTGCTTGCGCTGTTGCTGCTCGCACAGGTCGACCAGCCCTATCCCGAGGTCGCGTTGCTCCAGCATATTCCGACCGCCGTGTTTTTGCTCACGTCGCCCTGGTTGCTGCGGCGCTGGCCGCTGACGACCGCGTCGGTCGCCTGCATCGTCCTGTTCCTTGCGCTTCACACGCTCGGCGGACGCTACGCCTACAGCAATGTCCCGTACGACGACTGGGCGCAGGCGCTTGCCGGATCGACCTTGTCGGAGGCCTTCGGCTGGACGCGCAACCATTACGACCGGCTGGTCCACTTCGCGTTCGGGGCGCTGTCGGTTATTCCGGTGGCCGAGATCGCCCGGCGCCGGGGCGGGCTGGGCCCGCGTGGCGCCGCGCTGGCGGCCCTCGGCTGGGTGCTCGCCATCTCGTGTCTCTACGAGATTTTCGAATGGCTGCTGACCATCGTGGCCGCGGGAGAAACGGCCGATCGCTATAATGGACAGCAGGGCGACATCTGGGACGCCCAAAAGGATATGGCGCTGGCGACATTGGGTGCGGTATTGGTGCTGCCCTTCGCAGGCAGGAGATAGACGATGCGGAAACTTGCGATACTCACTCTCTTTGCCCTGCTTGCTGCCTGCAAACCCGCCGCGGACAAGCCCGTCGCCGGCGAGGACACCGTCGATGCGCCGCCGATGCCCGAAGCGAAGGCCGACGGCCCGGCCGCCGCGACCACTGCGATCAGTCTCGACGGCGAGGGATTGCGCTTCGTCGACAAGAATAATGGCAAGACCAGCCTGCTCGCCTTCGGGGTTCCCCGCGCGCAGGCCGAGGAAGCGCTCGCGCGCGTCGCCGGCAAGGCCGACGACCGCAGCACCAACGAGGAGTGCGGCGCCGGGCCGATGGAATTCACGCGTTTCGACGCGATGACGCTCAACTTCCAGGACGGCAAGTTCGTGGGCTGGTTCCTCGGCAACGAAAATGGCGCCTCCGAATATTCGACGATGAGCGGGATCGGCATCGGTACGACCCGCGCGAAGGCGAAGGAATCGGTGTCGATCATCGATGTCGAGGACAGCACATTGGGTGAGGAGTTCAGCATCGGCAGCGGCGATGCCGTCGTTGGCGGCATGTTCGCCGAGCCCGGCGAAGCCGCGAAGATCGACGCGCTGTTCGCCGGCGCCAACTGCTTCTTCCGCTGATGGCGGGCGAGGTCACCGGCGGCTGCCGCTGCGGGCAATTGCGGTACCGGATCGCGCAGGACGGGCCGCTGCTCAACTATGTCTGCCATTGCCTCGACTGCCAGAAGTCGACCGCGAGCGCCTTTGCCGACCAGTTGATCGTCATGACCGATTCGCTGGCGATCGAGGGGCGCAGCACGACGGTGGAGTTTCCGCGTCCGACGGGCGGGGTCAGCACGCACCATCACTGCCCCGACTGCCTGAGCCGGGTCTATAACCTGAACAGCCAGCGGCCGGGGATGGCGATCGTGCGCGCCGGGACGCTGGACGATCCGTCCGCGCTTGTGCCCTTCGCGCATTTGTGGACGAAGCGGAAAAGGGCGTGGATCGCGATTCCGGAGGGGATCGCGACGTTCGAGGAGAATCCCGATCCGGCCGCGTTCATGGCGCTGGCAATGGCGCGCGGTTCGACCTGAGGCTCAGTGCCCCATGTCGGCGGCCGACGCCTTCGCCGCCCCGGCTTTTGGCGGACGCAGCAGAAGGACGAGCGGCAGCGCGGCGAGCGTAACCCACATCATCATCCAGAAATCGTCGATATAGGCGACCATCGAGGCCTGCCGGTTGATCTCGGCATTGACCATCGCCATCGCGGTGTCGCCGAGGATTCCGAAGCGGTCGGCGGTCGATGGATCGAGGAGGCTGGTCGAGCTGTTGGTGATATGCGCGACCTGATCCTCGTGGCTCGTCTGGATATTGGCGCCGAGCAGAGTGGTGACGATCGAGATGCCGACCGAGCCGCCGATGCTGCGCAGCAGGTTCATCAGGCTCGATCCGTCGGTGCGGAACTGCGGCGGGATCGTAGCGAAGGCCATGGTGTTGAGCGGGATGAAGACGAGCCCCATGCCGACGCCCTGCACGAGGCCGCTGACGATCACGGGCTGCATCCCCATTTCGAGCGACCAGTGGCTCATCTGCCAGAGCGAGAGCGCTGCGACGGCGAGCCCCGTCCCGACCATCCAGCGGGCATCAACCTTGCCGAGCAACTGCCCGGCAACCCACATGCTCATCAGAATGCCGATCCCGCGCACCGCGAGCACCCACCCGGTGTCGATCACCGGCCAGCCGAACAGATTCTGCAGCATGGGCGGCAGCAGCGCCATCGATGCGAACATCACGATCCCGATCACGACCATGAAGCCCATCGCCGTGACGAGATTGCGATCCTGGAACAGCTGGCGATTGAACAGCGTCTCGCGGCTCGTGAAAAGGTGGACGACGAACATCCACAGGCACGCCACCGATACCCCGGCCTCGATCCAGATCTCGGCGCTGTTGAACCAGTCCTGCTGTGCGCCGCGGTCGAGCATCAGTTGCAAGGATGCCAGCCCGAGCCCGAGCATCGAGAATCCGAACAGGTCGAACCTGCGCGTCCTGGTCTTCGTCGCCGGAAGCAGCGCCCACATCAGCGCGAGCGTCACCAGCCCGACGGGCAGGTTGACGTAGAACACCCAGCGCCAGTTGACCGACTCGGTCAGCCAGCCGCCGAGGATAGGACCCATGATCGGCCCGACCATGACCCCCATGCCCCAGATCGACATCGCGCGGGCGTGTCGTTCGGGCGGGTTTATGTCGAGCATCACCGACTGGCTCAATGGCCCGATGAACGCGCCGCTGATCCCCTGCAGAAAGCGGAAGATCACCATTTCCTCAAGATTCTGGGCGGCGCCGCACGCCATCGAGGCAAGGATAAAGCCGGTGACCGCGCCCAGAAACAGGCGGCGGCGGCCGATGCGATCGGCGAGCCATCCGGTGATCGGCATCGCGACGGCGGCGGCGATGATATAGCTGGTCAGGACCCAGTTCACCGTCTCGCTGGTCGCGCCGAGCGCGGCGCGCATGTGCGGGATCGCGACGTTGGCGATCGTCGTGTCGAGGATCTGGATGACCGACGCGCCCATCACCGCGACCGTCAGCAGCCCGCGGTACCGGACCTGCTCATACAGCGGAATCGCGTCGTCGATCGCCGCCGGGCCGGCGGGTCGGCGGGGCAGGGCGCGGCTTGCCATCGGTTCTGCCCTACCTGGTGAAGACCCGGACGTCGGCCGACAGGCCGGCGATCATGTCGCGCGACGGCTTCTCGTCGAAGGCGATCCGCACCGGAACGCGCTGCGTGACCTTCACCCAGTTGCCCGTCGCATTCTGCGCCGGCAGCACCGAAAATTCGCTGCCCGTACCCGCGCCGATCGTCAGCACATGGCCGCGCACCTTCAACCCCGGATAAGCGTCGAAGCTGATTTCGGCGCGCTGGCCGACGCGCATGTTGGCGAGATCCGTTTCCTTGAAATTGGCCTCGACCCAAGGATGGCCGGTATCGACGATCGTCACCGCGGGCAGTCCCGCGACCATCATCTGGCCGATCAGCAGGCGGTCCGATTGCGCGATGCGGCCGGCGCTCGGTGCGCGCACCTCGGTACGGCCGAGATTGACCTCGGCCTGCGCGCGCTGGACCTTCGCGGCCTCGACCTGCGGATTGACCCCGCTGCCGCCGGTCGCAAGCTTGGCGCGGGCCTCGGCGGCGTCGGCCTTCGCCGCTGCCAGCTGCGCGCGCGCAAGTTCGACCGAATGTTTCGAGGCGTCATAGGCGGCCTTGGTCGTGAAGCTCTTGTCCATCAGCGCCGCCTGCCGTGCGAAATTGGACTGTGCGAAAGCGAGGCTCTCTTCGGCCGATTTGATGTCGACGCCCGTTGCCGCGTAGCTCGCCGACAGATTGCCGACGTCGACATTGGCGGAGTCGATCGCGGCATTCGCCTGCGCGACTGTCAGCGCGTAGGGTTCGCCGTCGATACGGAAGAGCAATTGGCCGCGCTGCACCATCTGGCCGTCCTTGACCGCGACCTCGGTGATCCGACCGCCGACTTCGGCGGCGATCGAGACCTTGTCCATCTGGACATAGGCATTGTCGGTCGACACGGACCCGCCGCTCGTCAGCCAGTACCAGCCACCCGCGGCAAGCAGCACGGCGGGAAGGCCGAACATCAGCAAGCGCGTACGCCAGCTCGTCCGGGGCGCCTCTTCGGCCCCGACGACCGGCTGCGCCGGCGGCGGAAGGGGATCGGCCTTGGGCGCACGCGCCGGTGCGGCGTCTTCGGCTTTCGGGCGGGAGGGGGAGAGCTGGTCCATTATGCGGTCTCTTTTTGGCATTCGCGGCGGGAGAGGTTGGCGCGCACCTTTTCGACGAGCGCGACGAGCTGTTCGCGCTCGGCCTCGCTCAACCCTTCGGTGGCTTCTTCGGTGAGCTTTTCGGCGATCGGGCGCATCTCGCCAAGCATCTCGCCGGCGCGATCGGTCAGGTAAAGCCGCCACGCGCGACGATCGGTGGGATCGGCGCGCCGCTCGACCAGCCCGGCCTCGGCGAGCCGGTCAACCATCCGCGACAGGGTGATCGGCTCGACCTCGAGCAAATCCGCGAGCGGACCTTGCCGGATTCCTTCGTGCCGTTTCAGATAGGTGATCAACCGCCATTGCAGCGCGGTAATTCCCGTATCGCGGGTACGCGCATTGAAAGCACGCCGGAAAAGCCGTGCACTATCGTTCAGCAGATAGCCAATCGTCTCGCTCATGGCAGAGGATATAATAGCAATTGCTACTATATTCAATGCAGCTTTGCTGCAGATGCGAAATATCTGATTTGGTGTAAAATTTTTTTACAGGTGCTTGCGCTCCCGGACTTTTTCGGCAGGATATGCCCATGACTTTGACCGCCGACCTCTTCTGGTCCTTTCGCTCGCCCTATTCCTATCTTTGCATCGGGCGCTATCGCGCGCTCGCGGCGAGCCACGATCTTTCGATCAATCTGCGGCCGGTTTACCCGCTGGCGATCCGTCAGCCCGATTTCTTCGAGCGCAATCACCCCAACTGGCTGAGCTATACGATGCGCGACATGATCCGCGTCGCGCAGTTTCACGGGATACCTTTCGGCCCGCCGCGCCCGGACCCGATCGTCCAGAACATCATGACGCGCGAGATTGCGGCCGAGCAGCCCTATATCTATCGCCTGACCCGGATGGGACAGGCGGCCTCGCGGCGGGGCATGAGCCTGGCCTTCTGTCACGAGGTCGCGCAGCTCATCTGGGGCGGGGCGCAGGATTGGCATCTCGGCGACCATCTGGCGGGCGCCGCGCGGCGCGCGGGGCTCAGTCTCGCAGAACTCGATGCCGAGGCGGAGGCCGATGCCGAGGCGCTGGATAACGAGATTGCGGCGAACCAGGTCGCGCTTGAGATCGCAGGCCATTGGGGCGTGCCGACGCTCGTTTTCGACGGCGAGCCCTTCTTCGGTCAGGATCGCATCGAAATGGCGAAATGGCGGATGGACCAAAAGGGTCTCCAGCCGCGCTGATCGGCGCTTGCGCGACCGGCCGCTGACGGCGCATAGCGGCGCGCATGACAATCGAACCGGACTTTTTCGAGGCACGCGACGGCGTGCGGCTGGCTTGGCGCGAAACGGGCGAGGGGCGGCCTGTCGTGCTGCTCCACGGCCTGTTCTCGAATGCCGAAGTCAACTGGATCAGGTTCGGTACCGCCGCACGCATTGCCGACGCGGGTTTTCGCATGATCATGCCCGATCTTCGCGTCCATGGATCGAGCGATGCGCCGCACGAGCCCGAAAACTACCCGCCCGATGTGCTGGTGCACGATCTGGAAGACCTGATCGCGCATCTGGGCCTTGCCGATTTCGATCTTGGCGGTTTTTCGCTGGGCGCACGGACCAGCACGCGCGCCGTCGTTGCCGGGATGAAACCACGCAAGCTGATCCTCGGCGGGATGGGGCTTGCCGGACTTGCCGGCTGGGCGAGGCGCGGACGGTTCTTCCAGCGCGTCATCGCCGAATATGAAACGGCGAAGCGTGGCGACGACACCTGGATGTCGATCCAGTTCATGAAGACGATGAAGGTCGACCGCGTCGCGGCCAGCCTGCTGCTCGACAGTTTCACCGACACGACGCCCGATATGCTGGCGGCGCTGACGATGCCGACGTTGCTCGTCTGCGGCGAGCAGGATCAGGACAACGGCTCGGCCGAAGAGCTGGCTGCGGTGCTGCCCGATGCGCGACTTGCGACGATTCCCGGCACGCACATGTCCAGCGTGACGCAGCCCGGGATGGGCGAGGCGATGGCGGCGTTCCTCACCGCTTGACCGGGCCGCGGGGGCGGTCCAGATTGCGCGGCATCGCGCCCCAGAGCGCGGGAAAATATCCAGAGGACGCACCCCCATGAAAGCCATGATCTCGACGCTGTCGCTTGCCCTGTCGCTTGCGGTGGCGACCCCCGTTTTCGCCCAGTCCGCCCCCACCGCTGCGGACGCCGACGCGTTTATCGCTTCGGTCGAAAAGGATCTGTTCGACTATACCGTCGAAGCAAGCCAGGTGAACTGGGTCAACGCGACCTACATCACCGAGGATACCGATGCGATGGCGGCGCGGATCAACGCGGTCGGCACCGAAAAGTCGGTCAAATATGCGCTCGAAGCCGCGAAATATATGAATGTCGCAGGGCTGAGCGCCGATACGAAGCGCAAGCTCGATATTCTGCGCACCGGCATCGTGCTGCCGGCGCCGACGACGCCCGGCGCCGCGACCGAGCTCAACAATATCGCGACCGACCTGCAGTCACAGTACGGCAAGGGCCGCGGCACGCTGGACGGCAAGGAAATCTCCGGCTCGGATATCGAGGCCGAGATGGGCAATCTCAACCGCACGCCTGCCGAGTTCGCCGAGATGTGGACGAGCTGGCACAACAATGTCGGCGCGCCGATGAAGGACGATTACGTCAAGATGGTCGGCATCGCGAACGCGGGGGCGAAGGAACTGGGTTTCGCCGACACCGGCGCGATGTGGCGCTCGGGCTACGACATGCCGCCGGAGGAGTTCGCCAAGACCACCGAGAAGATCTGGCAGGACATGAAGCCGCTTTATGTGGCGCTTCACACCTATGTCCGCTGGAAACTGAACGAGAAATATGGCGACGCCGTGCAGCCCAAGACCGGCCCGATCCGCGCCGATCTGCTTGGCAATATGTGGGCGCAGGAATGGGGCAATATCTACGACCTCGTGAAACCGCAGGGCGCGGGGGACCTGGGCTATGACGTCGGCGATCTGCTCAAGGAAAAGGGCAAGGGTCCGCTCGACATGGTCAAGGCGGGCGAGAATTTCTATTCGTCGCTCGGCTTCGCGCCGCTTCCGGAAACCTTCTGGAAGCGCAGCCAGTTCCTGAAGCCCGCCGACCGTGAGGTCATCTGCCACGCCTCGGCATGGGACGTCGACAACAAGGACGATATCCGGATCAAGATGTGCATCAAGGTGAACGCCGACGACTTCACGACGATCCACCACGAGCTTGGCCACAATTATTACCAGCGTGCCTATAACAAGCAGCCGTTCCTGTATCTCAATGGCGCCAACGACGGCTTCCATGAAGCGATCGGCGATTTCGTCGCGCTGTCGATCACGCCGCAGTATCTGGTCGACATCGGCCTGCTCGACAAATCGAAGGTGCCGAGCGCCGACAAGGACATCGGGCTGCTGCTGCGGCAGGCGATGGACAAGGTTGCGTTCTTGCCTTTCGGTCTGCTCGTCGATCGCTGGCGCTGGGGCGTCTTCGACGGTTCGATCAAGCCCGCCGACTACAACAAGGCGTGGACCGACCTGCGCAAGCAGTACCAGGGCATCGTGCCGCCGGGCGAGCGGCCGGCGAACGCGTTCGACGCGGGCGCGAAGTTCCATATACCGGGTAACACGCCGTACACGCGCTACTTCCTCGCCCGGGTGCTGCAGTTCCAATTCTACCAGGCGGCATGCAAGCAGGCGGGCTGGAAGGGCCCGCTCCACCGTTGCTCCTTCTATGGCAACAAGGAGGTCGGCGCGAAGCTGAACGCGATGCTCGAAATGGGCGCGTCGAAGCCCTGGCCCGACGCGCTGCAGGCCTTCACCGGCAGCCGCGAGATGTCGGGCAAGGCAATGGCCGACTATTTCGCGCCGCTGAAGAAATGGCTCGACGAACAGAACAAGGGCAAGCCGCAAGGCTGGTAAGCCAGGTTCGGATCGAGACGAAAAGGCTGGGGTGGCGACGCCCCGGCCTTTTTCATTGCGCCTCGACCGACTGTTTGAACCGTGCGAGCCGCGCGGTTGCGGCGGCGGCGTGCGGGCCGATCCAGCGGTCGTGGATGTCCTGGATCGGCATCGCGTTGAGATGGTTCCATCGTTCGCGGCCGCGGCGCTCGGCGATCACGAGGCCGGCGTCTTCCAGCACCTTCAGATGTTGCATCACCGTGCAGCGGTCGATGTTGGCGAAGTTGCCGCACAGCGTGCCGGTTGTCAGCGGCTGGTCCCTCAGCGTATCGAGCATCTGGCGGCGGACGTGCGATGACAGGGCTTTGAAAACACGATCATATTCTTCGTGGATTGACATGTTATAAATATATAACATAATGGCGAAGAATCAAGCGGAGAGTGTCGATGGAACTGAAATTTCGGGTTGCGGCGCGGATTGCGAAGCCGGTGCACGAGGTGTTCGAGGCGGTCGCCGACCCCGCGAAGCTGTCGCACTATTTCACGACGGGCGGCGCGAAGGGGCGGCTGGAGACCGGCGCGACGGTGGAGTGGGACTTCCACGACTTTCCGGGTGCGTTTCCGGTGTATGTGATCGAGGTCGTCGAAGACGAGAAGATCGTCCTCGAATGGCAGGCGAATGAGGGCGAGGCGCCGAATGTCGAGGGCGGCGATCTGAAGGACGCCGATTACCGCACGCGCGTGACGATGAGCTTCAAGGGGCTCGACGATGGCCGCACGCTCGTCGAGATCGCCGAGGAAGGCTGGCGCGAGAATCAGGGCGCGCTCGGCGCCTCCTACGGCAATTGTCAGGGCTGGTCGCAGATGCTGTGCGCGCTCAAGGTGTGGATCGAGCACGGGATCAATTTGCGCGAGGGCATGTACAAGTAGTTAGCCTGGATATTCGAACTCGAGCGGGCGCGAGCCGATCGGCGCGCCGGTGTTGGCGTCGACGACGACCGGCCGGATCGCCTTGCCGGTCTCGACGTCGATCTGGCGCGTGAGTGCGCCCGTGCCGTTGTACTTTGCTCCCCACGCGCCGATCGCGGCGAGGATCGGCAAGAAATCACGCCCGGCTTCGGTGAGCAGATATTCGTCGCGCGGCGGGCGGCTGCTGTAACGCCGCTTTTCGATCAGCCCCGCTTCGGCGAGCGCCGACAGCCGCCGCGCCAATATGTTCGGCGCGATGCCGAGGCTGGTCCGCATCTGGTCATAGCGGGTGAGCCCGCGTTCGATGTCGCGGAGGATCAGGATGCTCCAGCGGTCGCCGACGCGCATCAGCCCGCGGTCGACGGGGCAGGTCCCCAAATTATTTTCGTCGTCGGTCATTGAAGTCATATGGGGCAGTCACTATCATTTTGCAAGTGACCCGATAGAGGGCCGCCTGCAAAGGAGAATGACAATGACGATTCCCACTGGAACGGCCCTGATCACGGGTGCCTCGACCGGCCTTGGCGCCGTTTATGCCGACCGCCTCGCCAAGCGCGGGCACGACCTGATCCTCGTCGCGCGCAATGGCGCGCAGATGGAAGACCTCGCAGCGAAGCTGCGCGCCGAAACCGGCGTGGCGGTCGATGTGATCGCCGCCGACCTGACCAAGAGCGACGATGTGACGCGCATCGAACAGCGCCTGATCGACGATGCCGCGATCACATTGTTCGTGAACAACGCCGGCATGTCGCTGAACGGCGGGACGCTTGAGAATAGCGCGGCCGAGATCGAGACGATCATCGCGCTCAACATCACCGCCGCGGCGCGGCTCGCGATCGCGGCGGGCAAGGCGTTCAGCGCGCGTGGCAAGGGCGCGATCGTCAACATCGCTTCGGTCCTCGCGCTCGCGCCCGAGACGTTCGAAGGCGTGTACAGCGGATCGAAGGCGTTCCTGCTCAACCTCAGCCATGCGCTCGCGACGACCGGCCGCGAAAAGGGCTTCCATGTCCAGGCGGTGCTCCCCGGCGCGACGCGCACCGAAATCTGGGAGCGGTCGGGCAAGGATGTCGATGCGTTCCCCGCCGAGATGGTGATGGGTGCGGGCGATCTGGTCGACGCGGCGCTGACCGGGCTCGATCGCGGCGAGGAAGTGACGATCCCGCCGCTCGCCGACGAAGACCAGTGGAAGACCTATTATGCCGCGCGGCTCGCGATGGGGCCGAACCTGTCGAAGCGCGACGCGGCGCCGCGTTACCGGTGAGCGAGGCGGTTTGAACTTGAAGGGGCGGCATTTTCTCAGGCCGCCCACTCATTCCTCGTCACCCCGGACTCGATCCGGGGCCTGCCTTCTCTTGAAGGAAAAGGCGGATCCCGGGTCAAGCCCGGGATGACGAACGGGGTGATTACCGCCCCACCTTGCCCAAACCCGCCGCCATGCCCTATCGCGCGAGCATGGCGACGAAGACCACCCCCGGACAAAGCACGCGCGACAAGCTGATCGACGCGGCATTCCGCGCGGTCGCGCGCGACGGGCTCGCCGACACCAACGTCAAGTCGATCGCCGCCGAGGCGGGGGTCAATCCGGGGCTGCTCCACTATCATTTCGCGAGCAAGGATGCGCTGATCGAGGCCGCGGTCGAAAGCGCGACCGCGCATTATCTGGCAGAGATCGATGCGCTGGTCGAGGCGACCCCCAGGGCCGAACTGTTCGATGCTTATGTTACCTTCGCCGCGGCGACGCTCGACGCCAATCGCGACCTGTTCCGCGTCCGGCTGGCGCTCGGCGCGCGCGCGATGAACGATACGCGGCTGGCCGAATGGCTGGAGACGGGCAATGCGGCCGTGCGCGGCCGGTTGGCGACGATCTTTGCCGCAGGGGCGGGGCGCGACGCGCCCGACGACGGCGATCGGCTGCGCGCGCGCATGACCAAGGCGGCGTTCGAGGGCATGATGCTGTCATGGCTGACGCAGCCCGATTTCCCGATGCGCGAGGCGCTGGGCGAATGGGCGGCGGGTATGCGCGCGGGGCTGCGCTAAGGCGAATAATCCTGCTTTGACGATGTGAGCCCTTGCAACGCATCGCGCCGATAGCTATTTGGTTGGTCGACCAACCAATATAGGGACACGCGATCATGCACATAGTGATGACGGGCGCGACATCGGGTTTCGGAGCCAATGCGGCGGGGCGGCTCGCGGCCGCCGGGCACAGGCTGACCATCGGGGCGCGGCGCCCCGAGGCGGTCGATGCGGCGTGGCGCGCCGCGGCGCTGCCGCTCGATCTCGACGATTTCGCATCGGTCGACCGCTTTGCCGAGGCGGTGACGAATGGGCAGCCGGTCGATGCGCTGGTGCTCAATGCGGGGCTGCAGACGTCGAAGCTGGAGACGGGCGCGGACGGTTTCGAGCGGACCTTTGCCGTCAACCAGCTTGCGCATTTCCGGCTGCTCCTTCGCCTGCTGCCGCATCTCGCGCCGGGCGCGCGGGTGATCCTCACGGGGAGCGGGACGCACGATCCCGAGGAAAAGACGCTGGTGACGCCCCCCGCGCACGCCAATGCCGAATGGCTGGCGTACCCCGATCGCGACCCGACGCTGCCGAAGAAGGATCAGGCGCAGGCATTTCGCGCCTATAGTTCGTCGAAGCTCGCCAATATCATGACCGCGCGCGAACTGGCGCGCCGGCGTCCCGACCTCGCCGCGATGAGCTTCGACCCCGGCTATGTGCCGTGGACCGGGCTGGCGCGGTCGAGCGGGAAGATTATATCGTCACTGGTCAGCCTGATCCTGCCGCTCACGATGAAGCGCGACCGCAAGAGCACGATCGCGCTGTCGGGTGAATATCTCGCGGCGCTGGCGGCGGAGCCGGCCTATGCCGGGGCGCAGGGCGATTACTGGTCGGTGCGCAATCCGGCGCTGGTGCGGATCGAGCAGTCGGCGCTGGCGCGCGACGATGCGGCATGCGCGAAGCTGTGGGATGATTGTGCGGGGTTGATGGGGTTGGAGGTGTAGGCGCGCAGAGCAGTCGGCGCTCAGGGCGTTAGCGAGTTTACCCAGTGATCGACCGACAGCTGTACCCAGCGCGTATCGTCGATAACGTGGAGCACGCCATTGCGCCCAATCATCTGCGCGTCCTGACATAGAGCGAGATCGGTTTCCCGAAGCTGCTTCGCATTTCCGTTCTCCAATGTGAGAAGGGCCAGCCTATTCTGCTTTGGAGAATATCCGCCCGCGAGAATGGCATGATGTCCCGCAGCGGCGATGGCGCGTGCGCCGGATATGCCGTTCGTCCAGCTCTGGACACGCTCACTTTTTATCGAGGCGATCCGGAAGTCGCTGTAGGGGCAGAGCCATATCTGTTCGCCATTGGCGCCAAGCGCATAGCAATCGTCGATCCGGATATCTTTCGTCTGCGCTTGCCAAACGCATTCGCCCGACGGGTCGAAACTGGCAAGCCCAGAGCTGGGGGGTGGCCAGTTGCCGTCGGGTAGTTGCTCTGTTCCGAAGATGCCCTCATCGAAGTAGCCCACCCATATCCGGTCATCCGGCGTTACGATTATATGTTCAACGCCGTCACCAACATCGAACTGTGCTTTTCGTCGGCCACCCGGATCAAAGATATGTGCATTATCTCTCCCCCGTGATTCAACGACGACAATGTCGCCGTTCGACAGGCGGTCGAAACAGGGCCAGCGAAATGCAGGCAATTCGCAAACGAACTCCTCGGCTTCGCCGTCAAACAGGGTGAACAGCGCGCGTATCTCGCCCGTCCATTTCTGGTCCCAAGGCAGCTGGTCGGAAAAGTCCCGATCAATACGCAGTATTCCCAGACGGCCGTCATCCATGACGGCGTGACGATGCTTGAACCAGCCGGACGGGGCATCCGGTAGCTGTCGAACCGTCAGAAGCGTGCTAGGCATTCCGCGCCATCAGTCCGCCATCGACGGGGATCACTGCCCCGGTGATATAGCTCGCCGCGGGCAGGACGAGGCTGAGCGTCACGTGCGCGACTTCCTCGGGTTCGCCATAGCGGCGGAGCGCGGTGCGGCGCTTCGCGAAGAGCGCCTTGTCCTCTTCGGGCACCTTGTCGGTCATGCCAGTGCGGATCGGGCCGGGGCAGATGCAGTTGACCGTGATGCCGTCCTTGCCGAGGTCGACCGCGAGGCCGCGGGTCAGGCCGGTGACGCCGGTCTTGGCGGCGACATAGGGCGTATCGCCGGGCGTTGCGCCGAGACCTTCGGTCGAGGCGATGTTGACGATGCGTGCGGCGTCGCTTTGGCGGAGCCACGGAAGCGCGGAGCGGACCATGCGCTGGTGCGCGGTCAGCATCACCGCGAGCGCGCGGTGCCAGATCGCCTCATATTCATCCTCCGCGTCGAGCGGGGCGAAGCTCGAAACGCCGGCGTTGTTGATGAGGATGTCGATGCCGCCGAAATGATCGGCGATGGCTGCGACTATGGCCTTGATCGCCTCGCCGTCGGCGACATCGAGCGCGAAGGCTTTGGCATTCGGGCCGGCCTCGGCGGCGACGGCTTCGCAGGCGGCAAGATCGAGGTCGGTGACCGCGACCTTCGCGCCTTCGCTCGCGAGCAGCAACGCGGTTGCACGGCCCATGCCGCTCGCCGCGCCGGTGACGATCGCGACACGGCCGGCGATGGAGCGGGAGAGGGTTGGGGGTCGATCCGAGTTGGCCATTCGCTTTCCTTCTCCCGTTCGCCTTGAGCTTGTCGAAAGGCTGTCCTTTCTTCCGACGTTAAAGGGAAGAACGGCCCTTCGACAAGCTCAGGGTGAACGGGTGTGGGAATGGCGCGTGGGCGAAGTCCCGATCCGTCAACGGAACGGCGGCTCGTTGCCCCCGCCGTTCATCTGAACGGCGGTTCGTTGAACGCGCGGAGCTTGCGGCTGTGGAGCTTGGCGCCCTCGTCGCGCATCGTCTCGCACGCGCGGATGCCGATCTGGAGATGCGCTGCGATCGCTTCCTCGTAGAAGCGGTTTGCCTGTCCGGGCAGCTTCAGTTCGCCGTGGAGCGGCTTGTCGCTGACGCAGAGCAGGGTGCCGTAGGGGACGCGGAAGCGGTAGCCTTGCGCGGCGATCGTCGCGCTTTCCATGTCGATGCCGATCGCGCGCGATTGCGAGAAGCGCAGCGCACTATCGGTGTAGCGCAGCTCCCAGTTGCGGTCGTCGGTGGTGACAACGGTGCCGGTGCGCATGCGCTTCTTGAGGTCGGCGCCGGTGGCGCCCGACACCGCTTCGGCGGCGCTCGCGAGCGCGACCTGCACTTCGGCGATCGGCGGGATCGGGATTTCGACCGGCAGCACCGCGTCGAGGATATGATCGTCGCGGAGGTAAGCGTGGGCGAGGACATAGTCGCCGATGCGCTGGCTGGGGCGAAGGCCGCCGCAATGGCCGATCATCAGCCATGCCTCGGGACGCAGCACCGCGAGATGGTCGCAGATCGTCTTCGCGTTCGAGGGACCGACGCCGATGTTGACGAGGGTGATGCCGCCGCCGTCAGGGGCGATCAGGTGATAGGCGGGCATCTGGTGCCGCCGCCAGGCGCTGTCGGCGACGAGCGCGCTGGCGTTGACGCCGGGCTGGTCGACGTAGAGCCCCGCAGCGCCCGCGAGCGCGGTGTAGCGGCCCTGACCGACCTGCGCGCCGGCCCATGCGACGAATTCGTCGACATAGCGGTGGTAGTTAGTGAAGAGGATGTAGCGCTGAAAATGCTCGGGCGCGGTGCCGGTGTAGTGGCGAAGGCGCGCGAGGGAGAAGTCGGTGCGCAGCGCGTCGAACAAGGCGAGCGCCTGCGGTGCGGCGGGATCCTGCCCGAACAGGCCGTCGGCGAGTTCGTCGCCGATGTCGGCGAGCTCGGTGGTCGGGAAATGGCGCGCGAGTTCGAGCGGGGTGACGCCGCCCATGTCCGACCCGTCGCTGGCGTCGAGCACATAAGGGAAGGGGATCTGCTGCCCGGTGCGCGTGACCGACAGTTCGATGTCATAGTGACGTGCGAGCAAGGTGAGCTGGTCGCGGAGATAATCGGCGAACAGGTCGGGACGTGTGACCGTGGTGACGAACTCGCCCGCGCGTTCAAAACGGCCGAAGGCGAGGTTATGGCCCTTCTGCCCCTCGCGTTGCTCACCCGTGGTGACGAGGCGGATTGCCGGATAGTCGAACAGCCCCGTTGCGGCGGCGTCGGCCGGCGGCAGGGTGCGATCGTGCACATAGGCGGCGATGGCCGATTTGAGGTTGGCAACCGAGGTGCGGAACTTGTCCTGAAGCTCGGTAATGATCCCTTCAACGAGGGCTGCGGGATCGGAGGTGTCTTGCGATGAGTTGGATGTCATCGCGACGCTGTTGCACGAAAATATGACAAAAGGGAAGAGGGGCGGCCCGATGCGGAGCCGCCCCGCCTGTCCTTAGAGCTGTTCGAGCATATGGTCGGCGCTCGACACCTTGAATTCGCCGGGGGCTTCGACGTTGAGCTGTTCGACGACGCCGTCGTTGACGATCATCGAGAAGCGCTGGCCGCGCTTGCCCATGCCGAAGGCGGTGCCGTCCATCGTCAGGCCGACCGCGTCGGCGAAGGCGCCGTTGCCGTCGGCGAGCATGGTGACGCTGTCGCCGGCGCTGGCGCTCTTGCCCCATGCGCCCATCACGAAGGCGTCGTTGACCGCGGTACAGACGATCTCGTCGACGCCCTTGGCCTTCAGCTCGTCGGCCTTGTCGACGAAGCCCGGGAGGTGCTTGGCCGAGCAGGTCGGGGTGAAGGCGCCGGGGACCGAGAAGAGCGCGACCTTGCGGCCCTTGAAATAATCGGCGGTGGTGACCTGTTCGGGGCCGTTTTCGGTAACCTTCACGAAGGTCGCGTCGGGCAGCTTGTCGCCGGTCTGGATCGTCATTGAGGCATCCTTTCACTCGAGGGGATTGGTTCGGGCGCGACATTGGGGCGCGGCGGCGGCGAGTCAAGCATGTGGATCTATTTGCCGAACGCGCTGGACCCTTTTTGTCGCGCGGGGCATTACAGGGGCATGGAAACGACGCCGACCTTCTTTACCGGCCAGCTGCTGCTCGCGTTGCCCGGAATCGGCGACCCCCGTTTCGAGCATGCCGTGATCGCGATGGTCAGCCATGACGAGGATGGCGCGATGGGGATCGGCATCGCCGACCCGATCGACGGGATGACGGTCGGCGCGGTGCTCGACCAGCTCGAGATCGAGCATGACGAGCCGCTGGAGCAACCGGTCTATCTGGGCGGCCCGGTCGAGCAGACGCGCGGCTTCGTGATCCACAGCCGCGACTGGGCGGGCGCCGAGGCGATCCAGGTCGCCGACCGCTGGATGGTGTCGAGCTCGCACGACATCTTGCGCGCGATCGGGGAAGGCCGCGGCCCGTCGCACTGGCTCGTCGCGCTGGGCTATGCTGGCTGGTCGCCGGGGCAGCTCGAAGAGGAAATGGTCCGCCACGGCTGGCATGTGACGCCGGGAAGCGATGCCATATTGTTCGAAACGCCGCCCGCCAGTCGCTGGCAGGCGGCGTTCGCCGAAGCGGGTGTGGACTCCCGCCTGCTCACCACCGAGGGCGGTGAGGCGTAATTTTCATCAGCGCGCGAGCGCGAGAAGCGGCTTGCCGGCGTTGAGGTTGGCGAGCGCGGTGCGGGCGGCCCAGCGCGAATCCATATAGGTGCCGTTCGCGAGTTCGACGTCGTAGCGGATGTCGCTGGTGATCGCGGCCTTGTATGCGGTCTGCGCTTCGGCGGTCTGGCCGAGGCGCGCATAGGCGGTGCCGAGGTTGATCAGGCGCGAGGGGTCGTCGCGGTCGAGCGTGCTGTGCGTCAGCTTGTCGACCGCCATTGCGTTCCGGCCGGCGCTGAGTTCCTCATAGGCGACCGACAGCGGCGTCGAATCAGTCTCTTCCGCGCCGTTGACGACGATCGATTGCGCCGCGGCAGGGGTCGCGAAAGCGAGCGCGACGAGCGGCAGCAGAATTTTTTTCATCTATCTATCTCCCCGAAAACTTTGGCCGATTTTCTCGCTCGCCCCGGGAAAAGTCAATATTCCGGACCCTTTGTAACACTGATGTCACAAAGGCGAATTAGGCTAATCGCCAAGGCGTATTATAAGTCCGGATTTTCATGATCTTGGCTTTCGGTATCCTGTGTCACAGTTGCGCACGGCGGACTGTCACATTTGAATCGCGCTAAAATTTATTTTCGGCGGGGCCCGCATTCCGGGCGGTTGAGTCGTGCCTGAAGCGCGCCGGGTCACCTCGGCAATCCTGAAGATATAAAGAAAACTTTATATTTGATCGCCGACGCGCTTTCGGCTAGGGCGCGCCCCATAATTACTCGCGTAATTCGGGACCGCTCGCCTGCGGTCGTACTTGCCAATATGGAGATCCCCCGTGGCCACTCTCGCCGCCGACACCCGTGACTATGTGATTGCCGACATCGGCCTCGCCGATTTCGGGCGCAAGGAAATCAACATCGCCGAAACCGAAATGCCGGGCCTGATGGCGCTGCGCGCCGAATTCGGCGCGTCGCAGCCGCTGAAGGGCGCGCGCATCACCGGCTCGCTGCACATGACGATCCAGACCGCGGTGCTGATCGAGACGCTGACCGCGCTCGGCGCCGAAGTGCGCTGGGCGACGTGCAACATCTTCTCAACGCAGGACCATGCCGCCGCCGCGATCGCCGCGTCGGGCGTCCCCGTGTTCGCGGTGAAGGGCGAGAGCCTTGCCGATTACTGGGACTATGTCGGCCGTATCTTCGACTGGGGCGTGGAAGACGGCACGACGTGCAACCTGATCCTCGACGACGGCGGCGACGCCACCATGTTCGCGCTGTGGGGCGCGAAGCTCGAAGCCGGCGAGACGATGCCGGCGCCCGAGAATGAGGAAGAGATCGAGATGCAGCGCGCGCTGAAGGCGTTCGTCGCGGCGAACCCGGGCTACCTCACCAAGACCGTCAAGGCGATCAAGGGCGTGTCGGAAGAAACGACGACCGGCGTCCACCGCCTGTACCACATCGCCAAGAAGGGCGAGCTGCCCTTCCCCGCGATCAACGTCAACGACAGCGTCACCAAGTCGAAGTTCGACAACCTCTATGGCTGTAAAGAGTCGCTCGTCGACGCGATCCGCCGCGGCACCGATGTGATGCTGGCGGGCAAGGTCGCGACCGTTGCCGGCTTCGGCGACGTCGGCAAGGGCAGCGCCCAGTCGCTCCGCAACGGCGGTGCCCGCGTCCTCGTCACCGAAATCGACCCGATCTGCGCGCTGCAGGCGGCGATGGAAGGTTTCGAGGTCGTGACGATGGACGAAGCCGTGAAGCGCTCGGACATCTTCGTCACCGCGACCGGCAACGCCGATGTGATCACTGCCGAGCATATGGCGGCGATGAAGAATATGGCGATCGTCTGCAACATCGGCCACTTCGACAGCGAGATCCAGATTGCGGCGCTCGCCAATTACAAGTGGACCGAAGTGAAGCCGCAGGTCGACCTGGTCGAATTCCCCGACGGTAAGCAGATCATCATCCTGTCGAAGGGCCGTCTGGTGAATCTCGGCAACGCGACCGGCCACCCGTCGTTCGTGATGTCGGCGAGCTTCACCAACCAGACGCTCGCGCAGATCGAACTGTGGACCCGCAGCGACCAGTACAAGAACGACGTTTACGTCCTGCCCAAGCACCTCGACGAAAAGGTCGCGGCGCTGCACCTCGAAAAGCTGGGCGTGAAGCTCAGCCAGCTCAGCCAGAAGCAGGCCGACTATATCGGCGTTCCGGTCGAAGGCCCGTTCAAGCCTGACCATTACCGCTATTGATTGCGGGAGGGGCGCCGCAGCGATGCGGCGCCCCGCTCAGCGTTCCGGTGCGTCCGGATAGCTTTCGAGCGCCGGCCCCAGGGCATCCTTCAGCGGGCCGAGCCATGCCTCATAGGCGCGCCAGCGCCCGGCGCCGTCGCGATTGATCGGGCGGCGCACCTGCTCCGAACTCGCCGTCCGCACCGCGCGGCTGTTTTCGTGGAAGCGCAGGCAATTTTCCTCGAACGGCAGGTCGAGCGCCGCGAGCAGGCGGCGCGTCTCGCCTTCGGGATCGGCGAGCAACTCTTCGTGGATCACGCGGTGCACGCGGCCCGGCAATATGGCGTCGATATGCGCCATCAGCCGCACATAGTCGCGGTAGTAATTCCCCATGTCGGCAAGGTCGTAGGAAAAGGCCTGCCCCTGCGCGAAATATTGCCTGAAGTTCGAGAAGCCGCAATCGAGCGGATGCCGCCGCGCGTCGATGATCCGGGCGTAGGGTAAAGCCAGCAGAATCAGGCCGATGTCGAACCAGTTGTTCGGCATCTTGTCGATGAAGCGCGGGCGGTCCGAACTCCGGTGGAAACGCGCGCGGTCGAGGTAGCGCTGCCCCAATTCCCTCAGGCGCGCATCGGGCAGCCCTGCGAGCAATTCGGGAAAGGGCTGGCGCATCTCGACGATCAGTTCGCGCGCGATCTCCGGAATATAGGGAAGCTCGGCGGTTCCCTCGACCTGTGAATGGCTCGCGAGGATCTGCTCGATCAGCGTCGATCCCGCGCGCGGCATGCCGAGAATGAAGATCGGCGCCTCACTTTCGTGGCCTCGTGCCGTGAACAGCCCTGCGGGCAGCGCCGCAATCGTCCGGGAAACATCGTCGCCAAATGCTGCGGCGTCGTAGGGCATTCCGGCACGGACGAGGGCATTGCCGCTGGCATAATGGTCGAAGGCGGCGTGGTGGTCGCCCGCATCCTCGAGCGCCTTGCCCAGCGCGAAATGCAGCTGGGCGCGGTCGCCCGGCGATTGTCCTGGGGCGCCGAGCCCGGATTCCATCTGTCGGATATCGTCTGCATCGAAGCGCACGGTCTTCAGATTGGCAAGGCTCCACCAGACCTCCCCGTGCTCCGGGCGCTGCGACAGGACATGCCGGTACGCCGCAATGGCCTCTTCAGTGCGTCCGACGGTCTTCAGCATATGGCCGTAGCCGACGCGCGCGGCTTCGCTGCCCTCCGCCGCGGCGAGGAAGCGTTCGTACACGGCGAGCGCCTCGTCATAGCGGGCGAGGTGCCCCAGCGTGTTGGCAAGCTGACGCGTGGCCCCCTCATGGCCGGGGTCGGCTGCGAGGATGGCCTGAAGCTCGACAACCGAGGCGTCGGGCCGTCCCTGACGGAACAGCACCGTTGCGATGCCGAGCCGCGGCTCCGCGAAATTCGGCATGATCGCGAGCGCGCGGCGGAACAGCGCCTCGGCCTCGGCGTAGCCGCCGAGCATGTTGACGAGTTCGGCCAGCATGATCAGCGCGCCCGGTTCGTCGGGGTTCGCCGCGAGATGCGGGCGCAGCATATGCTCCGCCGCGCGGAGGTCACCGCGCGCCAGCGCCGCCGCCGCGGCACCGAGCGTGCGGCTCTGGCCGAAATTCTCGAGCGCGTGGCGTTCGGTACGCTCGGCGCCGTCGCTGTCGCCGAGGCGGCGCAGCGCGGCGGCACGCAGGCGCAGCGCATCATAGTTGCGACCATCGACCGTCAGGATCGCATGCGCCTGTTCGAGCGCGCCGCGCGGGTCGTGCGCCAGCAGGCCGCGCCCGTTGGCGAGCGCCTGTTCGAGCGTGCCGACACCGTCGGTCGCCATGATCAGCAGGTTCCGGAGGACAGGGACATTGCGGCCTTCTTGCCGCCGGCTACCCCGCCGCGCCACAAAAAAAGGACCGGGAGCGCGGCTCCCGGTCCTTTCCTTCGCCCCGAAAGGCTGTCCGTCAGAATTTGGCGACGGCGCCCGCGTAGAAGAAGCGGCCGATATTGTTGTAGATGCCGCTGCCGCCGCCGATGCCGGTGAGGCCATAGGGGGGCAGGCGGTTGCCGACGTTGTCGACGCCGAAATAGGCGTTGAACTTGTCGTTCACATCAACCTGCAGACGCAGGTCGTGATAGATCACGTCCGGATAGTAGCGGATGTCGAACGCATCCTCATTCTCCGGCGGGCGACCCTGAACCGACTGGATGTTCTCGACCGCGCCCGGCGTCATCTTGCCGATATAGCGCATCTGGTAACCGAAGGTCACCTTGCCGTGCTTCAGTTCGACGTTCCAGTTGAACGCATCCGCCGGATCGCCCAGCTCGTACCGCACGCGGTCGGCGACGGTCGGGAAGAGCGGATCGAGGAAATTGTCGTTCTGGAGAACGTGCGTGTACTGGATGCGCGTGTTGAGCGAGAAGTTGCCGAAATTCTTGCGATAGGCAGCTTCGACGTCGATCCCGCGAACCTTCAGCTTCGCGAAGTTGACCGGTCCCGACAGCAGGCTGTTCGAGATGATCTGGTACGGCGCCTCCTGGTTCGGGCCGGTGCCGTTGCCGTTGCGGGTGAAAAGGCCGCAGAAGGAATTGACGGTCGATTCCGAATCATAGCAGGCATCGACGATCGTCTGCGCGTCGAGCGGGACGATCACGTTGTTCACTGTGATGTTGTAATAGTCGACCGACGCCGAGAAGCCGGGCAGGAAGCGCGGCTGGAAGACGCCGCCGATCGTCCACGAATCGGACTTTTCTGCATCCAGATCGGGGTTGCCGCCCGACAGGTACGGCAGCGACTGCAGATACGGGATCGCGGTTCCGTTCGGAATGCCCGCAGCGGCGCAGTTGGCGGCACGGTTCGGCGCGTCACCGATATTGTTGACGTCGCACGGATCCGCGAAGCCCGGCGCGAAATTCTGACCGGCAGGCGTGTAAAGCTCGGTCAGGTTCGGTGCGCGCACCGAACGGGCATATTGCGCGCGGAAGCGGATATCCTCGATCGGCGACCATTCGACGCCGCCGTTATAGGCGTACACGGTCCCGGTCTTGCCCTTGTAGTCCGCGATACGACCGGCGCCGGTGAGCGTCAGTTCGTGGAAGAAGGGCATGTTGGCGAGGATCGGGACGCGAAGTTCGCCATAGATTTCCTTCACTTCGAACGCCGGCGGGTTGAAGGTCGGGATCGCGTTGTAGAAGGTCAGACCCGCGTCGACGAGCGGATCCTGCGTATAGTCGTTCGTCTCGCGGCGATATTCGGCGCCGATCGCGAAGCCGACAGGGCCGCCGGGCAGTTCGAACCACTGGCTCGAATCGCCGCTGAGGAAGCCGCTGAACACGAGCTGCGTGATCTTGCCGCGCGAGACCGTGTCCTGGATCATGTAGTTCTTGGCGTCTTGCGAGATATTGCCCTCGCCGAACATGTTCGCCGGCTTACAGGCGGCGACGTCGTTCGCGAGCTGGGCCTGCGCATAGGCGGGCAGGCGTGCACCTTCGAACGCGATCGCGGCGGTCGGATCGACCTGCGCGCGGCAGACGATATTGCCGTTGGCGACGCCATTCTGGAACAGGCCCTGATCGACCGCGTCGATCGCCAGCAGGAAGCGCTGGACGTTCAGGTTGCCGAGAATGCGGGTCGACTCGGTGAACTCGCCGTAGTTGCCCGAAACTTCATAGGTCCAGTCGTCGTTGAAGGTGCCGCGGGCACCGGCGACGATGCGGAAGGTTTCGCGCTGCGCCTTTTCCTCGCGGTTGCCGAGATCGACGACGTTCTTCTGGAAATAGAAGGGCACGTCGGTCGCCGAACCGTAATAGTCGAGCAGGAACTGGCGCGCCTGCGGGTTCAGATACGGGTTGTCGGTGTTGAACACTTCACGCGGCGAGCCGGTGGTGCCGCCCGAGAAGAAGAACGGGCCGCTGGCGTTGCCGAGCGAATTGGTCCGGACATATTTCGCTTCGATGAAGGGCTCGAAGGCGTCGCTGACGGTGAAGTGACCGATCAGGTTGACGCTGACGCGGTCGAGCGCCGGCGAGAAGCCCGTCTGGGTGCCGTCGCGGAAATTGTTGCCGTCGCCGCCGACCACGGTCGGATAGGCCTGGACGCCGATGAAATCGCCGGTCTGCGGCGTCAGCGTGCCATCGGGGCGGAAGAGATAGGGCTGCAGATAATTGCCGCTCGCATCGCAGCAGCCGAGGAACGTGCCGCCGTTCGAATAGAGGCCGCTGCGAACATCGCGCGTGAAGACCGAGTCGGGGATGCCGTCGCTGCCGTTGGTCAGGCCCGACGGATCGCTGTCGACCTGGACGAAGGTGTTCTGGGTGCGATACGACTTGCGCTGCGAGGCGTACCAGTCTTCCTGGCGGGCATATTCGACGTTGACCGCCACGTTGCCGCGGCCCTCGGCGAAGTTGGTGCCCCACACGCCGCTGACATAATATTGGCCGGCGTCGCCATGCTGGCTGATGCCCGACTGGCCGCGGATCTGGAGGCCGTCGAAGTCGCGCTTCAGCACGAAGTTGACGACGCCCGCGATCGCGTCCGAACCATAGATGGCCGAGCTGCCGCCCGTGACGATGTCGACGCGTTCGATGAGGTCGGTCGGGATCTGGTTGGTATCGACCGAGACCGCGTTGCTGAGGATGTCCGAACCGACGTGACGGCGGCCGTTCTGCAGCACGAGCGTGCGCTGGGTGCCGAGGCCGCGAAGGTCGAGGATGTTGAGACCCGAGGTGCCGAGGAAGCGCGTCGAGTTCGACTGGCCGATCGTGCTGCGCAGCGACGGCAGGTCGTTGAGAACGTCGCCGATCGAGGTGCGGCCCTGCTGGAAGAACTCCTCGCCGCCGACGGATACGACGGGAACCTGCGATTCAAGGTTGGGCCTGCGAATGCGCGAACCGGTGACGATGATCGCTTCGCCGGTGTCGGCGCTGTCCGCGGTTTCGTCCGCCTGCTGGTCGCCCTGCACCTCGTCCTGTGCGTGTGCCGGCGCCGCGAGCATGACCGCGAGTGCCGAAAGGCTTGCCAAACCGAGTTGCCGCCGCGCCCGAAGCGCAGTCCCTTGAATCATTTTCATATAGCTGTTCCCTGGTTTTTTGATCGTTCAGGCAGCCTCTTGCCCGACAGGCCTTAACACAAGGTCAAGCGCGCTCCCGGACTTTTGGGGGGACAACCCGAGCAAAACCAAGGGTTCCAGAGCTTTAACATCAAATCAAGCGCGCGCGACAATTTGCGACAATTTTAGAAATTTGTGTGACTCGAAAGCCACAGCCTTCCGGGCGGCCGATAACCGCCCGCATCGCCCGGCCTGACGCCGGGCGATTGAAACCGGCGGATACAGGCGATAGGGCGGTCGGATGGCAATTCGCCCGTCGGCCCATCCCTCCTCTCCCGCGGTGGCGCTCCCATGACCTTGTCGTCGGGGGCGCTCTTTGCCGTCGGGCTGTTCGTCGCGCTCTGGCTGCTCGCCGGGGTGTGGGCGGTCGGCCGCGGGATTGCGATGCAGCGCCGTTCGGCGTTCGTCGCCGGGCAGACCGAGCGGCTTGCCAGTCTGGTCGAGGCATCGCCGCAGCTGCCGGTGATCGTCCGCGCCGACTGGCGGATCGAGGCGAGCGAGCGGCTCGGACGCTGGCTCGGTCTGGCGCAGGGACCGCGCAATTTCGACGAATTGCGCGGGCTCGACGCGGGACTCGACCCGGCCGGGCACGAGCAGTTGCGACAGGCGATCCTCGGCGCGCAGCGCGGGGCAAAGCCTTTCGTCCTCAGCGTGAGGCCGCAGGGCAGCAGCCGGACGATCGTCTTTCACGGCGCCGCGGCACCGCCCGCGGTCGGCGGACCCGGCAGCGTCCTCCTCTGGATGAGCGACGCGACCGACGGGCAGCAGTCGCTGGCGCAGGCGCGGCACGAGCGCGACGAGGCGATGGCGGCGTTCGAGGCGCTGTCGGGTCTGATCGAGGCCGCGCCCTTCCCGATGTGGTTCCGCGAGAGCGACATGCGGCTCGCGCTCGTCAACAATGCCTATGTCCGCGCGGTCGAGGCGAAGAGCGCCGGGACGGTGATCGAGGGCGGGATCGAACTGTGCGAGCCGATCGCGGGGGTCAGCGCGAGCGATGCCGCCGAAGCGGCGCGCGCTGCGGGATCGGCGCAACAGCGAACCGTGCCCGTGACGATCGAGGGCGAGCGGCGAATCATGCGCGTCGTCGACGTTCCGCTGGCGCCCGAAGGTGGCCGCGTGATCGGGATCGCGGGCTATGCCATCGACATCCAGGAGCTCGAAAGCGAGCGCGGCGCGCATCGCCGCTTCGTCAACACCCAGCGCGAGCTGCTCGACCGGCTGTCGGCCGCGGTCGCGCAGTTCGGCCCCGATCAGGGGCTTGTCTTCGCGAACCAGCCGTTCCGGCGCCTGTTCGACCTGTCGGCGGAGGATGTGTCCGAGGCGCGCCCCTTTGCCCGGTTGCTCGACCTCTGGCGCGAGGGGGGACGGACCCCCGAGGTGCGCGACTATCCCGAATGGCGGCAGGCGCATGTCGACTGGTTCGCACGCGCCGAGGCGAGCGAGGAGGAGTGGCTGCTGCGCGACGGGACGCACCTGCACGTCGTCGCGCAGCCGACCCCCGATGGCGGCCTGCTGTTGATCGCCGAGGACCGCACCGAACAGGTACAGCTGGCCGGTGCGCGCGACACGTTGCTGCGGGTGCGCACGGCGACCTTCGACAATCTGTTCGAAGCGGTCGCGGTGTTCGCCCCCGACGGGCGTCTGCACCTGTGGAACCAGCGCTTCCGCCGGCTGTGGAATGTCGAGGAGCACACGCTCGCGGCGCATCCGCGCGTCGACGTGCTGATGGGCGGGCTCGCCGACCGGCTCGCCAAGCCCAACCAGATCAGCATCGTGCAGGAAGTGATCCGCGCCGCGACGCTGGAGCGCACGCAACGTGTCGGCGAGGTCCGCTTCGCCGACGGGCGTCATTTCGACTTTGCGTCGATCCCGCTGCCCGACGGCAATGCGCTGCTGATCATGCTCGACATCACCGCGAGCCGGAAGATGGAAGGCGCGCTGCGTGAACGCAACGAGGCGCTCGAGGCGGCCGACAAGGTCAAGACCGCTTTCCTCTCGCGCATGAGCTATGAACTTCGCACGCCGCTGACCTCGATCGGCGGCTTCGGAGAGATGCTGCAGGCGGGCTATGCGGGTGAACTGCCCGCGCCCGCCAAGGCGTATGTCGACGCGATCATGGATTCGGTCGGTGTGCTCGGGCGCCAGATCGACAATGTGCTCGACCTTGCGCAGGGCGAGGCGGGGACGCTTGCCGTCGAACGCGCGCCGGTCGACGTCCGCGCGCTGCTCGACAAGGCGCTCGCCGAAGCGAGAATCCTCGCCGATGCGGAGAAGATGGAGCTCGCCAGCCAGCTTTCGGCGACGCTTGGCGTGATCGAAGGCGATGCGTCGCGGCTGGGACGCGTGATCGGCGGACTGCTCGACAATGCGATCCGCTTCACTGCGCCGGTCAAGCGCGGCAGCGGGCGCGTGCTGCTCCACGCCGACGGCGATGACAGGGGGGTCGAGATCGTCGTTTCCGACAATGGCCCCGGGATGCCCGAAGCGGTCGCTGCGGTGACCAAGGGCACGCAGGCTGGCACCCAGACCGGCGGGATCGGGCTCGCGCTCGCGCGCCAGCTCGTCGCCGCGCACGGCGGAACGATGGAGGTGATGAGCGAGAAGGGGCAGGGGACGCTGGTGCGCGTGAGCCTGCCGCGCGCGTGAATTTCCGTGCCGATTATTCGCTGGAGGAGGCCGGACGGATCGGCGAGGCGATCGGCGCGGCGCTGATGCCCGGGGACGTTGTGCTGCTATCGGGCGATCTGGGGGCGGGCAAGACCACGCTGGCGCGCGCGATCCTGAAACAGCGCGGGCTTGCCGGCGAAGCGCCGAGCCCGACTTTCGCGATCGTCCAGCCCTATGCGCCGCCCGAGGTCGATCTGGCGATCGCACATGTCGATCTCTACCGCATCGAGGAAGAGGACGAGCTGATCGAACTCGGGCTCGACGATTATCTCTATGACGGCGCGTTGCTGATCGAATGGCCCGAGCGACTTGGTGCGCAGGGCTGGCCCGAGGCGTTGACCTTGCGGATTTCGGGTGAAGGCGACGCGCGCGTCTTGACAGCCGAAGTGCCGGCGGCTTGGGAAGCGCGATGGCCGCTCCGATGATTCCGCCCGCCCACGCCCCGGCGTTCCTCGCCGCTCATGGCTGGGGTGACGCCCGGATTTTGCCGCTCGCGGGGGACGCGTCCTTCCGCCGTTATTTCCGCGTCGTCGACGGCGACCGGCAGGCGGTGCTGATGGACGCGCCGCCGCCGCACGAGGACCCGCGTCCGTTCATCGCGATTGCGGAATTCCTGTGCGACCAGGGGCTGAACGCGCCGACGATCATCGCGCGCGACCTCGAGCAGGGGCTGCTGCTGATCGAGGATTTCGGCGATGTGCGGCTGCGCGA